>JAAYRJ010000023.1 GCA_012518845.1 Clostridiaceae bacterium
AGCATATGCCTATGATGAAGCTGATGTGGAAAAAATTAAAGCAGAAAAAGGTTGGGAAAATCCACGCATTCAAAGATTTAAAGGATTGGGCGAAATGCAACCTGAGCAGCTTTGGGAAACTACAATGGATCCTGAAAAAAGACATTTAATTCAAGTAACAGTTGGTGAAGCACAAGAAGCTGACAACACTTTGTCCTTATTAATGGGAGACAAAGTTGAGCCCAGAAGAGAATTTATCAAAGAAAATGCCAAGTATGCTCAGTTAGATTAATTCGACACTATTATATACATTATATAGCAATAAGAGATAAGCATAAAACATATGAAACTTATCTCTTTTTTTGTTTCACGTGAAACAATTAGTTTTTGTAGGAGATAATGCTAAAATGTTTCACGTGAAACATTTTATCTAATTATTATTAAATTTCTCAAATATTACAAAAATAAGAGCAAACGCGTAGATTTTTTTGATAAGATATATATTAATGAAATAAAAGGAAGTTAGGCAATGATTGTATCAATAGTTAATCAAAAAGGTGGTGTAGGTAAAACTACAACTGCTGTAAATTTAGCGGATCAGTTAGCACGCAGAAAACAAAGAGTTCTGTTAATAGATTTAGATCCTCAAGGCAATGCAACATCGAGTTTTGGTCTAGATAAAAATAAACAAGAATTAACAATTTACGATTCTATTATTAATCAAGTACCTCTTAAAGATGTCATTGTTTCAGAAATTAGAAAAAATTTAGATATAGTACCAGCAAATATCGACCTGGCCGGTGCAGAAATTGAAATGGTTTCAATTGTTTCACGTGAAACAATTTTAGATTCACTCATAGATGAAGAGATTAGTAATGGCTACGAGATCATATTAATTGATTGTGCACCATCTTTAGGACTTTTAACAATAAATGCACTTGCTGCTTCTGATAGTATACTTATACCAATTCAAGCAGAATATTATGCCTTAGAAGGTGTGACTCAATTAATCAATACTTTTAATATGGTTAAAGAAAGCTTAAATCCAGATATTAGTATTTTTGGAATATTAATTACTATGTATGATACGCGTACCCAACTTTCTCGCCAAGTTGCAGAAGAAATCAATAAGTTTTTTGACGCATACGTGTTTAAAACAATAATTCCTCGTAATGTTAGATTAAGTGAAGCTCCAAGTTATGGAATTCCTATTCAAGAACACGATAAATGGTCTAAGGGAGCTAGAGCATATAAAGCTTTAGCAAGAGAGTTTATTAGTAAGATGGATCAAATCTAGTTAAAAAACATTGGAAAATAATATATTAATTAAGGATAGAAAAAATGAGTGCAAAACAAAGTAAAAATCAGAAAGGTTTAGGACGTGGTCTAGGTGCTTTATTAGGTCAAACTGAACAGGAGTTTAAAAAAGAAAAGCATATTAGCGAAAAAGTTCTTAATTTACCAATTGATGAAATTAGTCCAAATAAAGATCAACCAAGAAAGGAATTTGATCAGGATAAATTAGAAGAATTGGCTCAATCAATTGCAGAAAATGGTGTTTTGCAACCAATAATTGTA
>JAAYRJ010000227.1 GCA_012518845.1 Clostridiaceae bacterium
CCTCAGAGATCTTTTTGTCTCAATTTTTCACCATCTATTTTTTGTTATTATTGACAAAAAGAACGCACTTAGTTCAACATAATCAATAATTGATGAGGTGGCTTGCCGATAGTTCAGCAAGCCCTAATTAAAAAGAATTACTCTTTAATTAAAACAATTTTCTATTATCGACCAATGTATATTGTAGGTCAAGTTATTTTTTCAATCTACATCGTTTTCGTCAAATATTTTACTTAAAGATTCTTCATAGGGAGAATAACAAATCCCTTTTTCAGTTATAATTCCATTGATCAAATGATGATCAGTAACATCAAAAGCAGGATTATAAGCATTTACTGGTGGAGCCATGGGTTCCTTATACCATTTGCTGCGTATTTCTTCTGAATTTCTTTCTTCAATAACAATTTCATCTCCAGTTTTTGTTTCAAGATCAATAGTACTAGATGGTCCTAAAACATAAAATGGAATGTCATAATGATTCGCCAAAATCGCAAGACTTAATGTACCAATTTTATTTGCGGTATCTCCATTAGCTGCAACTCGATCACAGCCAACAAAACAGGCATCAATTTTTCCCTGATTCATCAACATGCCAGCCATATTGTCACAAATTAAGGTCACATCAATACCATGTTTGTCCAACTCGTAAGTTGTAAGCCTAGCGCCCTGAAGTAAAGGTCTAGTCTCATCTACATAAACATGTAAATCCATACCTTTTTCCTTAGCTAGAATAAGTGGACCTAGAGCCGTTCCGTAGAGCGAAGTTGCAAGTGGACCAGCATTGCAGTGAGTAATAATATTTTTCTTATCTTTTAATATTAGTAGTCCATTTTCTGAAATTGATTTACACATTGCAATGTCTTCAGCTTGAATTTCTTTTGCTTCCACTTCAAGTGCCTTAATAATATTAGTAATAGAATCGCTCGAGTTGCTTAATACAACATCTTCCATTCTATTCAAAGCCCAGCTTAAATTTACAGCTGTTGGTCTCGAAGAATCAAGATATGATTTATGACGCATAAAATCTTCATAAAACTCCTGATAAGAGTCTTGATTACAATTATTTTTAGCTAAGACATAAATTGCAAAAGCAGCAAAAATCCCAATAGCCGGTGCTCCTCTTACTTTTAAGTCCTTAATTGCAACAAACATTTCTTCAGGTGTCTTGTTTTCCAAAATTACTTCACGATTCGGTAATTGAGTTTGATCAATGATCATCACAGCAGAGTGATCACTATTTAGATAAACATTATTTGGTCTTTGTTTCATAATTTACCTCTGTTAGTCACTGATTATAAAACCTGATTTAAAAGCTTTTGACGCAAAAGCTCTTTTATAATCATGTAGTTCAAATAAATCAATTTTTGGAAATTTTATAAAATTTCCTGCTAGAAGTTTCAGGGCAGGTTCAAATGGACCGCAACGACTGCCTCTTACCTTTATTTCACGCACTACGATTTCGCTAAAGTCTAATGTTAAAGCTTCTTCGTATGTACTTTTTACAATTATTTCCCCAAATGAACGTACTAATTTCATTGCATTTTTCATACCACTTGGAGATCCAGTAGCCTCAATAACAATATCAAATTGTTGTGGTGTAGGACACTCAGCTTCTAATGCTGTTTTTGCAAAAGATCTAAATTGATCTAATTTAGTTTGGTGTCTGCCAACAATTGTCAGATTAGATCCAGATAATGCCAAAACTTGTGCAATCATAAAAGCCAACCGACCATCACCAACAATGGCTATATGGTCGGTTGGCTTTATATGTCCTGTATCTATTATAGAAATTGCCGCAGCTAATGGTTCGGTAAACAAGGCTTTTTCATTCGACAAATTTTTGGGAATGATATGCAGAAGATCTGTACTAATAGCCATATATTCAGCAAAACAACCATCGATTGACATTCCTATAATTTTTCGATCTAGACAATGTCTTGATAATTGTCGCTTACAATAAAAGCATTGTCCACAACCTTTATTTAGTTCACCTACTACTCTCTGTCCAATCAAACTTGGATTGCTTGATTTAACAACTTCACCAACAAATTCATGTCCTAAAACACCTTGAAAACCTGGCTTGTATCCTTTAATTATTTCTCTATCGGTATTGCAAATCCCTGCGAGAACAATCTTAATTAGACTCTCGTTAGAATCAATTTTAGGAAGCGACAAATCTTCTCTATATGTTAGTGTCCGTTTAAAGTATAAACCCTTCATGACTGAAAGTACTAATCCCTATCAAATTACTCTAATTCTTGACTTAAGAATTCATTGAAATTTGCTTTCGAGCTAAGATTATCTGATCTTGGTTCCACCTTATGAACTAAATCATGTAATTCTTGCAATTTACCTTCAGAGTCTTCAAGATATACAGATAAATTTCGATCAAAATCTCTACGCTTAATTTTACGTCTATTTCTTCTTAGTGATGGTGTAACTTCACCAGCTACTAAAAAGATACTGTCATCTACAGCATTCTTTGCTAAAACCAAGACAAGATTATCATTGAACGCATAATAGGATTGATGCTTATTCATAGGATCTCGTACAATAAATGACTTCTTAGGGTACTTTCTTGCGATGCTTACTCTTAAGAAATTTTCACGATCTAAAGTTCTCTTGGCAGGCATTCTCTTAAAATTACGCCAATGAATTCTTCCACTTTGGCTTAAATCTAAAATTTGATTAATAATTGCTGCATCTTTAACCATAACTTTTCCTCCTTTTTAAGTAGTTCCCCTTATTTTCAATTCTGGTTTAAGCAAAATTCTTGAAGGAGAACGATAATTATTGTTGTTTTCAAGATTTCTTTTTTCTTGAAATTCTATCTGATCTAAGATTAAATCTACTGCCTTTTTTCCCATTTTATCGCGCGGCTGGGCTATAGTTGATAAGTTAATCATAGGTAGCGATGAAAAATAAATATCATCATAACCCATTACACCAAATTCCTCAGGCACTGAGATGTTCTTTTCATGTAGATATTGCAATACGCCGAGTGCTAAGTAATCATTACCACAAAATACTGCATCTGGTTTTACTTTATCATTTTCTAATAGACTTTTTATACGATTGTACCCACTTTTTAGATTAAAGCCACCATAACTGATCCAATCTTGTCTAACTTCCATTTCATGTTCTTGTAAAGCTTTTTGATATGCCATTAATCTTAATTGATTTGCAGGCGATGTTCCAGCACCACCTATATAAGCAATGTTCTTGTATCCTCTTTCGATCAAATGGTTTGTTGCAAGTTCTGCTCCAATGGAATGATCCATTTCGATAAAATCAGTCTTGTCTTTGTTAGGATGCCAAAAAACAACTAAGGGGACCCGCACTGAGTCAAAAGTGCCAGGCTCATAAAAAACAGTAGGTTTAATGATAATTCCTGCAACTTGCTGGCTTTGCATATGATCCAAAATATAATGTTCTTGTTTTGGATCCCAACCAGTGTTGTTGATCGTAACTACGTATTCAGATTCATTTGCTGCTTCTGTGATAGATCTAGCAATATCAGCAAAAAATGGATTTGAAACATCTGGTACGATTAAAGCAATATTATTGCTTCGTTGTTTAACAAGATTTTGGGCTATGACATTAGGCCGATAGCCCATCTCTTGTGCTAATTTAATAATTTTCTTCTTAGTTTTTGGATTAACATCACTTTTGTCATTTAAAGCACGCGAAACTGTCGCGTATGAAACGCCAGCTTTTTTTGCAATGTCTTTGATTGTAATCATCTTTTGCCTCA
>JAAYRJ010000024.1 GCA_012518845.1 Clostridiaceae bacterium
AAATCTGCTCTTTCTAGACAATCTTGATAATATTTGAAATCTGTAAAGATAGGTTCTTTATATGGATTGATCTTTTTCTTTCTTGCAGTGTGAATGATATAGACAAGAGCAATAACATTAACGATTAGTGCGAGTGCACTGATAACTAGCATCATGGTCGGATTAGCATTTGCACTTCCGCCTGCTTCTATACCTTGGAAAGTTCCATCTGCATAGGTAACTGGTAATGTCGCCCAGCGGAAGGAGCTAGTACCATCAGGTAAGGTTTCTTGGAATAATGGGAAAACTTGTGCAAACATACACCAGATAGCAAGTGTATTGGCTCTGTTTTGAATCCAGCCACCCTTATTCCAAATTAAAGCTGCAATTGTTGGTGCCAATAATAGAGCTACCCCACAGAACCATGAATGGGTGGGTAAGCAGTTATATGTATAGGCAAAATTCCAAATGTCATAAACGATGATATAGACCCAAATTTGATCTAGCCAAATCATGTCCTTTCTGTCCTTAGATTTGTAGACAGACCACCAACCAGTCATGCAGAAAATATTAATAATACCTGCAAGGCCATTGAGGATATTGTGCCAACCACCATATAGCCAAACATTTTCACTGGATAAGAACCAGGAATTCCAACCTTTAACTGCACTTTCAAAATCACTGACCACAGCGATTAGGATGTTAATAGCAACAATAACAAAAGGGAAAGCCTTAAACCATTGTTTACTACCAATACCCCAATCGTACTTGATCATCATGAATCCAATACAACCTGCCAAGGCAGCATATAACTTTGCATAATGGAACCAGCCGTTCATATAGACATAAGTTTGATTATTAAGTGCCCATTCTGCACCTCTGCCTGCAGAAATTTGTAAAACAATAAAAAATACTGTTAAAATTGCTGGAATTACAAAGAACATAACTGCGCCACCAAGTTTTGTACGACGTGCAAATTCATTCAATAATATAAGTGCGACTAAAACAGCCAACATGGCTAGCCATTGATAAATAGCATTTTCGCCATATACATGAAAAAACATAAATCCTCCTAATTTCACTAACATCAAATAATATGATGGCTAAACAATTTACTCTTCAAATTTTTTGGAAAATCACCTCGCTTCTATTTGTTTGATTATGCATTCATTACCTTCCACTAAAAAAGTGTTCTCGTTTTCACAAAAGGGACATTCTTTTCCATATTTGACTGTTTCGTAGATCTTGCGACAATCTTCGCAAAATGTTACACCAGGCTTTATTTCTATGATTAATTCAGCATTCCTAATTAATTCATTTTTTCTTCGATAATATTGCCAACAATCTTCAAAATAAGAAGGAATGATGCCGCTTACTTCACCTATTTCTAAAGTCACTGAACCTATTTCTGTCAACTTATTAGTTTCAGCAATTTCAGCTAGTGACTTTGTAATTTGAACAATAATACCTAACTCATGCATCGTCGTACTTGACCTTTGATGTTGGCATTTTCTTAAACATTGTCTTGACAGCACGCTTTAATGCATATGGTAGGATATGTTTCATTTTATTTTCTGATATAACCATGTTACTCATTTCGGGTAATTCACGATGCAGATGAATTGCATCAAAATTACATTTGGTTGTACAAAGCCCACAACCTATACATTTGTTATAGTCAACAACAGCAGTCCCACAATCAAGACAACGTGCTGTTTCAATTTTTACTTGTTCTTCTGTGAGGGTTAAATGTCTATCAGTAAATGATTTAAGATCTATGCTGGAATCAAAGCCTTCTATTTGACGACTTGATTCATCATAACCTTCGAGAACTACATCATCTGTATCAAGTTCTATGAACTCGCGTCGATTTCGACCAATAGTCAGTGAAGCATTTTCATGTACAAAACGATGGAGAGATTCTGCACCTTCTCTGCCTTGAGCAATTGCATCTATGGCAAAACGTGGACCTGTGTATAAATCTCCACCTACGAAAATATCTGGTTCGGCTGTCTGAAAAGTTATTGCGTCAGCAATTGGACTATTGCCCCGACCAAATTCCACTTTCGTATCTGCTAACAAATCACCGTATTCAATACTTTGACCGATACTAAAAATAACATGTTCACAAGGAACGGTTATTGTATCGTTTTCATCATATTGAGGATTGAAGTGTCCATTTGCATCAAATACAGATGTACATTTCTTCAATACGATTCCTGTAACCTTGCCAGCTTCTTGTAAGATTTCTTTTGGACCATATTCATGATTGATGGTTACATTCATAGCTCGAGCTTCTAAAATCTCCTCGCTAGATGCAGGCATTTCTTCAGCACATTCTAAACAGTACATATTCACAGAATCAGCACCTAGTTTAGCAGATACACAAGCTGAATCAATTGCAACATTACCACCACCAATTACAACTACTTTACCTTCTATAGGTTCGCCATTTCCGGCATTGTTTTCACGTAAGAAGTCAACAGCTGTATGAGCATTTTCAGCGTTTTCTCCTGGTATGTTTGGCAAGCGACCACCTTGACAACCAATGGCTAGATAGAAACCTTGATATCCTTCAGCACGTAATTCGTCTAAAGAAATATCCTTGCCGACTTCCACACCACATTTAATTTCTACACCTAACTCTTCAATAATCTCAATCTCTGCCTGAATGACTTCATCTTGTAATTTATAAGATGGAATACCATAGACAAGCATCCCGCCAGGTTTCTCATTTTTTTCAAAAATGGTTGGGGAATAACCTCTTAAAGCCAAGTAATAGGCACAACTTAGACCTGCTGGTCCTGCACCGATAATAGCAATTTTTTGCTTAAAGCCGCCACGATTACTTGGAATAATTTTTTTCGGAACATAACGAGTTTCAGCATTTAAGTCCTGTTCAGCAATAAACTTTTTAACTGCATCTATCGCCACTGCTTGATCTACATTAGATCTTGTACAAACATCCTCACAGGGTCTGTTACAAATATGACCACAAATAGCTGGTAACGGATTATCTTGTTTGATTAAAGCTAAAGCTTCAGTATACTTGCCTTGAGCAGCTAACTTTAGATAGCCCTGAACTGCAATATGTGCAGGACAGGCTGATTTACAAGGTGCTGTACCTGTGTCATAACAATTAATTTGATTATTATCACGATAATCAGGATCCCACATTTCAGGACCCCATTTATTGTTGTCTGGTAGGATATGTATAGGGTATTTGACCTCGCCTTGGCTTGTACAGAGCTTTTGTCCCAATTTAACTGCACCAGCAGGACAGACTTCAACACATTTTCCGCAAGCTACACATTCTTCACGTTGAACTTTAGCAACATAAGCAGAACGAGACATATTCGGTGTATTAAATAGTTGGGAAGTGCGTAGAGCGTTACAAATATCTACATTACAGTTACAAATTGCAATGATTTTATCCTCACCATCCATATTGGTAATTTGGTGAACAAAGCCATTTTCTTCCGCTCTTTCTAGGATTTCTAGAACTTCTTCGCGGCTAGCATAACGTCCACGATCTGTTTCAACAATATAATCGGCCATATCTCCCATCGCAATACACCAATCTTCTGGATCATCAGCACAGCCTTCACCTAAAATTTTACGACCATAACGACAGGAGCATGGACTAGCAGCATAACGACCATCATATTTGTCGAGCCAATGAGAAATATGCTCTATCGATTCTGATCTAGCATTGCTAGGAATAGCTTTTTCTACAGGAACAACGTGCATACCGATCCCGGCACCACCTGGCGGTACCATTGGTGTTATTTTTTCAAGTGGTAGAAAAGTCATTCGCTCAAAAAAAGCTGCCATCTGTGGTTTCTCTTCCAAATCTTTCATTCTCATATTGGAAAATTCTGCACTACCCATAACAAAGACAGGTAATACATAAAGCCTGTCTTTCTTTTCATCTTTCGTATACCAAAATTCGAGTACACCAGCGTAACCCATTTCAAAAAGAATTTGTTCTAATTCTTCTTTTTCATATTTGTACTCGGTTTTTTCCATCATTTCATCGATCGTATATGGGCTTCGTAAGTCCATGGTTAAGGCAATTTCTGCCATTTCATCTGTGATCATGGCTGCTAAACCATAATATTCAGGATCTTGTGGACCAACTTTAACTCCTACACGATCAGTAATTTTTTGCCCTAATTCAATAATCGGTTGTCTAACGTGTTCAGGATTGGAATCGTAATGTGACATTCCACCCGGACCCACTATTCTGGGCATTTGTTTTTCTGACATAGTTGACTCCTTATATGTTTGAATTATTGCTGCCAATCATGGACTGCAGCAACTAACCAATCAATCCAATTCTGGATCCCTTCACCAGTTTTTGAACTGATTGGAAAAATTTTTGCTTTTGGGTTTAATTTGTGAATTTCTTTTGAACACTGTTCGATATTAAAATCAAAATATGGTAAAACATCAATTTTATTAATTAATACAACATCGCTGACCTCAAACATTAAGGGATATTTAAGAGGTTTATCATCACCTTCAGGTATGCTTAGAATCATCACGTTTTTAACTGCACCTGTATCAAATTCTGCTGGACAGACTAGATTTCCAACATTTTCCAAAATAACTAAATCCAAGTCTTCCGTACCCATTTCAGTCAAAGCTTGTCTAGTCATATCAGCGTCTAAATGGCACATTCCGCCAGTATGGACCTGAATAGTTTTAACCCCTAGCTCAGCAATTGTTTTTGCATCAACAATACCATCGATATCTGCTTCCATGACCCCCATATTCAATTTATCTTTTAGTTCTTCAAGAGTCTTGACCAAAGTCGTTGTTTTGCCAGAACCAGGTGAAGACATTAAGTTGAGCAAAAATAATTTTCTTTCCTTTAATTCTTTGCGCAATTTATTGGCTTCACGCTCATTGTTGGCAAAAACATTTTCTTTTACCTCATAAACTTTAAACATCTTTTCCTCCTACTAAATTTTCAAGATCACATCAAAACTCATATTTTAAGCAAACAGTGTAAACGTTTAGGATTACTATGTTAAAGTTCGATAACCTAATCAAAGTTGAAAAAACCAGGAAATATGGTTGGACGAACTAGAAAATATGCGCTCGACGAATAAACATACACTGTGTAAATATAATACAACGTTTTCGTTAATATGTTAAGCTCTTTTGTGCAAATTGCATCGTTTATTTATTTGACGAGTTGTATTGCTTCCTCATTTGAAAATAAAAATGCACATTAATTTATTAGAGCAGTCCTAATAAAAGAATTCTTTGATAGAGATTGCTTAATTTCAAGCTGTTAGTGTTAGTTGTGGCGTTTAAAAGAAATATATTATTAAGCTGATACAGGAGTTGATTATGTTACAATAATATGGAGTACTGCAAAGTATGAGAAATATATATAGACAATAAACGAGAAGCATGAAAAAGAAATAATCATCAAGTGCTAACCGTGTACTGTTTTTAGTTGAGAGAACTTCTTTTATTGGAAGTCCTTTCTTATGTGTAGTGACTTGCTAATGATTAAGCAGAGGATTAATTAATCACTTGATCATTTTTGGAGGTTATTCTATGAATGGTGTTATGATGCAATATTTTGAATGGTATTTGCCTAATGATGGAACTTTGTGGAACAAGCTAAAGGAAGATGCACCACATCTAAAAGAAATTGGTATCTCAGCTGTCTGGATACCGCCTTGCTACAAAGGACAAAATTCGGACGATGTTGGTTATGGTGCTTATGATCTTTATGATTTAGGAGAATTTGAACAAAAAGGTACGATTAGAACTAAATATGGGACCAAAGAAGAACTAATTGCAGCTATCGAGGCTTTACATGAACATGAAATTCAAGTTTATGCTGATATGGTAATAAATCATAAGGCGGGGGCGGATGCTAAGGAAGTTTTTTCAGTTGTCAAAGTTAATCCGGAAAATCGTGATGAAGTAATTTCAGAACCTTTAGATATAGAAGGCTGGACGAGCTTTACTTTTCCAGGACGTGGTGACAAATACTCTGATTTTAAATGGCATCATCAACATTTTACGGCAGTTGATTTTGATGAAAGCACAGGCGAGAGTGGAATTTTTAAAATTTTAGGCGACGCAAAAGATTTTTCAGAGCATGTAACGGATGAAGAAAAAGGTAATTTTGACTATCTAATGCATGCAGATCTTGATTTTAATAATCCTGAAGTTATTGCAGAGATCAAAAAATGGGCAGTTTGGTTTGTGGAAGAGCTAAATCTTGATGGATTACGTATAGACGCACTTAAACATATCGACTTAAAATTTATGAATCATTTAACCGAATATCTGCATAATGAAACATCACGTGATCTATTTTATGTTGCTGAATACTGGACAGGGAACATTAAATCGCTGAATGAAGTTTTACAAGACTCTTTCCCTGGCATAACTTTGTTTGATGTACCGCTTCACTATAATTTTTATGATGCAGCTCAAGCAGGTAAAGAGTATGATTTGTCCAAAATATTCGAAGATACAATCGTTCAAGATGATGCTATAAGAACGATGACGTTTGTTGATAATCATGATTCCCAGATAGGACAGTCTTTAGAATCCTGGGTAGATGATTGGTTTAAACCATTGGCTTACGCCATGATTTTATTGAGGCAAAAAGGTTATCCCTGCGTTTTTTATGCTGATTATTATGGTGGTCAGGGTGAACAATCAACGAAGTCACATCAGGAGCTATTAGATATTTTACTCATGGCTAGAAGAAAATATGCATGGGGAGAAGAAATTTTACATTTGGATCATTCAAACTGTATAGCAATTCAAAGACTAGGGAGTAAAGAGCATCAAGATTCTGGACTAGTGTGTATCCTAAGTAACGGCGACAACAACTACAAAGAGATAACATTTAATGAAGAAAGTGCAGGTCAAGTATATTTTGATTTAACGGGTCACATTAAGGGAAATATTATGCTTGATGAAACAGGAACTGCTACTTTTCCTTGCCCGGCTGGTTCATTCTCAGTTTGGGTAAAAAAGAAAATGTAGAATTGAACTTGTAAGGAGAAAATTCCATGAAAAAAATTACGATGTTTATGTTTGATGAATGTCCACATTGCCAGTTAGCCTTAAGACTTCTGGATGAATTGATGGCTCAGGATGAGTATAAAGATATTGAAATCACAAAAATCAATGAGCGAAAAAACCCAGAAATCGCAGATCAATATGATTACTATTATGTACCAACCTTTTATGTAGAAAACGAAAAAGTACATGAGGGTCATGCAGAAAGAGAAGATGTTAAAAAGGTTCTAGATTTAGCTAAAGCCTAGTTAACGATTTGCTAAAAAATTTAATCAAAAATACTGTTTAACAACTATAGTAACGGTACCCATCGCCATTAGTCGATGGGTATTTTCATCATAATAGGTCTAACAAAAAGAAAATTTTGTTGAAAATTAATAGAGAAAACCTAAAAATATTAAAAACTTGTGATAAATCGTTTCCTTTACAAGGAGTTTTTCTGATGATACAATTAGTTGCTGAGATTTCGGCATCGAAATGCTCATGCACAAAAAATAACAATGAAAGGAGGAAGATAGATGCCTACATTTAACCAGCTGGTCAGAAAAGGTCGCTCGAGAAAAACCTATAAGTCAGCGTCACCTGCCTTAGGTTATGGTTTAAACTCATTAAAAAATCGTCCATCTAAGTATGATTCGCCACAAAAACGTGGTGTATGTACTTCAGTCAAAACGACGACACCAAAAAAACCTAATTCAGCTTTACGTAAAGTTGCTAGGGTACGTTTGACAAACCAAATGGAAGTCTCCGCCTATATCCCAGGTATTGGTCATAACTTACAAGAACATAGTGTTGTTCTAATTCGTGGTGGCCGTGTCAAGGATTTACCAGGTGTTCGTTATCACGTTGTGCGTGGTACACTCGATACTGCAGGCGTAGCAGACCGTATGCAAGGTCGTTCCAAATATGGTGCGAAGAGACCAAAATAAGCTACACAATTAGTAGCTAGATCGGTTGGACAATTTAGTCTAAAGAAGGCTCTGTTTTCCTGACTTTTCAAGATACAGGTCTTTCTTTGCAAGACACGATCCAAACCGTGAGTACCTATGATTTCGGTAAACCGTATAATCATGAAAGGAGGGAAGTAAAGTGCCAAGAAAAGGCCATGTTCCAAAAAGAGAAATTTTGCCGGATCCAAAATTCAATGATTTAAAAGTAGCAAAATTGATAAATATTGTTATGTATGACGGCAAAAAATCATTGGCTCAAAGAATAGTTTATTCAGCTTTTGACTTAGTCAAAGAGCGTTCAGAGCAAGAGCCAATTGAAGTTTTTTATCAAGCATTAGAAAATGTTATGCCATTACTAGAAGTTAAAGCTAGACGTGTTGGTGGTTCAAACTATCAAGTTCCAATTGAAGTCCGCCCAGAAAGACGTCAAACTTTAGCATTGCGCTGGATTGTGAACGCAGCTCGTTCACGTAATGAACGTACTATGCCAGAACGCTTAGCAAATGAAATTCTTGACGCAAGCAATAGTACTGGTCAAGCATTTAGGAAAAAAGAAGAGATACATCGTATGGCAGAAGCAAACCGTGCTTTTGCACATTACAGATGGTAGTAGAAATCAAAGAACAGAGATATTTTACAAATATTTCAAATGCATTTTAACAAATAAAGTGTATGAAGGTATATATTAGATGAGATTTGCTATGGAAGGAGTTTAACCGCATGCCCAGAGATTTCTCGTTAGAAAACACAAGAAACATAGGCATAATGGCACATATTGATGCCGGTAAAACGACAACTACGGAGCGTATCCTTTACTACTCAGGCAGAATCCATAAAGTTGGTGAAACCCATGAGGGTGGTGCCACAATGGACTGGATGGAGCTAGAACAAGAACGTGGTATTACTATCACATCTGCTGCTACAACTGCTGAATGGAATGGGAAGAGGATCAATATTATTGATACTCCAGGTCATGTTGATTTTACGGTCGAAGTTGAACGTTCTTTACGTGTTTTAGACGGTGCTGTGACGGTATTAAGTGCCAAAAGCGGCGTTGAACCCCAAACAGAAACCGTATGGCGTCAAGCCAACACATATGGCGTGCCACGTATGGCCTATGTTAATAAAATGGATATTGTAGGAGCGGATTTCTATAATGTTATAGAAATGATCGAAGATCGTTTAGCAGCTAATCCAGTAGCAATCCAATTGCCAATAGGCAAGGAAGATAACTTTACTGGTATTATCGATCTAATGGAAATGAAAGCTTACAACTATGCTGACGATATGGGTACAAAAATTGATGAGATTTCTATCCCAGAAGATATGTTAGAAGATGCTAAGTTGTATCGTGAACAAATGATCGAAAAAATTGCTGAAAACGATGAAGTAATCGAAGAAAAATATTTGCTCGAAGAAGATATTACCATTCCAGATTTAAAAGCTGCTTTGCGCCGAGCAACAGTTGATGCCAAAGTGGTTCCAGTAGTTTGTGGTACATCCTATAAGAACAAAGGCGTTCAATTGCTATTAGATGCAATTGTTGACTATATGCCATCACCTTTGGATGTTCCAGCTATTGATGGCATAAATCCTGAAACAGAGGAAACAGAAGAGCGTCATCCAAGTGATGATGAGCCGTTCTCTGCTTTAGCGTTTAAAATCATGACGGATCCATTTGTGGGCAAGTTATGCTTTTTCAGAGTATATTCAGGCACCTTGGACGCAGGTTCGTATGTATACAATTCAACTAAAGAAAAACGCGAAAGAATTGGTCGTATTTTATTGATGCATGCTAATCATCGTGAAGAAGTTGACCGGGTTTATGCAGGTGATATAGCCTCTGCAGTTGGTTTAAAACTTACGGCGACCGGCGATACACTCTGTGATGAAGATGCTCCAGTAATTTTAGAGTCAATGGACTTCCCAGAACCTGTTCTTTCTGTTGCAATTGAACCAAAGTCCAAAGCTTCGCAAGAAAAGTTAATCACAGCTTTAGCAAAACTAGCTGACGAAGATCCAACTTTTAAGACTAGAACCGATTCAGATACAGGTCAAACCTTGATTTCTGGTATGGGCGAATTACATTTAGACATTATAGTAGATCGTTTATTTAGAGAATTTAAGGTTGAAGCAAATGTTGGTGAACCACAAGTTTCTTATCGTGAAACTATTACCAAGCCTGTTGAGGTAGAGGGTAAATTCGTAAGACAATCCGGTGGCCGCGGACAGTATGGTCATTGTGTTGTACAATTTGAGCCTCTAGAGGCAGATGAAGGTTATGAGTTTGTTGACAAAATTGTTGGTGGAGCTATTCCAAGAGAATATATAAGTGCAGTTGATGCAGGTATTCAAGAAGCTTTAGCAGCAGGTATCATCGCAGGTTACCCTGTTGTAGGGCTTAGGGCTACCTTAGTTGATGGTTCTTATCATGATGTTGACTCTTCAGAGATGGCATTTAAAATTGCAGGCTCAATGGCCTTAAAGGAGGGCATGCGTAAGGGTGATGCGGTCCTGTTAGAGCCACTTATGAAAGTAGACGTCACCATGCCAGAAGAATATATGGGCGACGTAATGGGCGACTTAAGCTCAAGACGTGGTCAAATTACTGGTAATGAAATACGTTTAAACGCTGCGGAAATATCTACTTATGTACCTTTGTCCGAAATGTTCGGCTATGCTACTAATTTGCGTTCGATTACGCAAGGTAGAGGAACATTTGTAATGCAAATTGATCATTATGAACGAGTGCCAAACTCCATAATGGAAAATTTTATATCACAGTAAATCAAAATTAAAATACACACAACAACTACTAGAGAAAGCCAAAGTTGTTGGATCATTGCCAAAATGCAAGATTTGTGTAGAATATAAAGAGATAATTAATAAAAGATAAATAGATCAGTTTGACTGTATCAATAAGGAGGATCTTTTACAATGGCTAAAGAGAAATTTGAAAGAACTAAGGAACATGTTAATGTTGGTACACTCGGCCACGTTGACCATGGTAAAACCACATTAACAGCTGCTATTACAAAAGTACTTGCTCTCAAGGGCGGTGCTGATTTTACAGATTATGCAAATATTGACAAGGCTCCAGAAGAGAGAGAACGTGGTATCACTATTAGTACTTCTCACGTAGAATATGAAACTGATGATCGTCACTATGCTCACGTTGACTGTCCAGGCCATGCTGACTATATTAAAAACATGATTACAGGCGCTGCTCAAATGGATGGTGCTATCCTTGTTGTTTCCGCTGCTGATGGTCCTATGCCACAAACGCGTGAACATATTTTGTTAGCTCGCCAGGTTGGTGTTCCAGAAATCGTTGTATTTATGAATAAAACAGATCAAGTAGATGATGAAGAATTACTTGAATTAGTAGATATGGAAATTCGTGAAATTCTATCTGAATATGAATATGATGGTGACGAGGTTCCAATTATCCGTGGTTCTGCTCTACAAGCATTAGAATCAGATAGTACAGATATGGATACACCTGAATATGCTCCAATCTTAGAATTGATGGAAGCTGTTGACAGTTACATTCCAACACCTGATCGTGCGACTGAGCAACCATTTGCAATGCCAGTCGAAGACGTATTTACTATTACTGGTCGTGGTACTGTTGCTACAGGTCGGATCGAGCGTGGTACAGTTAAGTTAAATGACCCAGTAGAAATTGTTGGTATGCAAGAAAAACCAACTAATACAGTTGTTACTGGTATCGAAATGTTCCACAAAATGATGGATTATGGCGAAGCTGGTGATAACGTAGGTTGCTTACTTCGTGGTATAACACGTGATGGAATCGAACGTGGTCAAGTTATTGCTGCTCCAGGCACAATTAGCCCACATACAAAATTCGTTGGCCAAGTATACGTTTTAACTAAAGAAGAAGGTGGTCGTCACAAGCCATTTTTCTCAGGTTATCGTCCACAATTCTATTTCCGTACTACCGACGTTACTGGTGTTGCTGAATTAGAAGAAGGCGTTGAAATGTGCATGCCTGGTGACCACACTTCCATGACTGTTGAATTAATCACACCTATCGCTATCGAAAAAGGTTTGAAATTTGCTATTCGTGAAGGTGGCCGTACTGTTGGTTCAGGCACCGTTACAGAAATTATTGAATAATAATTAAATAATTTTATTTACACCAAAAAGGGGCTGACTCAGAACTACCAAAAAGGTAGAAGAAGAGATAGCCTCTTTTTTTATTTGCAAATATTAAGCTTACATAAACCTAACAATTTACTCACAACATGTAATAGCTCTAACAAAGACATAACAATCCTTATTTATAATATACGAAGTTTAGTTTAGGGAAATGTTTATTTTCAGTGGGGGCTTTATGTTTTGTAGATGTCAACAAAATTTTCAAAAAACAAAATACACTCTAAAACCATACAAGTTTTTTCAAATTCTCATAATTTTGTTAAGTGCTATTTTATTGATCACAGGTTGTTTTGGCAGTTCCATGAAAATTCATGAAAATGATTCCGACTTTGTTACTACAGCTGGAAGAGGTGAAGCTCTAACAATTGTAGCCGGCTCTGAACATAAAGTTTTGGAACCAATTCTTGAAAATTACGCTAAACAATCTAAGAAAAAAATAGAAGTAACATATTTGGGTTCACTTGATATTATGCGTCAATTGCAATCAGGTGAAGTAGAATATGATGCTGTTTGGCCTGCTTCTACCTTATGGTTAACAATGGGCGATGAGCATCATCTATTAAAACACGTTGAAACTACTGCGATTACACCAGTTATTTTTGGAATAAAACAATCTTTAGCAGAAGAACTAGGCTTTACTGATAGATCCGATATTGTGCTTGAAGAAATTATTCAGGCAATAGAAAATGATCAATTAAATTTTGCTATGACTTCTGCTACCCAGTCCAACTCTGGAGCAAGTGCTTATCTTGGCTTTCTAACAGCTTTATCCAAAAATCCAGAAGCTGGTTTTACAAAAGAAGATTTGGCAGACCCACTATTACAAGAAAAAATTCTTAGTTTACTTTCCGGCGTCAATCGTTCCTCTGGCAGCTCAAATTGGTTAGTGGATCTTTTCCTGATGGGTGATTATAATGCAATGGTTAACTATGAAACTTTGATTATCCAAACGAATGAACAGTTAGAAGCACAG
>JAAYRJ010000228.1 GCA_012518845.1 Clostridiaceae bacterium
GACTTTGAAGCTAAGCAATTAGCGGAGGAGGAACAAAAGACGAATAATAATGATATTGAACCGGCTACCTTAACTTGGGTTAGCTAGAATACGAGTTTAACTTATCCGTTTTCTTGACTTAGTACCAACCCGTGTTAGGATATTATGACACATTAAACTTACGTATACCTAAATACAAAAGGATGTTAACACTATGAAGAAAATTCCATATGTATCTTTAATAGTACCTATTTATAATGAGGAAAAACACATTAAACGATTCCTAGAATCATTGCGAGCACAGTCATATCCAATTGAAAAAATGCAAATTATTCTGATTGAGGGCCGTTCGGAAGATCAAACTCTTTCTATGGTACAAGACTTTATTCATGATAATGAAGACTTAGACATACTTCTTTTAGATAATGAGAAACGTTATCAAGCATATGGATTAAATTTAGGAATAAAAATAGCAACCGGTGAGATCATTATTCGTTTGGATGCACATTCTAGATTTCCTGAAAATTACGTTGAAATATGTGTTACGACTTTATTAGAAACTGGCGCAGATAATGTAGGTGGGTTGGCAATTGCAAAAGGTACAACAAGTTACTCAACAACTGTTGCTAAATTATTAAGTTCTAAATTTGGTGTAGGAAATTCAGAATTTCGAACACGTGCAAAAAGTGGCTATGTTGACACAGTACCTTTTGGCACATATCGAAAAGATCTTTTTGATAAAATTGGTTTATTTGATGAAAGATTAGTTAGAAATGAAGATAATGAATTTAATGCTAGGATATTGAAAAATGGTGGAGAAATATATTTAAATAACAATATTCAGTTTGATTATTATTGTCGAGATACATTCCGAGGTTTAGTAGAGTCCGGTTATTTGAATGGACAATGGAATATTATTACTCTTTACTTAACTAAAGGGAGTATGCGCGTTAGACATTTTGTGCCTTTTGCATTTTTCCTATACGTATTGATTGGTTCTGTAATATCAATTTTGTTTCCAATTGTACTAAAATATTGGCTTACAATACTAATTTTATATTTTTTTCTAGATCTTGTTGTTTCAATTATTATATCTAAAACAATCAAAGAGTTTTTTCAGTTATTTTTTCTTTTCCCTTCTTTTCATTTGACATACGGATTTGGTTCTTTAATAGGTTTGTTCAAAGTTATTTTTGGTAAACTGAGGTGTTAATGTGAAAAAACTATCTGTATGTCACTTAACCAGTGTGCATAAACAATTTGACATTAGAATTTTCCATAAGGAGTTAATTTCATTAAAAAAGGCAGGTTATGATGTCTATCAAATTTCACAAGGAAAATCAGGGTTAAGAAATGGTGTAAAATTAATAGGTTTAGGGGAAGTTCCTAAGTCAAGATTGAAAAGATTTTTATTTTTTACAAAAAAAATATATAAAGCTGCACTTAAATTAGATGTAGATATTTATCATATTCATGATCCGGAATTACTTCCAACTGCTGCTAAATTAGCTAAAAGGGGGAAAATTGTTATTTTTGATAGCCATGAGAATGTGACGGGCCAAATTGAAGAAAAGACATATATTCCAAAACTCTTCAGAAAAATAATTGCAAAAGTGTATTCAATTTTTGAAAGAAATGTTCTTAAAAAGTTATCAGGAGTGATCTGTGTATCTCCGAATTTTACACAAAAAATGAAAAAAGAAAATCCAAATTGTGTTACGGTAACCAATTATCCACTATTATCAGAAGATGCATTGGGGGAATTATGTATTGAAAAAAAATCGAATTTCTCTGAAAATTCAGACAAAGTATTTAAGATATGTTTTCCGGGTTTAATATCCGAGGAATGGTGTCATTTAGAATTACTTAATGCTATTAAAGATTTAGAGCTAGAGTATATACTTTGTGGGCCTGTTCATCAAGCATATTTCGATAAAATGGCAATTCATTCTGCTTGGGAAAAAGTTGACTATAAAGGTGTAGTTTCTAGAGCGCAAGTTAGAACGCATATTTGTGAAAGTAATTTAGGAATGGCATTATGCAGAAAATTACCTAATACAGATTATGAAATTGGTACATTAGGAAACACAAAATTGTTTGAATATATGCTGCAAAGGCGTCCAGTATGTTGTACAAATTTTGTCTTGTGGCAAGAAATTATCTCGAAATATAATTGTGGAATTTGTGTTGAACCGGATCAACCCTCTCAAATTGAAGCCGCAATTAAATGGTTTATTAAACACCCTGAAGAGGCTAAACAAATGGGAGAACGAGGCTATAGAGCTGTGCTTGATGAATACAATTGGTGCACACAAGAGAAAATATTATTAAGTTTTTATTCAAAGTTTCATGAATGAAAAAATTAGTATATATTTTAAGGATTATTGAGAACATATAGAAGGTCATTCTGTTTAATTTAGCTGTCATTTTTTGAGAAGAATTTCATTGTTCATTATAAAGCAACAACCTTTTAAAGACTGATCTAATATTGAATTACATTGTAAATGTTAGTGATCTTTGATTATTAGTCAAATACCATAATATATTATTAAATATGAAATTTGAACATTATTGTTACTGTTTTAGTCCTATCTTATTATAAATTAGTTTATATCTGATTATACTCATCATATATTAAATAATATTGACATTTCTTTGAGTATAGCAATACTCAATAAGAATGCAAAAGTATAATACAATGATCCTAATTTAGATAGAGGGAACACCATAGATGAGTTGTTTTATAGAATTAATTGTCTAAAGATATTATCTTAACACAAAGATAAAGTCCCTATAGTTGGTGTAAATTCAAAATAAAAAAAGATGAGTCACATCTCACCTTTCGGTACAATGGTTTTTTAACCAAATAAATCATGTAAGAGAGGTAAAAATATGACTCAACTTA
>JAAYRJ010000229.1 GCA_012518845.1 Clostridiaceae bacterium
GTCAATTTTAATAGAGTATGTGGAGGAAATATGTTAGATATTTTAGTAATGTTATGGGAATTTTTTGTTAATAATTTCCTGACAAAGCCAGCCTATTTTATTGGCTTATTAGTAGCTGTAGGATATAAACATGAAAATCTTAAACTTTGGATCATTAAATATTGATTACACTTACAGTGTAGACCATATTTTAGTTGGTGGCGAAACTTTATCTGCAAGTGACCGAAATGTATATGCTGGAGGCAAGGGATTGAATCAATCCCTTGCCCTAGCACGTTCTGGTGCAGAAGTTTGGCATGCTGGAGCTATTGGTGAAAATGATGGACACATCCTATTAGAAATATTAGAGACAAATCCGATCAATTTAGAATATCTTAGAATATTGCCCGGTGTTCCAAGTGGTCATACTTTTATTCAAGTAGACAAAGATGGTCAAAATTGTATTTTAGTTTATGGCGGTTCAAATCATTTGATAACATATGAACAAATAGATGAAACTTTATCTAATTTTGATCAGGGTGATTATCTTCTTTTACAAAATGAAATAAATGAAATTCCGTATCTAATGCAAGAGGCTCATAGTAAGGGAATGAAAATTGTTTTGAATCCATCTCCCTTTGATGAAAAAATTGAAAAGATGCCTTTACAATATGTGGATTTTTTCTTGGTTAATGAAATTGAAGCAGCACAATTAGCTGAGGGAGAATCAGATGAGGAGTTGTTAGATCAGCTGGTAAAAAAATTTCCAGATAGCCATGTCATCATGACAGTAGGTTCAGGAGGCTCCTATTATGCCCATAAGACAATTAGAGAATATCATGATATATTTGATATTCAAGTTGTAGATACGACAGCAGCAGGTGATACATTTACCGGTTATTTTCTTAGTTCATATCTCGAAGGAAAAAATCCAAAGGACTGTTTAAGAATTGCTTCTGCAGCCTCGGCTTTGGCTGTTTCAAAAGCAGGTGCAGGACCATCCATACCTACACTTCAAGAAGTCGGAAAGTTTCTATCAAAAGTAAATTTATAAATATTTGTAATTTACATACCATTTAACACACACTTTTTGTTTATTGAAAAAGTGTGTGTTTTTTATAGGTTCAATCCACATAGATATTAATTGATAAATGAATAATTAGACTATTCTCCCATAACTTGAAAAACAACATCTCTAACACGATCTCTAGTGTCACACTCTACCAAGGTAAGATTTTGCCAAGGCCCGATCGTAATTTTGCCGTCTGCGAATGGTATTGTGATAAATGGTGATAAAAGTGCAGCTTTAATGTGGCTAGATCCGTTATCGTCATGCCAAGTTTCATGATGACGATAGTGAATAACCTTGCCTGTTTCATCTTGATAGGGAGAGAAAATATCTAAAGCTTCTTTCAAATCATGATAAACAATGCCTGGCTCAAATTCGAGGGTAGTTAGACCTGCTACACCACCAGTTGTAAATCCGGTGATAATCCCAGATTTTATCCCTGCGTCACGACACGCATCATTAACCGCTTGTTGGAAATCGTCTGTGATATCAATCATTCCCATATGTTTCTTAGTTTCATAAGTTTTTTTAGAAGTAATAACAGCCATTTTCTGTCCTCTCTTATGTGAATTTTCTAAAATTTTTTGATTTTGGCATTTGATTGGTGATCTAATTATTAAGTCCTCTAAAGCAACAATAAAAATCATTCAGGTTATTTATTTTGCATGAGCTGGACCAGTAGAATTCCTGACAATTAGTTTTGGTGGGACCAAAATTCTCAATGTTTGCTCTCTCCTATTTTTTATTTTATCGACTAAATGGTCGACTGCTTCAGATGCGACTACTTCATATTCTTGGGAAACACTTGTTAAAGTAGGTCTACAATATGTGCCCCATCTAATTCCATCAATTCCTATCACGGATACTTCTTTTGGTACTTTGATTTTACAGTCATTAAGTGCATTTAAGCATCCTATTGCCATAGGATCGCATTGTGCAAATATTGCAGTATATTTATCGAACAAATCTAGATTTGAGCGAACAAAATCATATCCATACTCAAGTTTACGATCAACTTTATTAATAAGTACGTCTTTTTCATTCAAATCATATTCTGACAAAGCCTGAAAAAAACCACTAGTGCGATCATCAAATTCATGACCTTCTGAAGTTAAGGTAATAAACTTTCTGTGTTCAAATTCTAGCAAATGCTTTCCGGCTAAATAACCACACATAAATTGATTAGTATCAATTAAATCAATAGTTTCGAGCAAAAGATCATTAAAATATTGGACATAGACATGCGGAATTTTGAGATCGTTTAGATATTCCTCAATATCTGTATTAAAGAGTCGTTTAATTATAATATAACCCTCTACTATTCCAGTACTTGTTAGCCCTTTGATTCGATCAAGCAATTCATCTTCGCTACACGTAATAATGACAGGAAAATAATTTCTATTTTTTACTTCAGTGAACAAAACGTTATATAAACTTAAAAGATAATCGTCTGTCTCATCGTATTCAGTAGTAGCAACAGCTATAGCTTTGTTTACATAAGGAGCATGGCCTGGTTTTAGTTTCTTGTACCCATATTCTTTAGCTAGATTACGAATTCTCTCCTTCGTTTCAGCTGATATCTGGTGACTATCGTTTAAACTCCTCGAAACGGTAGATTGACTGACGCCAGCAAGCTCCGCTAATTCTCTAGTAGTAATCATCTTATATTATCTCCAAGACTCAAAAGCTTCATTACGCATCAAGACGCATTCTTGTGATTTGTGCTTTTGAATGTATTATACATCATCAATTAAACTTTGTCATTGCATGGATTGTGCATATTGAGAATGAAATTAAAATATATTGAGCGTATTGCACAAAGAACTTAGGCTATGCATTAATGATGCGCAAATTAACGCAATATTCGTTGATTTTATGCGCAAAAAAGGATAAATTATGAGTAATCAGGAATATAAAATTTAATAGAATACAAGAATATAGGTTCTATTAGTCGGGAATGAGGTGATTAAAAAGTATGAGTAAAAAAAGTAAAGAATATTTACTAGAGATGAATGATATCACTGTTCGTTTTCCTGGTGTCCTAGCTTTAGACAAAGTACATTTTGACATGTATCCAGGTGAGGTACATGCTCTTTTGGGAGAAAATGGGGCAGGAAAATCAACAATTATGAAAGCGTTAGCGGGTGTCAATAGACATTATGAAGGAGAAATAATCTGGAAAGGCGAACCAATAAAAGCTGAATCTATAGTGGAACAAAATGAAAGAGGGATTAGTATCATCTTTCAAGAAATGAATTTGTTACCAAATTTAACGGTTGCAGAAAATATCTTTTTTGGAAGACATCCGACAGACAGTATGGGTATGGTTTTATGGGATAAAATGAACAATGATGCAAGGGAACTTCTAGATTCAATTGGAACAAATATACGAGAGGATGCGTTGATTAAAGATTTGACAGTCGGCGCAATGCAAATGGTAGAAATCGCAAAGGCACTGTCGTTTGAGTCAGATTTGGTGATTATGGATGAACCTACCTCTGCATTAACAAACAAGGAAACAGAAAATTTATTTGAAGTTATCGAAAAATTAAAACAGCGTGATGTGGGAATTGTATATATTTCACATAGGCTTGAAGAGATTGATTTACTTGCAGATAGAATCACAATTCTTCGAGATGGAAAATATATTTTAACTGAAAAAAAGGAAAATCTTTCTCGTGAGGATCTTATCTCAAATATGGTCGGTAGGGAAATAGATGATTTTTATCCTCGAGTAGAAGTTGAAGTAGGAGACATTGCACTAAAGGTTGAAAATCTCAATCAAGAGCTTAATGGTTTAAAAGACATTAGCTTTTTTGCTAGAGCAGGTGAAACGACTGGATTTTATGGCTTAATGGGTGCAGGACGTACGGAATTAATGCGAGCAATTTATGGTGCTGATCATTATGATTCTGGGGACGTCTACATATGGGGAGAAAAAACGAATATAAAATCCTGTGAGGATGGTAAAAATAAAGGCATAGCCTTCTTGACAGAGGATAGAAAAACTCAAGGACTTATTCTAGATTTTTCGATTAGCGAAAATATATCAATTACTAATATAGACGCTCTAATTAGCAATTTTAAAATTAACTTAAAAGAAGAAAAGGAAAGAAATCAAGAGTTAGTCTCTAAGCTTCAAGTAAAGACTCCATCTATACAGCAAAAGACGTTGAATTTATCTGGTGGTAATCAGCAGAAAGTGGTTATCTGCAAATGGTTGAATTCTGACTCCAATATATTTATTTTTGATGAACCAACACGAGGTATTGATGTTGGAGCAAAGACAGAAATTTATTCAATAATAAATAGTTTAAAAGAAGAGGGTAATGCTGTGATAGTAGTAACTTCGGAACTTCCCGAATTGTTGGGTGTGAGTGACCATATTTATGTTATGAGTAATGGAAGAATCAGTGGTGAATTTGATAACGATACACTAGCCACTGCAAATCAAAAAAGTGTAATGCGTTACGCAACTAAAGAATATTAATAGAGGAAATATAAATGGCTACTAAAAAGAAAATAAATTTTGGAGATAAGTCGTCTTTAATCGTATTAATCGCGCTAATAATTTTGCTAGGTCTATTAGAACCAGCATTTGCGACTGTCAATAATGCTATCAATATCTTACAACAAGTTACAGTTGTAGCAATATTGGCTTTGGGTGTAAATATTGTAATTTTTACTGGTGGAATTGACATTTCAGTTGGTGCCGTTGTTGCATTGAGTGGTATTGTCCTTGGGAAAATAGTTGTAGATGCAGGCTTACCCATGTTTGTGGGTATTGTTTTATCTTTATTAGTTGCTTTATTTTGTGGTGTTTTTAATGGTGTAATGATTTCTAAATTTAAATTGCAACCAATGATCGCCACTTTAGCGATGCAGTCTATGGCAAGGGGTCTAGCTTTAACAATAGCAGGTGGAAAAACTATTTCAGGATATCCAGAATCATTTTTGTATCTCGGACAAGGTAATGTCTTTGGAACGAAAATCCCTGTTCAAATAGTATTGATGATTGCATTGTTTATAATTTTTCATTTTATTATGAGGTATCGTAAATTTGGTAGATATATTTACGCAATTGGGGGTAATGAAGAAGCTTCCAGGTTATCTGGTATCAATGTCGATAGATACAAAATACTAGCATATAGTATCTCAGGTTTGATGGCAGGTGTCACATCACTTGTTTTAGTAGCAAAACTTAATTCTGCACAGCCAGTTGCTGGTTTGGAATATGAAATGGATGCCATAGCATCATGTGTTATAGGTGGATCCAGTTTGCTCGGAGGACAAGGTAGTGTGTGGGGAACTTTTATTGGTGCCATTATTATTGTTATTATTCGTAATGGTTTAAATTTAATGGGAATTTCTTCCAATTTACAAAAGTTTGTAATAGGTCTTGTTATCTTGCTAGCAGTCCTAGCTGACTCATTCCGTAACAGAAAAAAATTACAATAAAGATTACTTATTTTCAAGACGATTTGAAATATCAAAGTTACTTGCTTTGAAAAAAATAGAAATAGGAGAAAGAGAATGAAATTCAAAAAAATTATTGCATTAATGTTAGCTACGTTGATGATGTTGTCATTGGTAGCTTGCGGAGGAGGAGAAAGTACTTCCGATGATAGTGGTAGTAGCGAGGCGGAAGCTGTTGAACCTTCAGCTGATTCAGATACTGAAGAGGTTAGTTCAGATGCTGAAGAAGACTCTAGCGCTACTGATGGCGATATCCAGATTGCGTATATTGTCAAAGCTTTAACAGACGAATTTTGGGAAGATATGCAAGCAGGTGCCTTTGCTTATGCGGAAGAAGTAGGTGTCGAAATAGATTTCCAAGCACCACCTAAAGAAACGGACGTAGAACAACAAGTTAATATGGTTGAAAATGCTGTTGTTAAAGGTTATGACGCAATAATTTTATCAGCGGCAGACTCTAAAGCATTAATTCCAGCAATTATTACTGCAAATGAAGCGGACATTCCAGTCATCTTAGTTAATGACACAATTGACATGGATGAGCTAGAAAACTCAGGTGGCTATGTAGAAACGTATGTAGGTATTGATCAATACGAGGCAGCTTCTTTAGCGGGAAAACATGCAGCGGAAAATATTGAAGATGGTAAAGTTGCATACTTAGAAGGTATTTCTGGTGTTCAAGCTTTGCAAGATCGTTTAGATGGATTTAAAGATCAAGTTTCTGACTTTGAAATTGTTGCTTCCCAAACGGCAAACAATGATAGGAATGAAGGATATAATGTAACGCAAAATATTTTATCTGCAAATCCAGAGGTTAATGTAATTTGGGCCGTTAATGCTGAAATGGGACAAGGTGCCATACAAGCTATACAACAAGGAGGTTTTGAAAACATTGCAGTTTATGATTTTGATGCAGCCTCCGATGATATTGCTGCGGTACAAAACGGAACTTTAACTGGAACGGTAGCACAGTATCCAGAACTTCAAGCAGAAGGCGCTATTCAAGCCTGTTTGGATATTTTAGATGGTAAAGAATTAGAAGCACATACAAAAACAAAGGCTGAATTAATAACATTAGATAATGTAGAAGAGTTTATAGCTAATAAAAATAACTAGGACTTAAAGGTGTTAGTTTCTTGATAGAATTAGCAAAGTTCAAATCATATAATAGGCTCCACCCTGCTGTGCATATGGAGCTTATTATTCAAAAAGTTCCACAAACGTTTTCGGAAATAATTGATGAATAATAAATACAATAATTAACCTAATCTAGGAGGATTTTCATGAAATTTGATAGAAGCGCATGCATAGAAACACTTTATACAGAAATTGATTTTTATGATCGTATAGAAGCAGCAAGTAATGATGGATTTAAGTACATTGAGTTTTGGAGTAGAGACGACAAAGATATAGATAAAATAACAGAACTCACGAAGAAACATAATATTAAAGTAGCTAGCTTTAACGGTGATGCAGATCTATCTTTGGTTGATCCTAATCAAAAAAAAGAATACCTAGAGTATCTTAAAAAGTCTGTAGAAATAGCCAAGAAGCTTGATTCAGTTGCTGTAACAATCCATTCTAACGGATTGGGAGATGGTGGTGTTGTCATTAATGATTATGCGCATTTATCAGATACAGTGAAAATTTGCACAATGTATGACACTTTAAAAGAATGTGCCAAAATCTCTGAAGAGAGTGGTATTCGCATGAATCTTGAAATGCTCAATATCACGACAGATCATGTCGGTAATTATCTTGCAACAACCAGGATGGCTGCAGAGCTAACCGAGATGGTAGGTTCCGAATATATTAAGATTCTTTATGATGTCTATCACATGCAACTTAATGAAGGTAGTATTTGTGACAACATTTCTAAATATATTGATCAAATTGGTCATGTACATGTAGCAGATGTCCCGGGTCGTCACGAACCAGGGACAGGAGAAATAAATTACCACAATGTCTACAAGCATCTTGAAAAATGTGGTTATGAAGGAATTGTAGGTTACGAATTATATCCTCAAAGTTCAACTGAAAAAGCTGTAGAAGCAATTTTTCAAAAATCTTGATGATCAACTAATAAGAAGAATGCTTTATTAAACAAAAATTATCGTGAGAAAAATAATGAGTAATATTAAACTGGGTATTGCACCAATTGGTTGGACAAATGATGATATGCCGGAATTGGGTGGCGAGAATACTTTTGAACAATGTATAAGTGAAATTGCGTTGGCTGGCTATGAAGGTACTGAGGTGGGTGGAAAATTTCCTAAAGATCCAATTAAGTTAAAGAAAGCACTTGATTTACGAAAGTTAGAAATTGCTAGTAAATGGTTTGGATCTACGTTATGTGAAGATAGTTTTGAAAAAAATAAAGATGCTTTTACAAAGAAACTCGATTATTTAGAGACATTGGGCGCATCAAGAATTAATGTCTGTGAAATGACGGGAAATTTATTTGCACAACAAGTTTCAATGTTTGGAGAGAATAAGCCAGTTGCTACAAGAGAACAGTGGGAACGCTTTTGTTCCGGACTAAATAAATTAGGCGAAATTGCGAACAAACGAGGCTTCGAGCTTTGTTATCATCATCACATGGCAACGATTGTTCAGACGGTCGATGAGACAAAACGATTACTAGAAGATACAGATGAAAGATATGTTCATTTGTGCTTTGATTCTGGTCACTTCCGGTTTTCAGAAGAAGATCCTATTAGAGCAGCTAATTTATTCAAAAGAAGAGTAAAACATATACACTTCAAAGACATACGTGAAGAAAAAATGACGATCGCAATCAAGGAAGGATATCCTTTTAGAAAAGCAGTAAGAGAAGGATGCTTTACAGTTCCTGGCGATGGAATGATAGATTTTTCTGAATTAGTTAAAATTTTTATAGAAGATGGCTATAAGGGCTGGATAATAGTTGAAGCAGAACAAGATCCTAATATAGCAAATCCATTTGAATACGCTTTAAAAGCTAAAAAATATTTAGCCGAGATTTTCTAAAAAATTAATAAGGAATTAGATACACAAGTTTTGAAAGTACCAATAATAGATAAAAATAATAGTTAGATTAGGAGTTGTGCACGCATGAAAAAAGTTAAATTAGCAGTGATTGGTGCAGGAAATGTCGGTAGAATTCATGTTGAAAATATTGTTAATAAATTAGATAACGCAGAGTTAGTTGCAGTTTCTGATTTTTATCCTGAGAAATATAATGAAATTGCTTCAGAAAAAGGTTGGCCGCTAGCAAGAAAAGAATATCGAGAGATTTTAAAAGATGAAGAAGTAGATGCAGTGGTTATAGCAACTCCAGCAGCTTTACATGGTGATATGATCATAGAATCAGCAAAAGCAGGAAAAGATGTTTTTTGCGAAAAACCATTAGACTATGACAAAGAAAAAATAGTAGAGATAATGAAAATTGTAGAAGAAACTGGAATTAAGCTACAAATTGGTTTTAATAGGAGATTTGATAAGAACTTCATGAAAGCCAAAGAGCTTGTTGAAACTGGTAAGCTTGGTGATATTCATGTTATAAAAATTACTTCGAGGGATCCATCTCCGCCAGGAATGGAGTATTTTACAGCTCCAGGTGGTGAGCATTGTTCTATTTATACTGATACAACAATCCATGATTTTGATATGGTTAGATTTTTTAATCCTGCAGAAGTAGTTGAAGTTTATGCAATGGGATCTAAATTAATCAATAAAGATGTAGAGGAAATTACAAGAGATGATACCTGTGTAATTACCCTAAGATTTGAAGATGATTCATTAGCGGTGATTGACAATAGTTGGGAGGCAGTATACGGGTACGATCAAAGGTCAGAAGTTTTTGGGACCAAAGGTGCGGTAACAGTAGAAAATGATGTTTTTTCCGAAACAACTCTACACGCCACAGAAGGAATAATTTCAGAAAAACCATTAGTTACGATTAAAGATCGCTATGGTGAGTCATATGCAAATGAAATTAAGGCTTTTGTAGATGCGATTCAAAATGATGCCAAAGTTCCAGTAGATGCATATGACGGTTTAATTTCTATTGTTATAGCGGATGCTGCTAGACTTTCTGCTGAAGAAAATAGACCAATAAAAATTAAAGAACTTATGCCAGAAATGTGAAGTAGTTAAAGATTAAAGATAAAGTTATTAGGCTAGGAGAGAAAAAATGACTAAGTTTAAATTCGGTATTATTGGTACCGGTCGTATTGGAAAATTCCATATTGAAAATTTAATGCGTTACATACCCGACGTAGATGTATATGCAGCTGCAGATGTAATGATTGATGCTAGCAGTGAATGGCTTGAAGAACAAGGAATTAAGCATATCTATCAAGATTACACTGATTTACTGAAGTTAGAAGATTTGGATGCAGTTGTTATATCTACACCTACAGATACACATGCTGATATTGCTATTGCCTCAGCTGAAGCTGGTAAACATGTTTTCTGTGAGAAACCAGTTGATCTAACTGTTGAACGGGTTAAAGAAGTTATAGAGGTAGTAAAAAAATCTAATGTTAAATTCCAAGTTGGATTTAATAGACGTTTTGATCATAATTTTAGACGTGTTAGGGAGCATGTGGAAAAAGGAAATATAGGTGATATCCACACAGTTCTTGTAACTTCACGTGATCCAGCTCCACCATCAATAGACTATATCAAAAGTTCGGGCGGATTATTTCTTGATATGATGATTCATGATTTTGATATGGTTCGTTATCAAAGCGGTGCTGAGGTTGTAGCTGTAACTGCTCATGGTGCCAATTTGGTTGATCCTGCAATTGAGGAAGCTGGCGATATTGACACAGCAATAGTTACTCTCGAGCTATCCAATGGTGCTTTAGCCATGATTAATAATAGTCGTCAAGCAGTTTATGGGTATGATCAAAGAGTTGAGGTGTTTGGCTCCAAGGGTCAAGCTGTCGCACATAATGATAAACCAAATGCTGTAGAACTATACACAACAGAAGACATTAGTACAGATAAAATTCCCTACTTTTTCTTAGACCGCTATACCGGTGCGTTTGTCAATCAATTCACAGATTTTGTTAAGGCTCTTAAGGACGAGATAGAGGTGCCTGTTAACGATGTTGATGGTCTACGAGCAATTGAAATTGCTTTGGCTTGTAACGAATCACTAAAAACAGGTCAACGTGTTGAATTAAAATATGACTGACAACAAACTAGATTTCATATATATTGTGGGTGTTTAGGTTTTGGAGTACAGAAACAAAAATAATGTTTTTTAGGTAGACCTTGTAAAAACAGCTTGGTGTATACCAGCTTCTTTTCCTCCAGTTCCTGAAGATAGCTTTTCCTGAGATTGGTATACACCATTTTTATTCTAACTCCATCCTTTACTCACATGAATATATTATGAAACCGGACAAAAATTGAACAATTTTATAAATTAACTTTTTTGTATCCTTTTGTTTTACTTTTGAGATTTCCTATGTGGCCTATGATTGTCTAATTTTGTAGTGAATTAAATGAAGATTTAATTTTAGTAAGTTTATAATATTCTGTTTTAGTTATTGTCAGTTTTTCTGCGTGATAATTATACTATACTCTGTATTACCTAATCCGCTAAGATCACTTTCTGTTTTTTCATTTATATCTAGTTTGCCAATTTTTCTAAGGATTGAATGAGCGTACTTGGATTTGACGATTACGTTAATTATGAAATTTCATTATGTTAAAAATGTCTCACTAAACTTAAAAAAAGTTAGGGAGACATTTTACTGTAATATTGTTATATTCAAATTCTTTTCAGATAATAGTTGGAAACTTATTAAATAGTAAATTCAAAACAAATAATATCAACATTTTCTGGCACTTGATTAATATCAATAACAATATCGTTGTTTACTTGCTTAATAGAAGTGACTTTTTCATCAAGTGAGAGTGATCTAAATTTAGTATAAGTCTCTCTATGATTAGGTAAAATAATTTGTGCACTTTTTTGTTCTGCCTTTAAGCCATCAATGAGAGCATATACCTTGTTATCCTTTGCAGTATAAAAGGATTTAAGATTGTTTGGCAGATTATCTAGAGGTCTTTCCCAAATATCTGTTCCATAGATTGCTTCACCATTTTTCTTGAGCCAAGCCCCCATTTCTTTTAGTCTTTGAGCCTGGATTTCAGGAATAGTGCCATCGGCCTTTGGTCCTACATTAATTAAAAGGTTACCATTATGACTTACTGTCTCAACTAATAGGGTAATTAATTCACGTCTTGATAGAATATGACTTTCATCCTCCTCAGCGTTGTAGGCAAAGGATAAGCCTAAACCTCGACAATTTTCCCATTTGTTTTCTAAATCCATATTACCCAGTTTATATTCTTTAGTTGTAAAATCATGCCAAACATCAGACCAGCGATCATTAACAACACCATCTTCAACATGATTATAGTAATATGCAAAGAGCATAGGTAAATCATCTAATCCCTTCTTAGGCCATCCTATATCATTCCATAGAACAGAGGGTTTATATTTATCGATCAATTCAATAACTTGATTGTAAGCATAGTCAGCATAGCTAGCTGTTACATTTGGTGGATTGTCAAGGTCGTAATCGTCTATGATAGGTGTAGATGCATATTGCCAATCCAAGATACCAGAATAATAAAGACCTAATCGAATATTTTTTTTCTCTACAGCATTAGCTAATTCTGTGATGATGTCACGTTTTGGACCCAAGTTGACTGAATTGAAATCTGTGTATTTACTGTTCCACAAGCAGAATCCATCATGATGTTTTGTTGTTGGAACAACATATTTAGCGCCAGCTTCTTCAAAAAGGGATGCCCATTCATCAGCGTCAAAGTTTTTCGCATTAAAGTCCTGTGAAAAATCATTATAGTCAAAATCCTTACCATATTTTTCTATATGATGTTCATAACTTGGACCTTGTCCAACACGTACCGAATTCATATACCATTCGGAATAAGGATTATTTCCATACCAATCAATATTACCTTCTACTTCACCTAGTTCAGCGACGGGTGGAGCAAAGGCAGGTACAGAGTAAAGTCCCCAATGTATAAATATACCAATTTTGTCTGCATGATACCACTTGGGTACCTTGTGAGTTCTAATAGATTTCATAGTTGGATAAAATGTTCTTTTATATTTCATTTTACATCCTTTCTTGTTGTAACTATCAATATCAATGTTTTTTTATTAACCTTTAACTGCTCCAGACGTAAGGCCGGAGACAATATGTTTTTGAGCGTATAAATATAAAATTGTTATAGGCAACGCTGTTATAACTAAGTTAGCAAAAACCAAGTTCCAATCTCTAAAATATTGACCATAGAAATTGTATACAGTTAGAGGTAGCGTCCATCTTGATGAAGTGTTGAAAAAGTATAAAGGAACCATAAAGTCATTCCAAGAATTCATAGTAACTAATACAGTTGTTGTAACCAAAATGGGCTTCATGACGGGTGTAATAATAGTAAAAAACATTCTTAAAGAGCTACAACCATCTATTAAAGCAGCTTGATCCAGTTCCCTAGGAACATTACGAACAAAATTGCTGACCATATATACGGCATAGGGTATTTGAGAGGCAGCCAGAACCATAATGACTGCAAAATAAGATCCTAGGAGTCCAGTTACTCTCAACAATGCAAAAGTTGTAATCATATTCATTGGAGCATAAAGTCCTATCATAAACAAAGTTTGAGATCTACTGGAAATTTTTGTTGTTCTTCTAGCTATAATAAAACCAGCTAAAGAGGCTGGAACCATGCAAAACAGTACACTAAAAAATGTAACAACTAAACTATTTATTAAGGCCCTGCCAATATTTCCAACTGTTATTACATACACGTAATTTTCAAAATGCCATTCTTTAGGTGGTAAAATATTAAATTTAGCTGCTTCAGTAGAATCTTTAAAAGATCCAAATACCATTATTAAAATAGGTACGATGATTATTAGACTAAAGAAAATGACAATTATTTCAATAATTAAATCAGTTCGTTTTCTTTGTTTCTCCATACTAGTTAGTTTAACAGTAGTATTTTTTGAATCTGTGCTCATGAAATGTCCACTTCTTTCTTTTTGAGGATATAGTTGACTATAGAAGAACTACCGTATACAAAAATAAATAAGATTAAACTCATTGCTGTAGATCTTCCAAGCAAACCTTGTGAATAATTCGTAAATACATATGTACTTAAGACTTGTGTTGTGAAACCAGGTCCCCCTCCAGTGATAATAAATACTTGATCAAATACTTTTAAACCACCGATGACATTAAAGACAATGTTGATCGTAAATGCTGGCATGAGAAGAGGCAGAGTAATTTTGCGTAACATATTCCAGCCTGAGGCTCCGTCTATTTTTGCTGCTTCATAATATTCTTTATCGATTCCTTGTAAACCAGCTAGAAAAATTGCCATATTAAACCCTGTCCAACGCCAAACATCAGCAAAAATAACAACTGCCATAGCTGTGGATTTATTCATTACCCAATCTTTTTGTAAAAAATCAAGACCTATGGAGCCCAATAAATTATTGAAAACACCATCTAAACTAAATATTGATTTCATCATTATTCCCACCACAACCATTGATAAGACAGCAGGTAAATAATAAATAGTACGCATCAGATTTTTTGTTTTTAACTGACGATCTAAAGCAAGAGCCAATACAAGTCCAAGTACGGTTTTTAGAGTAGCTGTAAAAACAGCAAAAACTATGGTGTTCTTTACAGATAATAGAAACTTAGGATCGTTAAAAATATATTCAAAATTTTCAAATCCAATAAATTTTGGCTCATAGAAACGACTTAAATTCCAATCAGTTAGAGACATTACAAAAGCCATAATGATTGGTAGTATATAAAAAAAACCAAAGACAATGGCTGCCGGTATTATTAAACTTCCAGGATATAGTGTTTTTTCTATTCTTAATTTTGAAGGTTGCATGTTGTTTCCTCCATAGATTTATTGTTGAATTTTGCTCGTTTATGTAATTAAAAAGATATGAATAGATCAAATGAATCTACTCATATCTTTGTCTAAAGATTAAAAACCAGGTTGCTCCATCTGTTTCATATAGTCTTCATATATCACTTGCCATTCTTCCAATATATCTATAGGTTCGCGATCTGAAGCTAACACGTCTGCATAAAGTTTCCATAATTCTGGCCAAATTGATGAAGCTACCCCCATAGGATCATTGATTTGGTAAGTGTATTTTCCAGTCTCAAGATAATTTTCAACTAAATTTGTAACTGAAGGATCTACTTCGCCTCCGTCTACGTCATTAAAAGCAGAAAAGCCTGGACGCGTTTCATAAAAGATATTTTGAATTTCTGGTTGAGACCATTTGTCTAAGAAGTCTAAAGTGGTTTCTACTTGATCTCCATCTTTCATTACAAACATACCACGAACGTAAGCACCAGTACCCATTATTAAATTATCGTTATAGGGAATAACCCAAGATCCTAGTTCTGTCTCAGGATATCTTTCGTTTACTAGAGATGGAAACCACTCACCATGGAAAACCATGGCTGCAGAGCCACTACCAATTGCTTCTTGTGCGGAGTCATAATCGGCGGAAAGATGATCCTCATTAACAAGACCTTCTTCGAAAAATGATTTAAATTGAGTCAGTACTTCTACAAAGCCAGGTGCTTCTGGAAAGGTTAACTCATTATTTAATAGTTGTTCGTAGATTTCGCCATCATTTGGATAATTATAAACGGAATAACCTAGTGTCATGAAAATTTGTGTAGTCCAACCTTCAGCAGGTGCATTGGACATATAAAGGGGAGTGATCTCTCCATTACTCTTATCCTTGACTTCATGCATACGTTCAACTAATTCATCCATAGTTTCAGGTTGTTCAGTTGAAACACCCAATTCTTCCAAGACAGATTTGTTATAATATACGCCCCCGAAAAATGTGCCCGATTCACGCGGTTGTGCATAAATTTTACCATCATCAGGATCGGCTAATAGATCTGGATTGACTAATCTATCTACCCAGGGCTCATCGTCTAGCGGCACAACTTTTTCATGTGCGTTTAATTCAATATTGTTCGATGGTGTATTATATTCGATAATATCAGGAACTTCACCAGTTGCTACTTTTGATTTTACTAATACATAGTATTGATCGTCTGGTAATACCTGCCATTCAATTTCATAACCATAAAGTTCTTTCATCTTTTCACTCATAGGTCCATGTTGATTTTCAAAATAAGAACCTTGAGAAGTGAGAATGCTAATCTTTTTGATCTCATCTTCGTCCACAGGTGTTTCTGCATCTTCATCTGTAGTTATTTCATCAGTACCGTCTTTAGAATCATCTGTATCGGTATTTTCAGCTTGACCACAAGCTGATAAAATTAACGACAAAGCTAGAATTAAAGATAGAACAATTGATATTTTTTTCTTCATCTTATTTCCTCCTAAAACTGTAAAATATCTTGTTTTGATATTTAGATGCAATTGTTTTTTCAGCATCTTATATATAATCCTAATAGATAAAGTAACCAAACAAAATGGATTTTTATAACGTTTTGTTGTAAAATTACAAAGCAATTGGATATCTGTTCGAGTAAGATAGTAAAAAAGATATCTAAATGAAACGAATAGAATGTTTAAAAAAAATACATCTACATTTTTCTTAAAAAACTTTATACTATTTTTAATTATTTTTTCCTTTTTTGCGGGAGTTATAATTTTTGTAATTTATACACATACCAAAAATAGAGAATTAACGTCTGAAAAGGAACGATACATAAGTGTTGTAAATAGCACCGCTTCCCAGATTAATAATTTAATGAAAGAAATGGATCATCTTAGTATTTATATTTCTGAAAATTATGTAGAAGTAGTACAAAAAATTGTTGAAGATGATGAGTTACCAAAAAACTATGAACATGGATTTTTGATGCCGTACAGTATTCCAATTGGTAAGGAAAACCAAAGATTTAGTATAGTTACGAAGAATGGAAATTTTCAATCATTTGGCTATCCTGTATCTTTAAAAAAAATTCAAAAAGAATTTAAAGCAGGAATATATGAAGAGTTGTACGATTTTACCTCTGAGTCGAACATGAGATTTATTCCTCCACATGAGGATTACTGGGGTATTGACAATACTATAAATATGATAAGTTGTGTCAGAAGAATATACGATCGAAGTGAAAAGGAAGCGTTAGGTTTTGTTTTAGTTGAGCAACCAAGTAGTCATTTTAACAGTATTCTAAATACCACACACATGGAAAAATTGTTAATAGTAGATAGTAGTGGAAAATCAATTCCAATGTTTAGAGGAGAAAAGTCAATTCAATATGAGCAAGCGAAAATAGATTCAAATTATTCTATTACTCAAGATGTTTTTATTTGGAATGATCTAAATGAGCAAGATAAAGAATGTCTTTATATAGCTAAAAATTTAGGTTATGAAAATTGGTCTTTATTATTAGAAATAGAAAAAGCTCACCTTCTACAGTCAACCTATTCTTCTTTGTCATCAATGTTAATAATTCTTTTTTCCCTTTATATTGGACTCATTCCTTTGGTTTTTGTGGCGATGCGCTATATTTCAAAACCCTTTTCTGATCTAAGACAGCAATTGGATCAAGTAAATTTAGATCAATTTGAGATTGAACCTGTGACACCTTTTGCCAAAGATGAAATTCAATTGTTAAATGATGCTTTAGGTAGAATGATAGATCGACTTAATAAGTCAGCTTCCGAGAAAGCAACTATGCACTCTAGGGAATTACATGCTAGTTTTGTTGCATTACAAGCACAAATTAATCCACATTTTTTATTTAATATTTTACAAGTTATTATGATATTGGCACAGGAAAACAGAAATCAAGAATTAATTCGTGCTTTAAGGGCTTTGTCAGAGATGTTACGCTATGTTACTACTTCGTCTCCAAAAGTAGTAAACTTGCACGAAGAAATTGATCATATAAAAAATTATTTAACCCTCATGAAATTTAGTAAAGGTGATCAACTTGCATATGATATAATTTTTGATGAAGAAGCTGATTTTGCTCATTTGAAAATACCACGAATGTCTCTTCAACCCCTGGTTGAGAATGCTTTTACTCATGGTTTTTCAAAAGTTCTTCCCCCTTGGAAATTATCTATTGAGATTATTGAAAATAATAATACTTTACAAATTTGTATTTCTAATAACGGAATGGGTATGACTAAGGATAATATTCTTAAATTAATGCAGAAGATAGATCATTTTCTTGAAAGACCTATGGAGTTTGTTGAAAAGATGGAAATAGGCGGTATGGGTTTAATTAGTAGTTTGAGCCGATTTAAAAATCTATACGGAGATGCCTTTTCATATGGTTTTCTTGTTCCAGAAGAAAAAGTTGGTTTTTCGATAACAATCAAGATAAGGAAGGATTTTGATATTGAAAATATTAATAGTTGATGATGAACCTATTATTTTAAATTTAATTGGTTCATTAACAAAAAAACTTCGACCTTTTTGGGATGTGACAACTTGTTTAAATGCCACTGAGGCAAAAGAACGGTTATCTAATACAAGATACGATATTCTTTTAACAGATATAAACCTGCCTGTTGTTAGCGGTCTTGAACTTGCTAGTTGGTGTAGAAAAGAAATACCTACACTAATCATTGCTATCATATCAGCCTATTCTGAGTTTGAATTTGCTAGAACAGCAATGAGTTTAGATATCAAACATTATATTCTTAAACCTATAGATGAAGCACAGTACGAAGAAGTACTAACTGATTTAGAACATGAATATATTTCTAAGAAAAAGAATATTATTAAGGAAAGCTTAAATAGCTATGTATCGAGCAGATCCAACTACAATTCTCAATCCATAGAAGAAATAATGCGTGGCTATACATTAATGCCATTGTTAATCAATGTTGGGTCTTTATCAAAAACTTCTTGGATGCAACGAGATACTTTACTCTCGAAAAAAAATTTGTTAGAAAAAAGCAAAATTGAAAGTTTTTTTAAAGACAAGCTATTTAAAGAACAGTTTTTGTGGTATTTCGAAGGTCCGTTTAGCACAATAATTACAATTGTTGTTATACCAAACAACCAACCAAAAATTTCTCCAAATATAGTCAAGCACAAAATTGATGAATGGTTGAATGATCAAAAAAAATTAATCATAGTTATAAGCGATAAGATGGAATATATTTCCGATATAATGGATTTTCAAAATTTTGTTTTGGCAAGACTGACTCAACATATTCATTTTGAAAAATCTTCTTGCCATTATATTTCTAAAACTTATATGTCTAATAAATTGCAAAGTGAATTATCCACTGGGTGTGAAATATTAGATGAAAATAAGGGAATGTACATGCAATTTTGGGAAAAAACCCTTACTCAATTTAAACCAAGTGAAACTCACTGGTTTCAAATAGTTAGACATTGGCAAAATAATAATTATTCACAAGAAATGTGCGAATGTGAGCTTAAGAATTTTATTGACATCGGAGAAGCGCAAGCCACGAACATCGGTTATAGAGGTAGATTATTTTATGATATTCATTTAACGTTGCTTAGAAATATAGAAAAAACTTTTACTTGGAAATCTTTTGAAAGAAAAACAATCGAAGACATTGAGGTTTTATGTAAAGAGATTAAAGTGTTTGTAGAAGAAAATTTTATTACAAGAGAGCAACAACTAGTTCAAGACGTTAAGAAATTTATTCATCAGAATTACAAAGAGAAAATAACGAATGAAGATATATCGCAACATTTTTCTTATTCAATAGTCCATATAAGTAACATTTTTAAAGAAATATGTGATTGTACACCATTAGACTATTTGAATAATTTTCGCATCAAAAAGGCTAAACATGCTTTGATTTCAAAACGTGAAATGTCGATTTCTCAAGTAGGCGATTCTTGTGGTTTTTCAGATCCTAGTTATTTCAGTCGAGTTTTTAAAAGAGAAACTGGTATTTCGCCAGACTTTTTTCGTAAATCTATGATAGATAATGAAAATCAGTCCTTTGATTGACCGTTAACCAAGTATGAATAAATGTGAACCAAAGCATTTCTACTCACGATTAAATCTTTTATTGTGAAGGCAAACAATAAAATATAAATAAGAGACACCTGAAGAGCATATTTGGGTAACATTATGTACATAGCAAAGGGGATCAAAAATAGGACGATGTTAGATAATAAGAAAGCTATTAAATTCTTTGGCAATTGTAGAATTACTAAAATTAAAGCATTTTTAAAAATAGAGGATAGCTTTAAGTCGAACAAGGTAATCATTTGATACACATAAGGCTGCATCATGATAATAAAAATAAAAAAGATCCCAATAAGGCTAAAGAGCACGGAATTAATTATTGGATTTAAGTTTAAGTGATTATAAGCATTTATACTTAAGGGGAAAATAAAAAAACATATAATTTGAAGAAGTTGATGGAGTATCGTTGGTTTCCAGTTATTTTTGATTATTTTTAAGGTGTCATGCAGATAGAAAACATGTTTTCTTGCAAAATGTTTTCTATATGTGGATGATAAAGCTACTTGTACAGGAGTAATACATATAAACAAATTTCCTATCAAGAAAATTGCCAAAAACAAAACTCTACTAATTATTTCATAAGCATAGGGATCTAGAGAGTCTGAACTTGTTATTTCATTTGCTAAGTTTTGATTAGCAACCATATTTGACGGGATAACAGCGGAGAAAAGCCAATTTCCTAAAAAAAATATTAAAATAAATACGGGGAGATTAGATAATGTAAACGAGATATTGTATTTAATCATTTTCCAGAAGTTAGCAAAATAAGTTTCAGAAACCCCGGCAAATTCTTCTACCTCTTTTTCTTTAGATTTGTTTATTATCTCTTTCATTTCCAAGCCTTCTAGTCAGAATTATTTTGAGTAAAACGCATTATTATATTAGCACGGAATTACAATTAAATATTATTTTGTTATGTTTTTGACAAATTTTCAATGATTTTGTCCTATTTTAGCCATCATTCTTATTGATAAAATAATATTAAAATTAATAGCATAAGACTTTAATGATTATTTGAAAGGTTTAACATTTATTTTATGGCAACTTTGAAACTAAAAAACATTAGAAAAGTTTATCCTTTAGAGAGGAAAAAGAAAAAAATTTTTGACAAAAAATCCGATCAGAAAGACATTCAAAAAACTGAAGATGGCTTTGTTGCAGTTCAAAATTTCAATATAGACATTGCTGACAATGAATTCATCGTCTTAGTGGGTCCGTCTGGCTGTGGTAAATCAACGACTTTAAGAATGATTGCTGGTCTAGAGGACATTACCGCAGGTGAGCTATACATTGATGATCAATTGGTTAATGATGTAGCACCAAAGGATAGAAATATAGCGATGGTTTTTCAAAATTATGCCCTTTATCCTCACATGACAGTGTTTGAAAACATGGCATTCTCTTTGACATTGCAAAAGGAAGACAAAGATGTCATAAGAGAAAAGGTTCAAAACGCTGCTGAGATTTTGGGTGTAACCGAATATTTGGATAGGAAGCCCAAAGCTTTATCTGGTGGGCAAAGACAGAGGGTAGCAATAGGACGTGCAATTGTACGTAACCCGAAAGTTTTTTTAATGGATGAACCACTTTCTAACTTAGATGCTAAACTGAGAAACCAAATGCGAGCAGAAATCATACAGTTACGCGAAAAAATTCAAACAACATTTATATATGTAACACATGATCAGACAGAAGCTATGACTTTAGGCGATAGAATTGTAGTCATGAAAGACGGATATATTCAACAAATCGGGACTCCGCAAGAAGTTTTTGAGGAACCGACGAATTTGTTTGTCGCAAGTTTTATAGGATCACCTCAGATGAATTTTTTTAAAGGCTATCTAAAAAAAGAAGGTGAAACATATTTTGTTTCTATCAATGATAAAGATTTTAAACTTGGTGATGAGTGGCAAAAGAATTTAAAAAATAAAAGTTTTCCGGACAATAAACCAGTTCATGTTGGGGTTAGACCAGAGCATATGTACCTCGTGGACTTAGACGATGATGAACCTTCTTTAAAACTGAGGCTTAAAGTAAAAGAAATGATGGGGTCATCTTATCATTTGCATTTTTCAGCTCATGACCAAGAAGAGGTAGTGGTAGTAACATCAACCTTTGCTGTCCCTAAAAAAATAAGACAAAAGGGTTTATCTATTGGTTCAGAGATGGATGTTATTTTTGACAATCGAATGGTCTATTTATTTGATCCAGAAACAGAATTAAATTTACTTCATGTATAAGCTTAAGATATAAATTTACTGTAAAATATTTTCTAGCTCAAATAGTATTTTGTTTTACTATCTGAGCTAGAAAATGAAAATTAATTATGTTATATAAGGATCAGACCAAAGAACCAATATTAATCCATGCTTAGCAGTTTACTACCACTCTCAAAGGATTCTTTGCAACGATAAGCAATTCTTGTTGTTGCTGTTCCATCATATACACTGACTGGTGGAGTACGATCTTCAATAATGCAATCACAAAATTCTGTAATTTCATTAATATAAGCCTGTTGCCAGCGCATCATGAAATCTTGATATGCTTCTTGACGAACGCCATGCTCATCATAATAAACATTTAAATCAGGAGTAGGTACGGGTGAAATACGGATAGCACCTTTTGTTCCAATAATTTCAGTTTCAACATGTGAACCATGTGGAGCTGCACGTCCTGCAAAAATAAATGCCATGGTATCATCCTTTAGTTGCATGGTACAACTTACATTATCGCCATCATTCCAAGAAGCAAATTCCTCAAATTCATAACAACCACCCAATGCCCAGATACGATCAGGTTCGCTTCCGGTTAACCAACGGATCAAATCAATATCGTGGACTGCCATATCTAAGAATTGTCCACCACTGTGTGGTCCATAGGCGATTGTATTTTCGATGCTTGAAATTGGATCAACTGAATATCCACGAATCAAAATAATTCTACCAAGGTCACCATTTTCAATACGTTTTTTTGCATTCATATAGGATGGATCAAAGCGTCTCATAAAACCAAGCATAAACTTTAGATCAGGGTGTGCTTCTACTGTAGCTTCAGCATCTTTACATGCTTCTACAGTGACTCCAAGAGGTTTTTCACAAAACACGTGCTTACCATTTTCCATAGCAATTTTAATCTGCTCCGGATGCAAAGAAGAAGGGGAGACGATTACAATAGCATCTAAATCTGGTCTTCTGCACATCTTTTCAAAGTCGATATAAATATTACTTACACCCAGCTCGTTAGCTACCTTCTTTAGGTTTGCCTCGTCAACATCGCATAGAGCTCCTAATTCTGCATTAGGAATCATAGATGCAATATTTTTTGCATGTTCATAACCTAACCGTCCAAGTCCTACTGAACCAATTCTTACTTTTTTCATTTCATTTGTAGCCTTTCTAAAAATCACATTAGACTATGATTTTATTAATACCAAGATTGCAGGATTAATAAGTATATTTAGAGATAAAAATATTTTCTGCAAACGATCTCTTAAATTATAGCATAAGTAGAAAAAGTGTTACAATAGTTTGTGGTATTTACATAAATTAGAGCGAAAAAGATAGTGCTAAATGTATGTAATTAATTAAATTATTGCAAAAAGAATAAAAAAGATGCACCATTTAATTATTTGAACGTTTGCAAAATTGAAAAATATTGACAATTATATACTTAAGTTAATAACGAATCATTGATGCAGGCAACTATACTTGTGAATGATTCGTAGGAAATATGGAGGAAAATTATGAAAAAAAGAAAAATTTTTGCGATTTTATTGTCACTACTGATGGTAGTAAGTTTAGTTGCTGCTTGTGGTGGCGATGATTCAGCAGATGATGCTGCTTCAGATTCAGATGATACTGTTGCGGTAGAAGATGCAGATAGTGGTAGCGAAGATGCTGCAGCGGAAGGTGACATTAGTATCAGTGTTATCTTAAAGACAACAGCTTCAGAATATTGGGGTTATGTTATGGCTGGTGCTTTATCATACATGGATGATAACCCAGATGTATTTGTCGAAGTGGTTGGTGCTGCTAATGAAACAGCTTTTGACGAGCAATTAAGTATGATTGAAACTGCTCTTGGCTCCGATGCATATGACGGATTTGTTATTTCTCCACTTCAAGGCGACATGGTTGCTACAACTATTGAAGGGTCGGATAAGCCAATTATCGCAATTGACACAGATATTCCATCTGACAAAGTGTTGTCATTTGTTGGAACTGGTAATGAAGAAGCAGCCAAACTTGGAGGTGAGACAGCAGTTGAAGTTGCTGAAGAGCGTGGCTGGGAAGAACTCAAAGCCATTTGTATTACAGGTGTGCAAGGGGATACAACTGCTCAAGCTAGAATTGATGGTTACAAGCAAGGGGTAGAGGCAGCAGGTGGAATTTTCTTAGATGAAGAAATTCAATACGCTGATGCTACAACTGATAAAGCTGTAAACTCTATGGAAGCAATCATGCAAAAGTATCCAGAAGGTATTGCTATGATTTTGTGTAATAATGATGACATGGCTTTAGGTGCTTCACGTGCAGCTGCAGGTAACGAGGCTTATAAAGATACTGTGTTTGTTGGGTTTGATGGTGTTCAATCAGCTTGTAATGCTATTTTAGCAGGTGAGCAAACATTGTCAGTTGCTCAAGATGCTTATGGCATGGGATATTTAGCAGTAGAAGCAGCTCATAAAGCTATCATGGGCGAAGAGCTTGATGATTTCATTGACTCTGGTGCTAGTATGATCACACCTGAGAATGCTCAAGAACAGCTAGATAAATTAAAAGGTTATTTAGGTGAATAATTAATCGTTTAAAAAGTGACAAATTCAAGATTTACTAAATTGTGAACTAAGTCACGATCAAAAGTCGAAAGGAATTCCTTTCGACTTTTACCTAATGGCGGTTGTTAAGGAGAATATATGAGCGAATACGTAATCGAACTAAAAAATGTCACCAAGCGTTTTCCAGGGGTTGTTGCTCTAAGAGATATGAAAATACAAGTAAAACCCGGTGAAATTCATGGTTTAATTGGTGAAAATGGAGCAGGCAAATCAACTTTAATTAAGGTAATGACAGGTGTTCATCAGGCTGATGAAGGTGAGATCTATATTGATGGTCAAAAAGTGTCTTTTGCAAATCCTAAAGAGTCCTCAGAAGCGGGGGTGGCTTGTGTTTATCAAGAGCTTAACATCGATCGATTGATGAATGTTACTGACAATGTCTTTATGAACAAGTGGATTAAGGGGAGTTCCGGTTTACTAGATTATGCTGAGATGGACCGAAGGACTAAAGAAGTTTTGACTGAAATTGGTCAAGATCTCGATCCAAATGAAATAACTGGAAAACTCGGAATGGGCCAACAGCAAATGATAGAAATTGCGAAGGCTATTTTAATTGATTCAAAAGTAATCATTATGGATGAACCATCCTCATCCTTAGGTGAAAAAGAAGTTGAACAACTTTTTAAAGTATGTAGACGGTTGAAGGAGCAAGGCATTGCTATAATCTATGTGTCACATAAATTGGAAGAATTATTTGAATTATGTGACTGCGTGACCGTTATGCGTGATGGTGAGTATATTTGGACTAAGCCTATTGAAGAAGTAACAAATGATAGTCTGGTGTCTGCAATGGTTGGTCGTAGCTTAGACAATCAATTTCCAAAAGAATTTGGAGAACGTGGACGTTGTGCTCTGAAGATAGAAAATTTGAGTCAAGTTGGCAGGGTAGATGATGTTAGCTTTGAAGCTTACGAAGGAGAAATCCTTGGTTTTTCCGGACTAGTTGGCGCAGGTCGAACAGAAACTATGCTTGCTCTCTTTGGATCGGATCCAATTGATGGCGGAAAAGTTTATGTCTATGACGAAGAAGTCAATTTTAAAAGTCCACGTGAAGCTATAGAAAAAGGATTGGCACTATTAACAGAAGATCGTAAAGGGCAAGGATTAGTTTTGGGTCAATCTGTAAAGAGTAATTTAATTTTATCCAGTCTAAGAGAATTTACAGAGGGTGGTCTCTTTCTTCAAGAAGACAAGATTGAGAAAACGTGTCACGAAAATGTAGACGCTCTTAAAATTAAAACACCAACAATCGAAGAAACAACTGCGAAATTATCTGGTGGTAATCAGCAAAAAGTTGTTATTGGTAAATGGCTTAATACAGATGCGGATATTTATATTTTTGATGAACCAACAAGAGGAATTGACGTTGGTGCAAAAGTTGAAGTCTATAATATAATGAATAATCTAGTGAAACAAGGTAAATGTGTAATTATGGTCTCTTCTGAAATGCCTGAGATTTTAGGTATGAGTGATCGTGTAGTTGTTATGAGAGAAGGAAGAATTACAGCAACTATCGAAAGAGACAGTAAACATTTTAATCAAGAAAGCATTATGCAAGCGGCATGGGGAGGCTCGTTAGATGACTAAGGAAAAATCAAGAGGAAATATTTTATCGAAATTTGGTACAGTTATAGCTTTGATACTATTGTGTGTTATTCTCGCTATTTTGACACCTAATTTCTTGAAAGTATCAAACTTAATGAATGTTTTGAAGCAAACAGCAGTAAATGCGATTATAGCAACAGGGATGTTAGTTTGCTTAATTACTGGTGGTATCGATCTTTCGGTTGGTGCAAATGCGGTCACTGTCACATGTCTTATTGGCTTACTACATACAAGAGGTGTTAGCAATGTTTTTGTATTAGTAGCTGCAGCCTTAGCCTGTGGAACTTTTATTGGATACATAAATGGTTCATTGTTAACTAAATTACGCTTACCACATCCGTTTGTTTCTACTCTTGGTATGAAAAACATATTAGCCGGTGTAGCCTTGCTATTAGTTAATTCCAAGATGGTTTCTGGTTTTGGTCCTGGAATAAGCTGGTTAGGATCTGCATCATTGTTTACAAGTGGAAGCTTTCCAGGTGTTCCTGCAAGTTTTTTGCTAGTTATAATCGTTTTTGTTTTAATGCAAATTTTCTTAACCAAAACTCCTTTAGGCCGTTCTATTTATAGTGTTGGTGGTAATAGAGAAGCTGCTCGTCTTTCAGGAATTAACTCTGATAATGTTTTAACTTTTGCTTATACTTTGTCAGGGTTCATGTGTGCAATTGCTGGTATTATTTTGATTGGTCGTGGTGGTATTGCAAATGGTGCTAATGCTATTCAACCTTATGACACAGACGCAATTGCTGCTTGTATCATTGGTGGTGCTTCATTTGCAGGTGGTAAAGGTGATATGAAGGGTACTATGATTGGTTCTTTGATTATTGCTGTTTTAAGAAATGGATTGACACTCCTTGCTGCATCTGGTGCGATCCAAAACGTTGTAATTGGTTCTGTAATTATTCTTGCAGTATATATTGATGTTGTTAGAGAAAGACTTGAAGCGGAACGTTTACGCCTAGCTTCGAAATAATAAGTAATAATTAGCAATTTAGTAATTGTAAGAAGAAAATAACAAAAGTATAAATTACGGTACCATTGGTACAGAAAGAACTGGACGTCTCCATATAGAAGTTATGGAGGTGTCCATATTCTTCTAAAAAATCTATGTATTACCATTTTCAGACAATTTAGAAGCTATGTTCTGCCAAAGTTAATTTCAATAATAAATAATGGAAGCGGGTGTATGTTCTTGCGAGAAAAGGAAAACAAAAAACGTCGTCAGATTACGATCAAAGATGTAGCCGAGAAGGCAGGAGTTTCATACTCTACGGTTTCAAGAGCTCTGAACGACTATCCTGGTACAAATGAACAAACCAAAGCGATGGTGAAAAAAATTGCACAAGAGATGGGCTATACAGCAAATGAACTTGCTCGTAGTCTTGTGACCAAAAGATCCCAAACTGTTGGTTTTATTTTGCCAGATTTATCAAATCCTTTCTTTACAGATATTTTATCCGCAATCAACAAAGAAGTAGAAAATAATGGTTATGACCTTTTAATTTGTGAAACACATTGGCAGGCAGAGAAAGAAAAATCAGAATTAGAAATGCTGATGAAAAAACAAGTGGATGGTGTTCTCTTGTATCCAGCTGAGGTTATAGGAGAAGATAGATTGTTAAAAAATAACAAGCCTACGGTCATTTTTGATGAATCACCTAATGCAATAGATGAAGTTACAGACTACAGTTTTATAGCAGTTAATAATATTGAGTCAGGATATCTTGCGGTAAGTCATGCACTGGAATATGGTTATCGCAAGATTGTGTATCTAGGTGGTCCAAGTATTTCTAATTCAAACAATAAGAGATTAGCAGGTATAGGAATTCGCTTAGCAGAAGAGAAGCTTAGTTTAGATCCGTGCGATCATCCCTATCTTGAGGGTGATTATACTTTAGAGAGTGGTTATGATCGGACTAGATCATTGTTGTCTAGTTTTAGGGAAGACATTGACTGCTTTATCTGTGCCAATGATCTCATTGCTCTAGGCTGTATGAGCGCAGTTGAAGATTCTGGTTTTAAAATAGGAGGTGAAATTGGCGTAATAGGATTTGATGATATCGATTATGCAGGCTTGCCACAGATTCAGTTAACTACAGTAAGAATCCCTAGGTATGAAATGGGACAACTAGGTGTTATAAATCTAATGAAGATGTTAGATGTTAATAGTTCTGAGTCTGAGATTAACCTTGTCAAAACAACAATGCTTTATCCAAATATTATTATTAGAAATACTACGAAAAGAAGATAGATTTTTCAAACATAAAAATCATATTCTAATAATTTCTATTTGAAATATAATAATATTACTATTTAAAATTGGGTCGACTAATTTATTTAATTAGGTGGATGTCCAATTTCATCTCGAAAGCTCTTTAGAGGTTATTATGTTCGAGACAGATAAAGACCTAAATTTGTTAGTTAAAGTGATTAACCGTGAATATTACATGTCAGTTCATGTGCAAAATCCTAGCCATTTTCTTTCAGAAAAGGAATATACCAAAAAACACCAACATGATTGGTCTTTTCCTTAATCAGCATAGAGTAAATATCCATTTGTTGCATTGCTTGCTATCTGGAAGGTTAAATCATTCTTGCAAACGATTTCGAGGCGAGGAATTACTTGATCAATAAACTGAACAATGATTATGCTTATCGCACAATAAAAAATGCTTGTTTAGTGCAATAAGTAATAATTTATCATATTAATTGAAAAAACATCACGAAATACATAATGTTATGGTATTCAATCGTTTGCAAAAAGCAAGTCCTTTGATTAGTATTTGTTAGACTTTAGTTAAATCATAATGAGTTTCGTTGCTTTTTGATATTGTAAGAATGGTGAAGAATTGGATAAGGAAATCGAGTCATTGTTGTATATAAAGACTGTGTTTCGCACTTTTGGCAAATGCTGGAAAAATGGAAATTGTAGCATAATTCAGGTATTATTTATTTAAGTATCAAGTGTATTAATTACATTTGTGATGGAAGGCTGCATCAAATATTTTATAATAAGTTATTTAATAGTTATGAAGTATGACAAATTGAAGGACAGTATGGGACTTGTCCAAAAAAATGTCATGTGAAGGTATTGGAGCATTAGTTATTTTTTAAAAGAATTACCTGTTTACTGTATTCTTTTAAATTATACGTAGATTCGACAATAATACGTATGTAATTGACGAAAATCACACTGGTGTGAAATTGCTGGTGCTAACATTAGAAGAAAATTTATTAATGAGCTTATAGCTTATTTATAAAAAAATTAATTGTATCGTTGGTACAAGGAGGGTAGAGAATGAAAAAATACAAAATAGGGGTCATTGGCACAGGCAGGATAGGAAAACTCCACATAGAAAATTTAATGCGGTATATTCCTGAAGCAGAAGTTTATGCGGCTGCTGATGTTATGATTGAGCATAGTAAAGAGTGGTTAGAAGAGAATAATATAGAACATGTTTTTTCTGACTACAAAGATCTGTTAGCCTTAGAAGAAATTGATGCAGTTGTCATTTCAACTCCAACAGATACTCATGCAGAAATTAGTATTGCTGCGGCTGAAGCTGGCAAACATGTATTTTGTGAAAAACCAGTTGATTTGACTGTTGAAAGAGTAAAAGATGTTATTGCAGCGGTAAAAAAAGCAGATGTTGTTTTTCAAGTTGGCTTTAACAGAAGGTTTGATCATAATTTCAGGAGAGTTAGAGAACATGTTGTTGATGGCAACATAGGGGATGTCCACATGGTGCTTGTCACCTCACGTGATCCTGCACCTCCACCAGTTTCATATATTGAGAGTTCTGGTGGTTTATTTCTTGATATGATGATTCACGACTTTGATATGGTTCGCTATCAAAGCGGTGCAGAAGTAGTAGCAGTCACAGCTCATGGTGCTAATTTGGTTGATCCAGAAATTGGCGAAGCAGGTGATATTGACACTGCAATTGTTACATTGGAATTATCAAATGGCGCTTTAGCTATGATAAATAATAGTAGACAAGCTGTTTATGGCTATGATCAAAGGGTTGAGGTTTTTGGTTCTAAGGGTCAAGCAACTGCCTATAATGATCAACCAAATAATGTGGAACTCTATACCGAAGAAGATATTAGCACGGACAAAATTCCTTATTTCTTCTTGGATCGTTATACTAACGCATTTATTAACCAGTTTGAAGATTTTATCAAGGCGCTAAAAGGGGAAATTGAAGTGCCAGTTAACGATGTAGACGGACTTCGAGCTATTGAAATAGCACTTGCTTGTAATGAATCTCTTAAAACAGGGGAGCGTGTTGAACTTGTCTATGATGAGTTATGATGCCTAAAAGGAGGTAGTATATGTATAAATTTAACTCAGAAGAAGTGCATTTAGGAATTGCGCCAATTGGCTGGACGAATGATGATTTGCCTGACCTAGGTTCAGAAAACACTTTTGAACAATGTGTCTCTGAAATGGCTTTGGCTGGCTTTACAGGTTCGGAAGTAGGTAATAAATATCCTAAAGATCCTGAAGTTTTAAAGCCGATGCTTGATGTTCGCGGAATAAGAATTGCAAATCAATGGTTTTCTTCTTTGCTTATGTCAGAGCCTTATGAAGTAACAATCGAAAACTTCAAAAAGCAATTGGATTTTCTAGAAGCAATGGGAGCTAAAGTGATCGGTGCTTCAGAACAAGGTAATTCCATTCAAGGTAAGGATATTCCTGTTTTAAATGATCAAAAACCAGTCTTGACAGATGAAGAATGGGATCTATTAGCCAAAGGCTGTAATGAAATGGGGAAAATTGCTTATGATAGAGGTATGACCTTTACCTATCATCATCATATGGGTACTTGTGTACAAACAATTGAAGAAACAGAGCGTTTCCTCGAAATGACTGATCCAGAATTGGTCTTTTTGCTGTATGATACAGGCCATTTCTATTTCTCAGGTGAAGACCCAGTTGAAGCTTTGGAAAAGTTTTTACCACGTGTTCGTCACGTTCACTTAAAAGATGTTAGAGCTGACGTCTTAAAAGAAGTAAAAGCACAAAAAATGAGCTTTTTAGATGCAGTTAGAGCTGGTGCCTTTACAGTTCCAGGAGATGGTCATATTGATTTTGATCCAGTCTTCAAATTGTTGTCAGAAAATAATTATAAGGGATGGATGATAGTTGAAGCAGAGCAAGATCCTGCTAAAGCTAATCCATTTGTCTATGCTAAGAAAGCAAGACAATTTATTAGAGAAAAAACAGGTCTATAGTAATAAATTATCCTAGAAACTGTATAATTTTTAGAAGAACATTGGCAGGCAGAGAAAAAGAAATCAGAACTAGAAATACCGATACAAAAGCTAGTAAATGATATTCTTTCTTCTGACCTGCTGATACAAAGAGATTGATAGGCACGGATATTCGATTTATCTTTGCCTATGGTCTTAAATACCAAGGCTGTATGAATGCGGACGAAGATTTTGGCTTTAAAATAAGGGATGAAATTGGTATAATGAGGGCTGGAACCATTGATTTTGTGGGATTGCCATAGATTCAGTTAACCATTGTGAGAATCCCAAGATACAAAATAGGGGCAATCAAGAGCTATAAACCTATGAGTCTGAGAATAAACATGTAAAAAACGACAATGCTTTATCCTAGTGTTGTGATTTAAAAATACTACGAAAAGAAGATAAATTTATGAAAAAACATATAAACTTAGGGATAGACAATCGATTTCAAACAATTGCAATAGAGGAAGACAATTTATTAGACGTTTTGCATCAAAATGATATCGAATATGATCTAACAGGAATGGATGCAGTTGCGGATTCTCTGAAAAAACCAATTGGAACTAAGACTCTGACAGAGATTATTCAGCCTGGTGAATCAGTTGTAATTGTTACATCGGATCTAACAAGACCCCTGCCTTCACATCAAGTTTTGCCACCAATTCTAAATGAATTAGAAGAAATTGGTGTTAAAGATGAGGAGATTACGATTGTTTTTGCTCTAGGGTCCCATCGTAAGCAAACAGAAGCTGAAATGCGTGAGTTAGTAGGGGATGATATTTTCGAACGCTACAAAACAGTGGATGGTGACTTGGACGACGTAGTCCATTTAGGCGAAACAACTGGTGGTACACCTATTGATATTGACAGAACTGTGGCAGAAGCAGATCGCAGAATTTGTTTGGGCAATATTGAATATCATTATTTTGCTGGCTATAGTGGCGGGGCAAAGGCGATAATGCCAGGAGTTTCGACAAGAGCAGCTATTCAGGCAAATCACAGCAATATGACACATCCAAAAGCTACAGCAGGAAATGCTGTGGATAATCCTGTTCGGAACGATTTAGAGGAAGCAATTCAACATTGTCCAATTGATTTTATTGTAAATGTTGTTTTAAATGAAAATAAAGAAATTATTCATTCGGTCGCTGGGCACTTTATTGAAGCTCATCGTGAGGGCTGTAAATTTTTAGATAAACTTTATCTAAAGCCAATCGATCAGAGAGCGGATATAGTTATTGCCTCTCAAGGTGGTGCTCCTAAAGATCTTAATCTATATCAAACCCAGAAGGCTCTCGATAACACGAAGTTTGCAGTTGCAGATGGAGGTGTTGTTATCTTGGTAGGTTCCTGTAAAGAGGGAATGGGAGAAGAAGTTTTTGCTGAATGGATGTCAGAAGCAAAAGATCCTAAAGAATTAATTAAACGTATTGAATTAGAATTTAAATTGGGTGGCCATAAAGCTGCTGCGATTGCACTTGTTATGGAGAGGGCAGATATTTATTTGGTCTCAGATATGGACGATGATTTTGTGCGAAGTATTTTTATGACACCTTTTGATAATGTTGAGGACGCTTATCAAGCAGCAAGAGAAAAATTAGGTGATGATGCCAAAGTTCTCGTCATGCCTTATGGGGGTTCAACTTTACCAAGAGTAAAGGGTGAAATAGAGTAGAAGTATAATTACGAATTAGAAAGAAGTAAAAATCTTGATAATATTTAAAGAGAGGAACTTAAGATGACAAAAGTAAAAGTTGGTGTATCCGGTTACGGAGTCATTGGTCAAAGATTAGCTGATGGCGTAGCAAAACAGGAAGATATGGAATTGGTAGGGGTTGCAGATATAGCTCCCACCTTATCAGTCAGAGCATTACACGAAAAAGGTATGCCTTATGACCTATATTTAGTCGAAGGAGCAGATGAAGGAAAGTTTAAAGAATTAGGTATTCCAGTGTCAGGCACATTCGATGAATTAGTTCAAAAAGTGGATGTCATGCTTGACTCTGCACCAGGCGGAATTGGTCTAGAGAACAAGAAAATTTATGAAAAATACAATACTAAAGCTATATTCCAAGGTGGAGAAGCCAATGAAATAGCAGATGTATTCTTCCACGGTTATGCTAATTTTGAAGAAGGCGTTGGTGAAGATTATTTGAAATTAACATCATGTAATACAACGGGTTTAATACGTGCTATCGATTGCTTAGATAGAAAATATGATGTAGAACGTACAGCAATTACAATTGTACGTAGAGTAGCAGACCCTGGTGACTATCATAGGGGTTTAACAAACGCATTGCAGATGGAAAAATCACCAAGTCATCAAGCGGTAGATTTAATGACAATAATGCCACATATCGAAGCAACTGGAATCTTGGTACATACTCCAGTTACTCATGGTCATATTATTTCAGTGGTAGTTAATGCCAAGAAAAAAATAACAAAAGACATGGCACTAGAAGCATTTAACGAGCATGACAGAATTCGTGTTGTGTCAATAGATGATGGTTTCCTAGGCAATGCTTCTCTCTTCCGTTATGCAAGAGATTTAGGCAATTCACGTGGTGATATGTACGAAATAGCAGTTTGGGAAGATAGTATAGTTGAATACGGTGATGGAATTATGTTTGCAATTAATATTCCACAAGAAGCTGTAACTATTCCAGAATCAATAGATGCAATTCGTGCGGCTACCAAGATGCAAACAACGCGTGAAGACGGCACAGATGCTACTAACAAATATTTGGAAATAGCAAAATGGAAAAAATAAAAATCAATAATTTTAAAGATTTTGATTATCAAGATGCAACAGTTTTGTTGCGTCTTGATATCAATTCACCTTTAGATCCTGAAACTAAAAGAATCACAGATGACACAAGGATTATTAAAAGCTTACCTACTTTAAATCATTTGTTAGATCAGGGAGCAAAAGTTGCTATTCTAGCTCATCAAGGTGATACACTTGATTATCAAAATTTAATAAGTCTCGAAGAACATGCAGAAATTTTGAACAAAAAAGCTAATGGAAAAGTCAGTTATATCGATGATTGTGCAGGACCGGCGGCTCAAGAAACTGTTAAGAATTTGCAGCCTGGTGAAGCAGTGATATTAGGTAATGTCCGCTATTTAGCTGAGGAAATATCAACTTTTGAAACAGTAGTGAATCTAACATCAGAAGAAATGACAGAAACTTGGTTAGTTAGAAATCTAGCACCGCTGTTTGATTATTACGTTAACGATGCCTTCTCAGCAGCTCATCGAAATTGTCCATCTATGGTAGCTTTTGAAGAGCTTTTGCCTTCAGCAGCAGGCGAACTATTCTTCAAAGAATACTCCGTTTTAAGTGAAATTTTAGAAAATCCTGTTAAACCTTTGGCATTTATTTTAGGTGGGGCTAAAATCTCAGATGCTTTTGGCATGCTTGATCAAGTGTTAAGTAGTGGTACTGCAGATTATATTTTAACATCTGGAGTAACAGGTGTTGTTTTCCTTTTAGCTAGTGGGGTCAAAGTTGGTACAAAATATGAGTCTTGGCTTAAAGAACGTGATTTATTGCAGTTTGTTGAACCAGCAAAATCATATTTAGAAAAATATGGTGACCGTATCTTAGTACCTGTTGATTTAGCCTATGAGAAAGATAATCAACGACAAGAAATTGATGTTGCTGATCTGCCATTAGATGAGGGAATGTTCCTTGATATAGGTCAGAAAACGGTTGACAAATATGGTGAGATTATAGCTTCTGCTGGTAGCATGTTTATCAATGGACCTCCTGGTGTGTACGAAGATAAGCTGTTCGAAGAAGGAACAAAGGGTATTTGGACCCATATTGCTAAATCAGAAGGTTATTCTGTTGTTGGTGGTGGTGATTCTGTTCAAGCAGCCGGAAAATTTATAGATTTAGATAATATCGGATATGTCTGTACGGCAGGCGGAGCTATGGTTCGTTTCATGACAGGCAAAAAATTACCTTTAATTGAAGCCATGGAAAAAGCTTCACAAAAATTTTAATAATAAAAGTTGAGAGAAATTATTTTAAAATAAGACAAGATTTAATGAGAAATTATACAAAGTAAAGAAAGGATATTTAATGTACTTAGAAAAGAAAGATATTAAACCTGGTTACAATGAGTTTTTAAACTTAGATGTTAATAAGGGCGAAAATAGTTTAATGGATGTTGGACTTCTAATTTTGGAGCCAGGTCAATCTTATCGCTTTTCCGAAAAAGACAAAGAGGTATCCTGGGTCTTAATGAAGGGAAAAGGTAAAGCTGTAGTCGATGGTAAAGAATATGACATAGATCGTCCAGATCCATTTCGTTATGTCGGCTATTGTCTTTTAATGTCTAAAGGATCTGAGTGCGAAATTACGGCTGAAGAATACAGCGAATTCTACGTTCAAATGACCTATAATGATAAAACTTTTGAACCACATATGTATTCTGCTGAGGATACACATACTTGGCAACGTGGTACTGGTGGAGTCTTGGATGGAACGATGAGACGTGATGTTCGTACTTATTATGATTATGAATCCCGACCTGATTCCAATATGGTTCTAGGCGAGGTTGTTAGTCCAGGTGGCAATTGGTCATCATATCCACCACACCATCATCCACAACCAGAAGTTTATTTCTATTTCTTTGAAGATGAGCGTGGTTTTGGAGCTGGTTGGGCAGAAAATGAGGTACATGAACTTGGAAATCATGGTTGCCTTGTTGTGGCTGATGACACTAATCATCAACAAGTTGTAGCTCCTGGCTATCCTTGCTGTTATATCTGGGGTATTCGTCATTTAGATGGTAATCCTTGGGAAAAAACAAGAATTGATGACGAAACACATGAATGGCTATTGGATGATCCAGAATACTGGCAGCCAGCAGCAGAAGAATAATTAAACAGGCTGGTAATAGCTTTATCGGCCTTAAAAATAAATTAAAGGGGCATTTATGACAAAAAGAATTCGTTTAACTATGGCTCAAGCTATTGTCAAATTCCTAGACAATCAATATATTGAGCAAGATGGCATTGAAAATAAATTTGTGAACGGTATGTTTGCTATTTTTGGGCATGGTTGTGTAACAGGAATTGGTGAGGCTCTTGAAAACATGGATCATAATCTTACCTTTTATCAAGGTAAGAATGAACAAGGAATGGCTTTAGCCGCAATGGCATATTCTAAGCAAAAAGATCGTAAAGAAATCATTCCATGTGTATCTTCTATTGGTCCTGGTGCTACTAATATGGTAACTGCAGCGGCGTGCGCAACAGCAAATAGAATTCCATTATTAGTTCTACCTGGTGATACTTTTGCAACACGTCAACCCGATCCTGTTTTACAACAAGCTGAGATCTTTTCTAGCGTTGGTACAACAGTTAATGACAGTTTTAAAGCAGTTTGTCGCTATTTTGATCGTTGTGATCGACCTGAACAAGTTATGTCAGCTCTCATTAATGCCATGCGTGTTCTCACCGATCCAGCAGATACAGGTGCCGTAGGTATTGCTATGCCGCAAGACGTTGAGGCAGAAGCGTATGACTACCCAGAGTATTTCTTTAAGAAGCGTGTTTGGCATCTCGATCGTCGACCAATTACACAAAATCAAATTGATCGTACAATGGAAATTCTTAAAGAATCGAAACGTCCACTTGCAATTGTTGGTGGCGGAGTAAGATATTCAGCTGCTGAAAAAGAGTTGATAGAATTTGCTGAAAAAGCAAATATACCTTTTGGAGAAACACAAGCTGGTAAAGGAATCATTCCCTGGGATCATAAACTAAATCTAGGAGGAATTGGTGTTACTGGTACTTTAGCAGCTAACAGAATTGCTAAAGAAGCAGATCTCGTGATTGGTATAGGAACCCGTTTTACAGACTTTACAACTTCATCGAAATGGTTATTCCAAAATCCAGATGTAAAATTCATTTCCTTAAATATTTGTGCTTTTGATGCCTTTAAAATGGATGCAGAGGGTATAATTTGTGATGCCAAAGAAGGGCTCAAAGGTTTAACCGAAAATCTTGGTGATTATAAATCTGAATATACGGTAGAAATAGAAGAAAATAAAAACAACTGGAATAAGATTGTTGATGAAGCGTATACAGAAGAGCTAGAAGAAGGTTTTTCACAGAAAAAAGCAGTTGGTATTATCAACAAATTTGCTAAAGAACAAGATGTTGTAGTCTGCGCAGCTGGTAGTTTACCAGGGGACTTACAACGTTATTGGAGACCTGGCGATAGCCGTTCATATCATGTTGAATACGGATTTAGTAATATGGGATATGACTTAAATGGTGCGCTTGGTGTAAAGATGGCTCAACCTGAATCTGAAGTCTTTGCGATGGTCGGTGATGGTGGCTACTTAATGTTAAACTCCGAAGTCTACACAATGGTTCAAGATTATCAAAAAGTCAATATTATGCTCTTTGATAATAGTGGCTGGGGTTGTATTGAAGATTTGCAAAATAGCCATGGTGGTAATAGTTATGGTACCCAGTTTACATCACGTGCTGCTGATGGTACTTTAACAGCGCCTCCTTTACCAATTGATTTTGCGATGAATGCTAAATCTTTAGGTTGTGCTGCATATACCTGTCGCAATGCGGAAGAACTAAAAGAAGCCCTTGAAGACTCTAAACAATATACAGATCGTCCTGTATTATTCGATATTAAAGTTGCTCCTGGCTCTATGAGTCCTGGTTATGAGTCATGGTGGCGTGTTGGTGTTGCGGAAGTTTCGGAAAATCCAGATGTCGAAAAATCTTATGAAGCTTTGGTTAAAGAAATTGCCAAAACGAGAGATTATTAAAATAGATGACAAGTGGGTAGTATATAAGAGACTAAAGAATTAATGGAGATAATTATGGATGAAAAATTGAAAACAGATTTGCAAAGATTTGCTACACAAATAAGAATTGAGACAATCAAAGAAATTGGTACTCTTGGAGTTGGACATATAGGTGGATCCTTATCAATTGTAGAAGCGTTAGCTGTTTTATACGGTGAAGTAATGCACATTGATCCAGAAAACCCAAAGATGGAAGAGCGTGATTGGCTGATTTGTTCTAAAGGTCATGCAGGTCCAGCAGTTTATGCTGCATTGGCCCTAAAAGGTTATTTCCCTATGGAAATGCTAGAGACGCTAAATCAACCAGGCACAAATTTACCTAGTCACTGCGATATGAACCGTACACCTGGAGTAGATATGACAACAGGTTCTTTAGGTCAAGGCGCAAGTTCTGCAGTCGGTATCGCTATAGGTAACCGTCTTAAAGGCTTAGACAATTATACATACTTAATTGTTGGTGATGGTGAAAGTCAAGAAGGACAAGTCTGGGAAGTAGCATTATATGCTGGGCAGAAAAAGCTTAATAATTTGATTGCTTTCATGGATTACAATGATATGCAAATAGACGGAAATGTTAGCGACATCAATACTTTAGGTGATGCTGGTAAAAAGTTTGAAGAGTTTGGTTGGTATTCACAAACAATTGACGGTCATGATGTTGAAGCTATTTATGAAGCGATTCAAAATGCTAAGGCACAATCTGACAAGCCTTCAATGATTGTTCTCAATACAATTAAGGGTAAAGGTGCTTCATTCTGTGAAGGTCTAGTATCCTCTCATAGTATGAATGTTACTGAAGACCAAGTAAAAGAAGCAGTTGAAGCGCTTGAAGCAGAGTTAGAATAGGTAGGAGAGTAAAATGACAGTTAAATTAGCTGATTATAGAATAGATGATACAACAGAAATGCGGGCAGCATACTGTGAAACATTGATGGATCTTGCAGCAGAAGATTCACGAATCGTTGAGCTTGATGCTGACTTGCGTGGCGCTGCAGGTATGAATGCCTTTGCAGAAAAATTTCCTGATAGAGCGTTTAACGTTGGTGTACAGGAAGCAAATATGATGGGTGTTGCGGCTGGTTTATCAGCAACTGGATATATTCCTTTTGCAAATACTTTTGCTCCTTTTGCAACACGTCGTGCCTGTGATCAAATATTTATGTCCTGTGCTTATGCCAAACAAAATGTCAAAGTAGTAGGGCTTGATCCAGGGGTCACAGCAGCTTTAAATGGTGGTACACACATGCCATTTGAAGACATTGCGATAATGCGTGCTTTCCCAGAGGTAACAGTAGTTGAGCCAGCAGATTCTATGGCAACTAGAGATGTTATAAAACTAGCTAAAGAAAATGATGGTGTATGGTATATTCGTTTAGGTAGAAAAACCTTCCCTGCAGTATATCAAGAAAGTCCAAAGATCGAATACGGTAAAGTAATTACAGTTCGTGAAGGTACAGATGTAACCTTGATTGCTTCTGGAATTATGGTTGCTGAAGCGCTTAAAGCTGCAGATGAACTAGAGAAAGAAAACATTTCAGCAAGAGTTCTCGATTCACTGTTCATTAAACCATTGGACGAAGAAGCTATCTCTAAAGCAATTGACGAAACTGGTGCCCTTGTAACCTGTGAAAACCATAATGTAATTAATGGTTTAGGAAGTGCAGTTGCAGATTTCCTAGCAACAGAAAAATATGCTCCTTTAGAAAAAGTTGGTGTACAAGATGAGTTTGGTGAAGTTGGTCCAGTTGATTACCTAAAAGAGAGATTTGACTTAACCGCAGATGTTATCGTTCAAAAAGCTAAAAAAGCTATTGCTAGAAAAAATAGCTAATTATTATTGCTGACAGTTAATAAAAACTCTAATAGAGTTTAATTAACAATATAATATCTCTTTGTTCTCTTGATAAAATTTTTTATAGATGAGAAAATCATTAGAACAAAGGGATTTTTATATACATTTTTAGAAACCTACTATTTTGAATATCTTCAAAGGAATATTTTATGGAAAATAAGATTTTTAACCTAGGTGTTATTGGTTTAGGCGATATAAGTGGAGTGTATATTTCTAATTTAAAGAAATATCCAATTGTGAAGGTGCTTGCTTGTTCAGCTAGAAGCCTTGAAAAAGCAGAGAAAGTAGCTAAAAAATATGATATTCCAAGACCTTATGCGACCACAGAAGAGCTCTTGGTCGATTCAGATATAGATATTATTTTGAATTTGACTTTGCCTGAAGTTCACGCGGAAATTACAACGAGTGCTCTTAAAGCAGGTAAACATGTTTATTCAGAAAAACCACTCGCAATGAACATCAAAGAAGCAAATGAGATTATGGCTTTAGCTAAAGAAAAAGGTTTGATGGTAGGTTGTGCTCCAGACACATTTCTTGGTGGACGTTTACAAGCATGTCGAGGATTAATTGATCAAGGAAAAATTGGTAAAATAACGGGTGCAAGTGCTTTTTTTGTTAGTCATGGTCATGAAATGCATCATCCCAATCCAGATTATTTTTATCAAAATGGAGCAGGTCCTTTATTTGATATGGGTCCTTATTATCTAACAGCACTATTATCTTTAATTGGTCCTGTAACACAAGTTTCTGGAATGACAAATAGAGCTTCAGCTCAGCGTGTTATAGAAAGTGTTCCGCGCAAAGGCGAGATAATTCCAGTTGAGGTAGACACGCATATTAGTGCAAATTTGCAGTTTGAAAACGGTGCGATAGGAACCCTATTAACAAGTTTTGATGTTTGGGATTCAGAGTTACCTCGAATCGAAATATATGGTACAGAAGGGACCATTTGTATCAAAGATGTTGATTCTTTAGCAGGACCAAATTTATTTGGCGGTGATGTTTGGTTCAAAAGCAAAGAAGATTATCGTTGGATAAGTAATCCCAGGCCTGAAATTCTAAAACCTTGGATAGTTGTTGAACATGAACATCCATTTAATGAAACTAGTCATGCAAAAAATAGCCGTGGAATTGGTTTAGTTGATTTAGTTTATGCTATTAGAGATCAAAGGCCAGCAAGAACTTCTGCAGAGATGGCTTATCATGCATTAGAAATTATGGAGAGTATACTCAATTCTGCAAAACAGCAATCTTTTATCAAGATTAATAGTAGCTTTGATTTGCCACAGCCATTGCCTGTAGATTTTCCTACATCTGAAGGATGATTATTCTATATGAGATGCGGAATGCTGGTGAATTGTGTATGAAGTCATACACTATAAAAAATAAAGTTTTTATGAATCATCTAACTGCAAGAATATAATAATTTTCTTATTCATTATGATATTTGAGGGGCAAATTATGCACGAAGAATATGAACTCATTCAATATCCATTGATCTCATACTTAAACGTGTTTATTAATCGAATTGTGTATCGTAGACCTCATAGGCATGACGAATTTGAATTTTGTTTATGCCTTGCTGGTGAATCACGATGGTTAATATTTGGACAACCTTACCAAATAAATTCAGGAGATTTTCTTATTCTTAATCCAAGCGAATTGCATGAAATTCGTGGTGAAGAGTTAGGATCAACATTTCTTTTTGTTCAATTTTCTTCTTTGCTGTTTTCAACAAGCTTTCCAGAGATAAAAAATTTAATTTTTGATCAAAATATTATTGAAGATAATAAAACACATTTAAATTCAAGTTTACTTGAATTTGCAAAACAATATTTCATGTCATCTCAAGACAAACCAGCACTAACTGTTATGAGTCAATTTCTTGATTTGTTTGATAAAATTCTTGAAGCCGTACCTCATCATTATATGAATTCCAAAGAGCAAAATAGTTATGATTTCAGAATGGGACGTATTCGTAGGTTAGTTGATTTTATTGAAAAAAACTATAAACAGAATATAACATTAAAAAGTTTTGCAGAGCAGGAAAATCTTTCACTTTCGTATGCTTCACGTTTTATCAGGGAAAACCTTAATATGAGCTTTCAAGATTATGTTAGGGAACTACGTTTTAATGAGGCGAAAAAATTGCTACGCAATACTGACATAAGTATTAGTGAGATTAGTTTTGAGGCAGGGTTTTCTGATCCAAGATATTTAAATGAAATTTTCGAAAAAAATCTCAATATGAAACCTAGCGAATATCGTAATCAAAATTTTTTCTCAAAAGAATCAACAAATAAGCTAGATTATGTAAATGATGAACATATTTTTACTAGAGAAGAAAGTATTAACTTACTAACAAGTTAAACTAGTTCTCTATTTCATTAATTCATAAAAATTTATCATTTTAAGAGTTATAGGCATTCTGCCTAAAAAGAGACAGCGATTTCAGTGCAAATTAACGAAAATGTTTTTTGGTTCAAAGAAGTCGCATCTTGATGCAAAAGAAATCATTAACATTATAAAATTTTGCGGCATACTATAAATGCTTTAATTTATAGAAATTGTCTAAAAAAGTGTTAAGTAATGGCTTTTTTTATTGTAGTTTATGTCTTTTTGAAGAAATGAGAAAGAAATTTTCAAATTTTAAAAAAGTAAAATTCTACACATAATGACAAGTTTATCTATAAATAAAAAGTATTAATAAATACGCCGTTCTCATTACGATAAACGGCGAATACAGGCTCTGTTAACTAAAGATGAATGAAAAAGAGATCTGAAATGCAAACTGGCAGAAGAAATTAAAATAAAAAATTAATTTCAAAGCAAAGTTTCATCAAAGATCAAGGTAACAGAAAAAAGAAATA
>JAAYRJ010000230.1 GCA_012518845.1 Clostridiaceae bacterium
ATTGCAATACGCTTTGTGACATTTTTGGGTAATACTGATTCGATATAAGCTTCATCTTGTTCTAAAAAAGCATCTAAACAAGGAATAGAAACAACACGAACTTGTTTACCTTCTTTTGTTAATTCTTTTTGGGCTTCAAGTGCAGGTTCAACTTCGGAGCCAGATGCCATAATTATAAGTTCTGGTTCTTGTTCACTATCTTGGAAAACGTAACCACCTTTTAAGGCTTCTTTACTAGATTGCTCATAAGTTGGAAGGTTTTGTCTTGTCAAAGCTAGAACTGTTGGTTTTTTTGCTTTTAAGTTGAACAAATAGCCAGCTGCTGTTTCGACTCCATCACATGGTCTAAATACGTATGTATTAGGTGTAGCTCTAAGCATTGCGAGTTGCTCGATTGGTTGGTGAGTAGGGCCATCTTCGCCAACACCAATACTGTCGTGGGTTAAGATGAATAGAGATGGAATGTCCATAAGTGCTGCTAGACGTAAAGCTGGTTTCATATAGTCAGCAAAAACAAAGAAAGTTGCACCAAATGCTTGTAAACCGCCATGTAATACCATACCGTTTACAATACATGTCATCGCAAATTCGCGAATTCCATAATGAATATTTCTGCCTGAATAATCTGTGGCTGAAAAGTCTGCCAGACCTTCCATATGAGTGTTGTTGGAAGGAGCAAGATCCGCAGAACCACCAATAAGGCCTGGTAAATGTTTGACTAAACGATTTAAGGCAATACCACTTGTTTTTCTAGTAGCTGCTGAACCAGAAAAGTCCCAGAAATCTGGATCATTTTCGATAGCATCAGTATCTGGATTGATACATAATTCAAGTTCTTTAGCTAGCTCTGGATTTGCCTTTTTCCAATCTGCAAATAAATCATTCCACTCTGCTTCTGATTTACCTAATTCAGTTTGGAGATCTGCCATATATGATTCTAATTCTTGTGGAATTTCAAATGCTTCTAAACTTGTGTCCCAGCCTAGATACTCTTTTGTCTTAAGAATATTTTCTTCACCTAGCGGAGCTCCATGTGTAGCTTCGCTTCCAACTAAAGGTGAACCATAACCAATTTGGGAGTTAACAACAATTAAAGAAGGTTGATCTTTGTTAGATTTTGCTTTTTGAATTGCTTCACCAATACTTGCGGTATCATTGCCATCTTCCACATTAAGAACTTCCCAGTTATAGGATTCATAACGTTTTACAACATCTTCTGTAAATGCAAGATCAGTAGATCCTTCGATTGTAATTTGATTTCGATCATAGATTGCGATTAATTTATCTAACTTTAAATGTCCTGCTAGAGAGCTAGCTTCACCACTAACACCTTCTTGTAAGCAACCATCACCAGTGACAACATAAGTGTAGTGATCAATAATGTTATGATCCTCTGTATTAAAACGTGAAGCTAAATGTGCTTCTGCCATAGCAAAACCAACTGCGGTAGCCATGCCTTGACCTAAAGGTCCAGTTGTCATTTCGACACCTTCGGTATCTAAATATTCTGGATGACCAGGGGTCTTGCTGTTTCTTTGACGAAATTGACTTAAATCTTCTTTTGTTAAACCGTAACCGAAGAGATGCAATAATGAATAAATTAACATTGAAGCATGTCCAGCACTTAAGATAAATCGATCACGATTGAACCAATCTGGGTTTTTAGGATTATGTTTCATGTGATTTGCCCATAATTCAAAGGCAAGAGGTGCTGCACCTAATGGCATTCCTGGATGACCAGAATTTGCCTTTTGTACTGCATCAATGGATAAAACACGTATTGCATTAATACCTAATTGTTCTAATTTTCGATCTTTTTTCATTTATTCCTCCCTATTTACTTATGAAGTAATTAATGATAATAATCTTATTTATTTTAGCATAAAAATATGAATTATTCTTTGTAAAATTTGTTATTATATTAAGTATTAGAAAAAGTTGAGGAATATATGCAGAAAGAAAATTTAAGAATTGTTCATTGTGCAGATTTTCATATAGATTCGCCTTTTAAGTTTTTGAATTCAAAAAAAAGATATAAAGCAATAAAGGCGCAGTTGAATTCTTTTGATAAAACAGTAAAAATAGCTAAACAAAGTGAAGCTCATTTTATAACTATTGCTGGGGATTTATTTGACTCTTTTAAGCCTGATGAAACCGATGTTAGGATCGTAATACAGGCTATTCAAAAAGCCCCAGAAATCAAATTTATTATTAATCCTGGGAATAGCGACTATTGGCACATCAATAGTTTTTGGCTAGAGATTTCAAAGCAAAAAAATGTTTATTTATTTGATTTAGAGACCTTGTTTTTTACTTTTCCAGAATGGAATTTAACTTTCTGGGGGAAACCTTTTCTTAGTCATTCATCTTTAACAAATCTTTGGCAAGAAGCTGACGAGCTTATTTTTGCTAAAAAAAGAAATCAAATGAATATTTTGGTCCAACATGCTGATCTATTTGATCTTGATTCTAACTATAATCCAATCTCACCTGAGTGGATAGATAAATTAGGTTTTGATCTGGTTCTCTTAGGGCATATTCATAATGTTAATGAAATCTACTACACAAAAAGAGAGATTCCCTGTTTATATAGTGGATGTGCTCAGGCTAGTAGTTTTGATGAAACTGGTGTTAAAGGTGTATATTTTATAAAAATAAACAAAAATAATTTTAAAGAAATCAAATTTAATTTTGTTCCAATTCAAGCGTTACTTTTTGAAGAAATAACTGTAGATGTTTCGCAAATAGATACGAGCAGCGAAATAGATTTTTTAGATCACATCGAACGTGCAATAATTAAGGCAAAAGATTCAAACCAAGCAAATTTAGAATTTTATCGCATCATCTTGGTTGGTCACTCTTTGAAAAAAATTGATCTGGCATTTCTTCAACAAAACTTGGATTTGGATTGTTTTTATTTCGAGATAATAGATCGCACGAGAGTAAAATTTGATTTGCAACACTTGGTTAAGGAACAATCTCTAAATGGTGATATTAGCCGTTATGCTAAAAAACTAGCTACTCAACCAGATTTATTAAGTGATGTCTTAAAGAAATTAGAATTGGAAGATTTGCCTATGCAAGAAGCTATGGAAATGTTAGATCAAGCGTATTACTATACAATACTAGCTAAAGAGCAGGATATTGATGTTTATGAAGATTAAGCAAATTTACATTAAAGCCTTTAGCGAATTGCGGGATACGACGCTAGATTTATCTTCTAACTTGCAAATTATTTTTAATGAAAATAAAAATAATGAGTTATTAATTAAACAATTTCTTGTAGTGATGTTTTATGGTTTTAGCGCTGACAACAATTTAACCAAAATTCAAGATCGCAAACAATATTTTTCTAAAGCAAACCAAAAAATTGGAGGGACAATTTTGTTCTCATTCCAGACAGAAGATTATTCTCTGGAAAGAATTTTTGAAATTAATAAAGCAAATGATCAAATCCGCTTGACTAATAACTCAAGCAGTGAGGAAGTTGTTTTAAAAAATAAAAATCAACCAGGCTTTGACTTGTTCCAAATTTCTGAATCAGAGTTTTCAGATGAGGTATTTCAAGCTAAATTACCAACAAATAATCAAGAATTTTCTATATTAAGCTCCAAAATAGATAGTGATCTCCTAGATTATGTGAGTTCATCTCAACAAATTCAAAATAGACTTGAAAAAGCACACAATAACCTTTTTTTAGAACATACAAATAAAGGTTATATTCAAGAGTTACTTGCTAAAAAGAATAATTTAATAGCAGAGTTAGAAGATTCTATAGAAAAAGATAAGCAGATTGCATATTTAAATAGAGAAATTTTTGAA
>JAAYRJ010000231.1 GCA_012518845.1 Clostridiaceae bacterium
AGCGACCCGACACTCCCATACAAAGAGCACCATGAACAAAAATTTCAATGTCGAGATTTTTCTGACTACAAAGCTCTGACCAAATTTGTAATTGCTCTCTTGATATTTCTCGGGGGAATACAATTCGGTCAAATCCTAGCTTTTGGGCAGCAATCAGATCAAGATTAGAATGAATATTCATTTGAGTTGATGCATGAATTTCTAGTTTAAGCTTTTTATTCATTTGCTGTTCATATGCGGCGATAATTCTTAGCCAAGCCAAATCTTGAATAATTATGGCATCAACTTTTGCCTCCTCGCAAATCTGCAAATAATGCCAAGCTTTTTCTAACTCTGATTGATAAAGAATTGTATTTAAAGTTACATAACATCTAGTGTTTTGTTGATGCAAATCTTTAACCAATTGATTTAATTCCTGAGTCTTAATATTGGTTGCAGAGCTTCTTGCAGATAGAGATGTTAGACCAAAATAGATCGCATCTGCCCCAGCTTCAGAAGCGAGATATGCTTTTCTTATGTCACCAGCTGGTGCTAATACTTCTGGCTTAAAAATAGAATTAGGAGTCATTTTGATTTAGTTCATTAAATTCAGAAAAAGACGTTTGTAGTTTATCCAAGGGCTTAATTTTTGTTTTGCCTTTTATATCACCTTTGGCTTGCTCTTTAATTTGATTAAAATCATTAATTCTATCTTCATAAACTTCACAGAGATTCTTATAATACAATAGTTCTTTCTTAAGATCCCAACATAATTCACGTAATTTTAGTCGTTCTGAATTTATTTCTTCATTCTTTTTTTGTAAAGTTAATAATTCGCTTTCATCTGAATCAAGAGATTTTTCCAGTTTTGTCTTTTGATCGATGGCATTTATCAATGCTAAAATTGCAAGATTTATTGAATTTAAATTTGGATTTTGGCTTTGAATAGATTTAACCAGTTTATCTGCTTCAGCAGCTATTTCGGAAATATATGTTGAATTTTCTTTTGCTGAGATCTGGTAAGTCATATTGCCAATTCTCACTGAGACCGTTTTTTTATCTTCCATCTTTAATCTCCATCAAGTATAACTAACCTTTATAGTCTGCCATATTCAAATATATTTTCCAAAATTCTTCAGGAGAAATTTGTTCAGGTCTAGTCTTTTGATCTATCTCTAATTTATTCAAAACTTGTTCTAATACACTCGTTTGAGCAGAATATTCAGATTTTTTCCAATTATTAAGCAAAGTTTTGCGGCGCATTGAGAAGGAAATTTCCAAGAATTGTTTAAAGTCTTGAATTTGATTTTCTGAGTTTTTATGAAAATATTGAGAAAACATAGAATTTGGATTTCTTTTAATAAGTAAGACTCGTGACTTGACCTTAGGTCTAGGATAAAAACAATTGGCAGGCACATCAAATTTATACACTACCTGACCAAAAAGGGCTAATAAAATTGCTGTAACTCCATATTTAGCATGGTTTTCTCTAAGTAAGATTCGATCAGCAGCTTCCTTTTGCATCATTAAGCAAAATGTATTGCAATCTGGTAATTCGCAAATTAGTTTTTCAACTATTTTTGAAGTTATATAATAGGGTAAATTTGCAATAATTTTAAGGGTTGAGATTTCAGAATATAAATACCCAAGATTAACTTCTAAGATGTCTGCCTGAAATAAATTCAAATTAGAAAAACTTGCTAATTGATCTTGTAAAATTGTTATCATGCGCTTATCTATTTCGTAAGCGTCTACTTGTTTAGCATTTTCTAGTAATGGTTTAGTCAGTGCTCCAATACCAGGTCCTATTTCAAGGATATGATCTGTTTTTGTTAAATTATTGATCTCAATTACTTTTTTTATTATTCGCTCAGAAATAAGAAAGTTTTGTCCCAAAGATTTTTTGGGCAAAACTTTGTATTGTTCTAATATTGCTTGAGTTTGTTTTAAATTTTGCATTCTTTAATGATTTAATTAAGTCTAGTTAGTTGATAAAACAAACACCTGTCTGCTACTTCTACCAGGTGAAATCGAACCGTCTACTAGCTCACTATCATTGAAACAAATATCAAGAGCTGTCGTATCAGTTGAACCCATACCATTTCGATCTCCAACAACAACTAAGCCGTATCCTTCGACAAAAAGTACAGTTCCAAATGGTAATCCACCGTATTCAATAAAGGTTGATGCAACTATTCCTCTTTGAGTTGGAAGTCCTGAAGCAGTTACAAAAGAATTTAATAACGCTCCATCATAACCTGTGACAAAAGTACTTGTATAGGAAGAATCATAAGGAAATGTAACACCGTCAACTGTAATAGTTTGATTATTATTAACTGAAAAACTTGAATAAGTGGCAAGTCCATTTGGTTTTAAATAACCACGGATCAAATCCAAATTTGTAAAAGCTGCACTTGTTGGACCTGGAGTTACAAAATTAACACCACTCGATGCTTTAACAGTCGGAGTTTCCGTAGGTTCTGGGGCACTTGTAGTAGTTGGACTAAACGTATTATTAGCTTGATTATTACTTGTGGTAGTGCTAGCTTGATTGCTTGATTCAGTAGGATTATTGCTTGCATTTGCTGTTG
>JAAYRJ010000232.1 GCA_012518845.1 Clostridiaceae bacterium
CTTCTATCTGGTTTCTGTTCGTCAGCGCAGAGTTTTGCCTTAAGCTTCCTTCAGATTCCATCTCACGATGGACACCCTTGCTCTTGGCTAATACTTCCTACTGCCAGGCGTATAGCGGACTTGCACCTCCTAGTAATTACCCATGTCGGGCGTACTTAAAAAAAGAGTGATTTCAGATTTGAAATCACTCTTTTAAAACATTTTGTTTTATTATCTTCTTTTTCGTTTTTTCTTAAATCTTCTAATCATTGCTAACACGGCAGTAATTCTACCTAAATTTCCAAACACACTTGATAAAATACCACTTGAAGCCACTTTGCCTGCTCCACGTTTTATTCCAGTGACTGCACCGTCAACACCATCGACCACATTAGTAGCTGTATTTGCTACTGTTTGTACAGTTGTGCCTAATGATGATGTGACATCAGAAACTTCATTCAAAACTTCAGGTACTGTTTCTGCAGCTGACTCTGTTATTGTATTAACATCAGTTAAAGATTTGTCAGTTTTTTTGATGATCTCAGGAATTTGATTTATTGATTGGCTAATAGGCAGTGTTAATTCATCTAACATGCTTTTAATTTTTTTAACTGTACTGTTTAAATTTATTAGAAAAATTGCCAAGGCAACCAACACCACAACCCCAGCCATGCCGAGCAAAACAGACATGAGATCAGTCAAACTGACGGTTACTTCGCTTACTAAAAAATAAGACATAATTCACCAACGTAATTCTTTGTTATGCTTGTGCTTCGTCTGCTATTTCTTCAGCAACTTCAGCAATCTCATCTTGGACTTCTTCTACAACTTTGTCTTTTTCTTTATGAAATTTTTGGACAACTTCTTGTCCTCTATCTCTTACATAATCAGCAACTTTTTGTGAAGTATCAACTACTTTTCCATATCCTTTTTCAGCAGCTTTTTTAATGTCATCACGCGTTTCTTTACCAGATTGTGGTGCCACCAATAAACCCGCAGCTACTCCTAATAAGAGACCAGACAAAGTACCGATCGCTACAAAAGCTCTTGATTTTTCTTTCTTTTGGTAACCAAATAAATCTCCTAAAGCATCTCTCATATTAATATCTCCTTTCAGATACTATTCATTACTGTTGTATTTTCTATCTATTAATTATACATAAAAAAACTTGAGAAATAAATGTTTTTATGAAATTTGTAACATTTATTTTACTTCGTATGTAAATTGTTCAAAAACCTATTTAAGATAAGTTGATACAGAAAAAAGATCTGACTAAACCTGTAAGCCGGGTTCTGTCTAGAATGATCATCTATCTAGATCTAAACTCTCATTTAGATTCAAGCCATCTCCTCGAAACCTTGCGGGTACAATATAGTTTCTCCACGATGTTGCTTCAGACGGGGTTTACACGGCCAATTTGTTACCAAATTGCCGGTGAGCTCTTACCTCACCATTCCACCCTTACCAATTTACTTGGCGGTATATTTTCTGTTGCACTTTCCTTAAGGTCGCCCTCACCGGGAATTGCCCGGCGCCCTTACCCTATGAAGCCCGGACTTTCCTCATCTACAGATTTTCATCTTGTAGCCGCGATCATCCAGTTTACTCAGATCTCAAGTAATTATAAATGATTCCTTCATTTTCTACAATTGTTAGATTTTCAAATTTTTCTTTCAAATATTCAGATAAAAATGGAATAATCGTTTGTTCAGATGCCCCATGTCCTGTGGCTAATGTTGCGATATTTCTCTCATGTAACATCACTGAAGCATGGTGCTTTAATTCACCTGTAACCAATAGGTCAATATTTTTATTTTCTAAAGAAGATATCCAACTTTCAGTAAAGGATCCTGGTGCAAAAACAATCTTATTAATTGATTGGTCTTGATCAGTATTAATCTGACAAACTGTTTTTAAATTTGTATCTATTATGTTCTGTAGTTCACTTAAATTAATAGAGTTAATCAAGTTAACCATTCGACAATGTCCGGCTTCTACCTGATCCTCAAGCGGAAATACAATTTCTATCTGTGAGTCAAATAAAACCCCTTTTAGAGCCATTTCTAAAAAACTCATTGCCACACCTTTGCTAGCAACATCTAAGTTAGTGTGACAAGAAAAACAACTAATTTGATTTTTCGCTAGTTCTAATAATAATTTCTGTTCTTTATTTTCTGCCAAAACTGTTGAAACTGGTGAAAATAAAAAAGGATGATGAGTAATAATTAAATTGCAATTATTTTCTAAAGCAATTTCAAGAGATTTATATGTCAAATCTAAACTTACAACTATCCCCCTTGTTTTATCAGAAAAATCACCAAGCATTTTGCCAGTTGGATCCCATTCTTCTGCGTATTCAAATGGTGCAAGAATGGATATTTGATCATATATTTTTTGATGTGTGATCATTGCTAACTCCCTCTATCTCAAGTTGAATTTTTTTGCATATTTTTTGATAAATTTGAGAATTATCTGCTTTTCTACTAGCTAGACGCTCTAAGCGAGCCAAATATTCAAGATAGATCTGTCTCGTTGTTTCATTTTGATTATACTTTTGATTAATACCTACATAAGCTTCATAATCATTAATTTTATATTCAACTTGTGTAAACTGAACATCCAATAAACTGTAATATCTACCTTGATCTTTTAATACGATTTCTTGATTAATAGCGAAACCGTTATCAGCTAAATATTTTCTTAAGTCATACCAAGTCCAATTTGGTTGCAACAGAAAACGATGCTTAGATGTGAATTTGCTTTTATGTTTCTCCAATATCTTGCTTATTAGAAATCCACCAAGACCTGCTAAAACAATTGTTTCATCACCATCTAAACTTATGCCATCCAAATCATTATTTAGCATTAGATTGATGTTGTCTTGCATATTAAATCGTTTTATGTTCGTTTTTGCAGTTAGTAGCGGCTTTTTATTTGCATCAATTGCCAATACTTTTTGACAAATATTATTTTGAATCAAAGCAATTGGCAAATGTGCATGGTCTGTTCCAATATCAATAACAAAACTACCTGGCTCAATCAATGCCGCAATTTGAGCAATACGATTTGAATAAATTCTGTTATTAGTGATAGAGTTCATAAGATTTTAATCTAAATAATCTCTTAATTTTTGACTTTTGGATGGATGACGCAATTTGCGAAGTGCTTTTGCTTCTATCTGTCTAATCCGTTCACGTGTTACATCAAATTCACGACCTACTTCTTCCAAAGTTCTTGTTCTGCCATCATCTAGACCAAATCTAAGTCGTAAAACTTTCGACTCTCTTGGTGTAAGTTCTTCTAAAACTTCAAACAACTGTTCTTTTAGTAATGCAAAAGATGCTTGATCAGAAGGAGATGGAGCATCATCATCTGGAATAAAATCACCTAAGAAACTATCTTCTTCTTCGCCTATAGGTTTTTCTAACGAAACTGGCTCTTGAGAAATTTTCATAATTTCACGAACTTTTTCTACTGTAACTTCCATTTCCTCTGCAACTTCTTCTGGTTCAGGTTCGCGTCCTAGTTTTTGAAGTAATTGCCTTTGGATACGAATCATTTTGTTGATTGTTTCTACCATATGAACTGGAATTCTAATTGTCCTTGCTTGATCAGCAATTGCTCGTGTTATCGCTTGTCTTATCCACCAAGTTGCATATGTTGAAAATTTAAACCCTTTACGATAATCAAATTTATCTACCGCTTTAATAAGACCGAGATTTCCTTCTTGAATTAAATCAAGGAAAGATAGACCACGACCTGTATAGCGTTTAGCGATACTAACAACTAAACGTAAATTTGCAGTAGTAAGATGATCTTTTGCTTCCTCATCACCCATTTCCATTCTGGCGGCTAATTCTTTTTCTTCATCAGCCGTTAATAAGTCTACCCGGCCAATTTCCTTTAAATACATTCTAACAGGATCATCTACAATCACTGAATCAGTAAAAATACGACCATCATCGTCGTCTTCTTCATCCTCATCTTCAGTATCATCATAAACTTCAACGCCTACAGTTAAAAGACTCTCCATTACGTCATCTATATACTCTTCTTCAAGCTTGATTGTTTCTAAATAGTCAATTACATCTTGTTGCTTGATTTTATTCTCTTGACGTCCAGCTCGACGTATTAAAACTTTGATTGCTCGTTCAGATTGAGTATCATCAGGACTCAGCTCAGCATCTATCGTTTTTGTAGCTTTTTTATCCTCTGTTACTTCCTCTGTTTTCTTAGCTGTTTTTTTAGTCTTTTTGTCTTCTGCCATTTATAACTCCTTTATTATTTAAATAGATTTGAAATCTTTGCTAATTCTTCAATTAATTTACTTTTAGTTTCTTTTGAAATAGTTTTGTCTTCCAATTTGAGTAAAATCTCTTGCTCTTTGTTTTTTGCATAATTTATTTCTAATTTTTTTAATGTATCCCAATACATTTTTTCAGTTACTTGGATAGTTTTATCTTCAATTGTAAAAATAATTCTCATCAGATCGGGTGCTACTTGCATATCTGTGTTTTCTGCATCTATTTCTTTACTCCATTGCAATAATTTTTGAGTACTCACCTGACCAGTTTCTAATTCTACTGTTGTTTTTTTTGCAATTTTTCTCAAACTAGGATGAAGAAAAAAATCATTTTTATATTGATTTTTTAATTTTGGAAAAATATCAGGAAATGAAGCTAATAAAACCAAAAAAAGTAATTCATATTTATAATTATCTTTATATTGTGCTTCGCCTCCTTTTTCTGCTTGTTTATTGACCATATGATTATTTGAGAATTGTACAAGTTTATCAGAGTTATTGTTATTTTCCATCCTATATTTTTCAATATCTTGCAAAATAGTCTTATCTGAAACATGGATTTCAGCCGCTAAACGCTTTGCATACAATTCTGTTTTAACAGCACTTTTCAGTTCTGTTAAAATCTGACAAACAGAAGCTGCGTATTGGTTTATATCTAATTCCCCTCTTTGGTCGATAGCTTCTTTCTTTGCTAAATTTATTCTAAAATCTAATTCTGTAGGTGCCTCTTTTAATAAAGCTTTGAAACGTGATTGACCATTCTTTTTAATATAATTGTCTGGATCTTCTGCATCGCCAAAATCAAGAACCTTTATTTCTAATTTAAATGTTTTAAATATCTCAATAGCCTTTAAAGTTGCTTTAATTCCTGCTGAATCTGAATCAAATGCAATTATGATTGTTTTCGCATAGCGATCAAGTAGCTTGGCTTGATTCATTGTTAATGCAGTACCTAACGTAGCAACAGTATTATAAAATCCGGCTTGATGCAAAGCCATCGCATCCATATATCCCTCAGTCAAAATAATCGTATTAGGTATAGGTCTTAATTGACGTACCAAATTTAGAGCAAATAAATGGCTACCTTTGTGGTACAACTTTGTTTCTGGAGAATTAATATATTTAGGGTCTTGCTCTTCATTTATGGATCTTCCACCAAACGCGATAATATACTTTCCATGACTTGGAAAAATTGGAATCATAATGCGGTCTCTAAATAAATCAATCAGATTATTGCGGCTACTTTGTCTAATAATACCTGAATCGAGAAGATCTTGATCTGAAAATCCTTTTGTTGTTAGATGGTTTGCTAAACTGTCCCATTCATTATTGGCGTAACCTATTCCAAAACGAATCAAAATTTTTTCAGAAAATCCACGCTCCTTCATGTAGTTTTTAGCTTTTAGACCTGCTTTGCTTTCTAAATTTCTATAAAAAAACCTAGCAGATTCTAATAAGATATTTTGTTGAATAGCTCGCTTTTCACGACTTGCAGCTGATTTACTAGTGTCCCTTGAAGTTGGAATCTCTATTCCTTGCATATTTGCTAAAAACCGAACAGCTTCAGGAAAAGAAAAATTTTCAATTTCTTGGATAAAGTTGATTACATTACCACCTCTCTGGCAACTGTAACAGTAAAACATTTGCTTGTTTGGTGTAACACTAAAAGATGGATTAGTTTCATGATGAAATGGACACAAGCCAAAATAATTTAGTCCAGATTTTTTACTTAATTTAAGATATTGTTCAACTACCTGGACAATATCTGTCTGCTCGATAATTTGTTCTATGATTTCCTGTGGTATAAAACCGGCCATAAAAAATCCTCTCTGTACCCTACATTATACTAACTACGATACAAAGAGGAGTGTTCCACTATTTAAGAAAAATTCGTTTATTTTTCGTCCTTGTCTTTTTTCTTGAAACGATCAAAGAAACCTTTTTTCTCTGGCTCATCCGACTCAGGTTTTTCTTTTTCTGCTAGCTTTTTGTTTTCCTCTGACTGGGTTACATCACTAATTGCTTGCTTTTTAAAAGTCATCATTGTATTTGCTACAGATGTAACAATTGTAACTTCGTCTTCAGCTATATTAACAATTTTACCAACTATACCACCGATTGAAACAATTTGATCACCAACCCGCATCGCATCTATTTTTTCACGCATCCTCTGTTCTTCTTTTTTCTGAGGACGAACCATTAAGAGATACATTAAACCGAAGATAGCAATCATCGGCAACAAGGAAACAAACAAACTACCGCCTCCTGCTTCCTGCTGTGCTAAAACTGTCATATATGTTAGACTTTTAATCATCATGAACTCCTTTTTGAGAAAATCTTAAGTACTTAGCAATATTATCATTATCTTCTATCAGAATCAAACTCTTTTTTAAATTGGCGAGTTGTAAAATAAACTGAAATAAGAAAGGCTCGCAGAAATTCTATACAATGTTAATTGGAAAAAAATACAAAGGAGAATAACTTTGAGCCAATTACATTGTATCAAGAAACGTAAACCAGGTC
>JAAYRJ010000233.1 GCA_012518845.1 Clostridiaceae bacterium
ATTCCCACCGGCTGACCAAGTTACCAATAACAAAGATATGTTATACGAAATGATGGATTTATTCCATGAAGAATATCCAAATCAGGGGTTACTCTTAGTTATAGATGAGTTATTGGATTATTTACGTGGTAGAAATGAAATGCAATTAACATTAGACCTAGGTTTCTTAAGAGAAGTAGGGGAAGTATGTAGTAACTCCCGATTTCGCTTCATTTCTGGAGTACAAGAAATGCTATTTGATAATCCAAAATTCAGCTTTGTTGCCGATTCTTTAAGAAGAGTAAAAGAACGGTTTAAAGAAACGCGTATTGTCCGAGAGGATATTGCGTTTGTTGTTTCCGAACGCTTATTAAATAAAAACGAGGAACAAAAAGCATTAATTCGTGAACACTTAGGTAAATTTACGAAGTTCTATAACGGCTTGGCTGAGGAAATGGAAACTTACGTGAACATGTTCCCTATCCACCCATCCTATCTTGAAATGTTTGAAAGAGTAAACATTGCTGAACAACGTGTTGCCTTAAAAACCATTAGTTATGAAATAAAAAAATTAATCTCAAAAGAAGTACCAGAGGATGCAACAGGGGTTATCTCATTTGATCATTACTGGAATTATATTATCGAGGACTCTGCCCTTCGTTCTAATGAACGTGTAAAAGTAATCATGGATAAGGTGAATACACTAAAAGGAACCATTCAAACGGGAATGAAGCGGCAGTATAAAGCGATGGCTGAAAAGATGGTTGATGCTTTGGCTGTATTTCGCCTAACCACCGATGATTTGAATACGCCAATTGGTTTAACTTCTGAAGCAATGCGCGATAAGCTTTTTATTAGCTATCCGACATTGTTAGATTTTGATGATGATGTAGCGGATTTTCTGAAAACAACGATTGATGCGGCCATAAAAGATTTACGTAATGCTGCAAGTTTTCAATTTATCTCGTTGAATGATGAGAACGGCCAATATTATATCAATATTGATGAGGCTATTCCTGTTGATGAATTGATTAGCCAACGTGGTGAAATGTTGGATAACAGTAAGTTGGATAGTTATTACTTTGACGTACTAAAAAATGCTACAGAAGTATCAGATAATACATATGTCCATGGCTATAAAATATGGTTACACGAAATACCTTGGATGGACCGTCGTGTAAAACGTCAAGGTTATTTATTCTTTGGGGCACCAAATGAACGATCTACTGCACAACCTGAACGGGATTTTTACATTTATATGCTTCAAGCATTCGATGAGCCGAAGTATAAAGACGAAGAAAAGGAAGATGAAGTATTCTTTAGGCTAAAGAAAAAGAATGATGAATTTATTAAATTGCTACGTTTATATGGCGGAGCAACAGAAATGTACAATTACACAACAACAAATAAGAATTTATATAAACCTAAAATAACGGAATATCAAAGAAAACTAGTTAAATGGATTAAAGAACATTTTGTCGATGCGTATGAAGTTGTTTATAAAGGGAAAAGTGCAAGTGTACTGGACCATGGGATATTCTTACCGTCGAACCCAGATACATTAGTCGATTTAATTGATTCTGTTTCTCAAGATTTATTATCCCAATGGTTTGAAGTGAAGTATAGTGAATATCCAGTATTTA
>JAAYRJ010000234.1 GCA_012518845.1 Clostridiaceae bacterium
AAAGCAGTTTTGATTGATCCGGATAGTCAAATTTTGGCTCAGGGTAATTTTGATTGGCAAAATAGCCTTGATAATGGTATTTGGACCTATTCTTTGGAGGAAGTCTGGGAGGGTATCCAAACTGCTTATTCAGAGTTAGCACAGGATGTTTCAAAAAAGTATGATCTAACTCTAACTCAACTTGGTGGAATTGGAATTTCTGCTATGATGCATGGCTATTTAGTCTTTGACAAAAATGATGAGTTACTTGTGCCATTTAGAACTTGGCGTAACACGATGACCGAGGATGCGACTAAGGTATTGATCGAAGAGTTTAATTATAATATTCCTCAACGCTGGAGCATTGCACATCTATATCATGCTATTATGGCTGGTGAAAAACATGTTAATGAAATAGTTTTTATGACTACTTTGTCAGGCTACGTCCACTGGAAACTAACAGGTCAAAAGGTCTTAGGTATTGGCGATGCTTCGGGTATGTTTCCAATTGATGATTCTACTAGAAACTATAATGAAAAGATGTTTGCTAAATTTAACAATCTAGTAAGTAAATATAACTTAGGCTGGGATATAGAAGACATCTTACCAAAGATTTTGTTTGCTGGTGAAGAAGCCGGCAGCTTAACTGAGAAAGGTGCAAAACTGCTCGATCCAAGTGGTAATTTACAGCCTGGTATAAAAATGGCACCACCTGAAGGAGATGCTGGAACTGGTATGGTAGCAACAAATAGTGTTTTACCAAGAACCGGTAATGTTTCTGCAGGTACATCTATTTTTGGTATGATAGTTTTAGAAAAAGCCTTATCTAAAGTACATGTTGAATTAGACATGGTCACTACTCCAAGCGGTGCACCAGTTGCGATGGCCCACTGTAACAACTGCACTAGCGATCTTGATGCTTGGATCAATGTATATCAAGAAATGTTAGAGCGTTTAGGCGTAGAGGTTCCAAAATATAAACTGTATGATGAATTATATTCTGCAGCTCTTGAAGGTGATAAAGATTGTGGTGGTGTGATGACGCATAATTATGTTTCAGGAGAACATGTGACAGGTTTTACTGAAGGACGTCCGTTGGTTGTACGTATGCCAAATGCTAATTTTAATCTAGCAAATTATATGCGTGCTATGCTTAACTCAACTATGGCAACTTTACGTATTGGTATGGATATTCTAACGGTCGAAGAAAATGTTAAAATTGATAGTCTCTTAGGTCATGGTGGTTTGTTCAAAACAGAAAAAGTCGGCCAAACACTAATGGCTAATGCCTTAAAAGTTCCCTTGACTGTTATGTCTAGTGCAGGTGAAGGAGGCGCATGGGGCATGGCACTTTTAGCTTTATATCTGCAACATAAGGATGAGTATACTCTGGAAAAATTCTTAGAAGAAAGGGTCTTTACTTCTGTTAGCTCTACAACGGTTGAACCAAATGCTGCAGATATGGAGGGATTTGATAAGTTTTTAGCAAAGTATAAGGATTCCTTAGCTATTCAAAGGGCAGCAATTGACGCCTTGCCTCTCGAGTAGTTTAAATATAATATAAAGATATCTTTATGAGAATAATTTATAGTCAATTGCCTATTTGCCTGGAGTTTTGCCTATAAAACTTCTCTAAGAAATAAGCAAATGATTTTTTAGAAAATTAAATCGGAGGAAAAACTATTCAATGAAAACCAAAGCAGCTCGATTATATGGAAAAGACGATATTCGTATAGAAGAATTTAAATTAGCACCTTTAAAAGATGATGAAATCCGTGTGAAAAATATCACAGATAGTATTTGTATGAGTTCATACAAAGCTGTAAAACAAGGAACGGATCATACACGTGTACCTGATGATATAGCCGAAAATCCAATTATATTAGGTCATGAAATCTGTGGTGAAATAGTAGAAGTAGGTAAAAAATGGGAAGGCAAATATAATGTTGGTGACAAATTTGTTGTTCAGCCTGCCCACAACAAAGATGGGTCTTTAATGGCACCTGGTTATTCTTATACACAATATGGTGGTAATGCAACTTATGGAAATATGCCAGCAGAGATTATGGAAATGGATTGTCTATTACCATATACTGGCGAAGCTTTTTTCCTAGGTTCTCTAGCAGAACCTGTTAGTACTGTTATTGGTGGCTTTAACTCACTTTATCATCATAAAGAAAAAGGTTCGTATGAGCATGTTATGGGCATGAAAGAAGGCGGAAATTTGGCAATGATAGCATCTGTTGGACCAATGGGTTTATCTGCAATTGCTTATATTTTTGCTATGGCAATCGAAGGTAAGAAAGCAAAGCGTGTCCTTATTACAGACATTGATCAAGCCCGTTTGGATCGTGCCGAGAGCATTTATACTCCAGCTAAAGCTAAAGAGTTAGGTTTTGAATTAAAGTACATGAATACATCTGGACCAAATTCATTTGATGATATGATGGCATTTACAGATGGTGAAGGTTATGATGATGTGTTCGTTTTGGCACCTGTTCCTGCACTAGTTAAACAAGCTCAACAATTGCTCCGTTATGATGGTTGCTTTAATTTCTTTGCCGGTCCATCAGATAGTAATTTTTTGGTCGAGATGAATATGTATGATGTCCACTATGCAAATCATCATTTTGTAGGAAATTCAGGCGGAAATAATGATGACCTACGTGAAGCGGTACGTCTTTTATCTGAAGGCAAACTTGATGTTGCTCCAATGATAACTCATATCCTTGGCTTAGAAGATGTTGGTTACGTTACTCAAAATGTTCCTGATATTCCAGGTGGTAAAAAATTAGTTTATCCACATTGCGATATTGAGCTAACAGCTATTGAAGATTTTGCAGAAAAAGGCAAAACGGATCCTCGCTTTGCTGATTTAGCCGAAATCATGTCACGTAGTAACCAAATTTGGAATGCTGAAGCAGAGCAATATGTTATGAAGAACTTTGCTAGCAAGTAATGAAACAATGATTAATAGGACATTGTCTTTATCGCCAAAGAGGTAATGTCCTTTTTCATAACAAAAATTTGATAAAAGGATTTTTATGAAGGCAATTTTATTTGATTGTGATGGTGTATTAGTAAATTCAGAGCCTACCTTGGCTAAAGTTTCTGCTAATGTAATGAATGCAAGAGGAATTCCTGCAAAACCAGAAGATTTCTTACAATATATTGGTACAGGTGAAGACACGTATCTAGGTAAAGTGGTCGAAAAATACAATGGAAAATACACTTCAGAATTAAAAGATACTGTATATCAAGAGTACATTACTCAGGGTATCAAAGACCTAGAAAGCTTTCCAGGCTGTGAAAAAATGTTAAATGATATGGCACAAAAAGGTGTTACTATGGCAGTGGCTAGTTCGGCTGACAAAATTAAACTAGATGCTAATTTATCAACGCTTGATTTTGACGCAGAAAAATTTGCTGCCATAATCTCAGGTAGTGATATAACGCGCAAAAAACCTTGGCCTGACATTTATCTACTTGCTGCTGAAAAATCAAATGTTGAGCCAGAGGATTGTATTGTAGTAGAAGATGCAGTTGCTGGCATTGAATCTGGTAATAGAGCAGGTATGGTTACAATTGGTTTTACATCTAATTTATCGGCTCAAGCATTGAAAGAAGCAGGTGCTGATTATGTAGTCGATACTTTCTTTGAAATGGAAGAAATTCTAGAAAAATTATTAAAGCTTTAGTCAATGATTACTGAGATCTAATTTATTATGAAATATTTTTAAATTAAAAAAGGGGTTCAGTTGTTAAAACAAACCCCTTTAGTATTTACTCGTAGTAAATAAATATTAACGCATAGCTCTATATAAAGGACCATATGTTTCACAAGCTCTGTAATCTTGTCCTTCTTTATCCATACCAAAAGCATTCCAAGCTGCAGGACGATAGATATCTTCCTCTGGAATATTGTGCATACAAATAGGTATTCTGAGGATAGATGCTAAGGTAATTAAGTCTGCACCGACGTGACCATAGCTAATGACACCGTGGTTTGCACCCCAGTTATTCATAACATCATAGGCTGATGTGAATGGAGCTTTATCTGAAACTCTTGGTGTAAACCAGAGTGATGGCCATGTATAGTCAGTACGTTTCCAAATTGTGTCAGAAACTTCTTCTGGCAGCTCAACTGACCAGCCTTCAACTAACTGGATAACTGGACCGACTCCC
>JAAYRJ010000235.1 GCA_012518845.1 Clostridiaceae bacterium
GTGAACCACACAGTATCGAATATGTTGAGCGTTTTGCTTTTTATGAAAGAGCAAGAAAATCTTATGCTGTGATTGCAACTAGCGAAGAAGCTTTATATGCAAATATCATCCTTAAAAAGGGTGTTGTTAAATAATAGTAAAAAAGTGCTTTAAGTCTGGTACAATTTCTAAACTAGATTAAATAGAATTTAATGGTGAAATATGAGTAACTTTTTATGTATTGACATCGGCACTTCTTCTACAAAGATTGCAATCGTTAATCTTGAAGGAGAAGTGCTAGGGTCTTCAAACCAAAGTTATCAGACCTATTATCCTAAACCGGGATTTGTTGAACAAAATCCAGGCGAGTGGTGGCAAGCTGTTAAAAAAGGTATTACCGAAGTTCTCGATCAAACAAAAATTGATGCTTCTTCAGTGGCATGCATTGGAGTTGCTGGCCAAAGTTGGAGCAATGTTGGTGTGAGATCTAATGGTGACCTAACAGGAAACACTCCTATCTGGACAGATACTCGTTCAAAAGATATTTGTTTAAGATACGAATCACAAATAGGTAAAGATGCTATTTTTAAGGTTTCTGGTAACCCTTTCATGCCGGGTTACCAGTTACCTAAAATTTTATGGCTGCTTGAAAATGTTAAGCAAAAATATGATGATACTTGGCAATTTATGTCTAGTAATGGTTATATCAACTACATGTTCACTGGTGTTTCTTCATTAGATACTAGCCAGACTTATGGTTTGCATAATATAAATCAAACTACCTTAGAATATGATGCTAGTTTAAGTAAAGGTTTTGGTATAGATATTGAAAAACTGCCAGATATTTATTCGACGACTGATATTGTGGGCAATGTAACTAGCAGTGCAGCGGAAGAAACTGGTCTGATTGAAGGGACACCTGTTATTGCAGGTGGTTTAGATGCAGCATGTAGTACTTTAGGAGTTGGTGTTCATAAAGCAGGCATGGTCCAAGAACAAGGTGGACAAGCAGGTGGTATGAGTATAGCACTTGATACCGTTAATACTCATCCCAGCTTAATTTTCAGTCATCACGTTGTTCCAGGACTATATTTATTACAAGGTGGCACGGTTGCCGGCGGCGCAAGTTATGAGTGGATTACTAGCATTCTCGGAACAGATTTCAAAAAAAAGCAAGATAAAAAAGATTTTTTTAAATACTTGGATACGTTGGCAGCTGGAATTAGCTCTGGTAGTGAAGGTTTAATTTTCTTACCTTATTTATCCGGCGAAAGAAGTCCCATCTGGGATCCAAATGCTAAAGGTGTCTTTTATGGTTTGGATTTTAGTAAGACAAAAGGACACATTGTTCGAGCCGTAATGGAAGGAGTTGCTTTTTCTCTCAGACATAATTTAGATGTAGCTGCTGAAGCTGGTGTTAGGGTTGAATCTTTCAGAGCCACTGGTGGCAGTGCTAATAGCCCTCTCTGGACACAAATTAAAGCAGATGTAACTTCTTGTTATGTGGATGTGCCCAGTAGTGATGATGCAACAGTCAAGGGGGTTGCTATGCTATGTGGCTTAGCAGTTGGGGCATATGGCAATCTATCGGATTTTGTAAATAAATCAATTAAAATAAAGAAAAGTTATGTTCCTCAAGAACAGACTAAGACGGATTATGACAATAGTTTCAAAATATATAAAGAAGTATATTTATTATTAAGAGATTTAATGAACAAGAATTAGCTTTTGACTTAGGAGATTAATTTTATGAAAGCAGCAGTATTAGATGGTAGACGACATATTGTTTATCGTGATATTGAGGACCCAGTAGTAGGTGATAACAACGTACTAGTTGAAGTAAAAGCTTGCGGTATTTGTGGCTCTGATATACCTAGATACATGGATGATGCAGCACATTTCTACCCAATTGTTCTGGGGCATGAGTTTAGTGGAAAAGTTATTGAAACTGGCAAAAAAGTGGATCAATCACTAATAGGTAAGCGTGCATCTGTTGCCCCTTTGATGCCCTGTCATGAATGTGTAGAATGTCAAAAAGGTTTATATTCCTTATGTTCAAATTACAAATTTGTTGGTTCTCGTGTCAATGGAGCTATGGCGGACTATGTTGCCGTTCCTAGCAAAAATATCGTGGTTTTTCCTGATACAGTAGACTACAAAACGGGTGCTTTCTTTGAACCTTCAACGATTGCTCTTCACGGATTGAAGTGTGCAAATTTCTGTGGTGGAAAAAATGTAGCCATTTTAGGTGTAGGTACCATTGGTGTTTTTACTGTCCAATGGGCTAAATTACTTGGTGCAAAAAAAATTGTTGTTTTTGATATTGACGATAGTCGTTTAGAATTGGCAAAAAAGATTGGTGCAGATGAAGGTTTCAATACATTAGATGCAGATTTTTTAGAGAAATCAAAAGCTTATGTAGGTTCGCAATTTGATTTTGTTTTTGAAACAGCTGGTAATCAAATTACTATTAGATATGCCTTCCATTTAGCTGGTAATCGTTCATCAGTATGTTATATTGGTACATCAAGTAAAGATTTGACTTTTCCTTGGAGAGAATTTGAACTTATTAATAGGAAAGAATTTAATTTAACAGGCAGTTGGATGAGTTATTCGGCTCCATTCCCAGGTGATGAATGGATAATGACTGCAGAGTATTTTGCCGAAAACAAGCTAGTTGTTTTAGATGAATTTATAGATACGATTTATGAGATGAAAGATGCCGGAAAAGCTTTTGAACGTTTTGCAAATCCAAGAGACGTGTCTGGTAAACTATTGCTAGTAAATAATTAAGGAATTAAGAAAGAAGACAGAAATAACTATGAATAATAAATTATCATTTCTTCTAGAAGCAAAAGCAAACGGTAAATATATTGGTGTACCTAGTTTTTGTACTGCAAATAGGATGGCGATCAAAGCTTGTATGCAATATGCAAAAAAGAATTCTCAGCTTGTAATTTTTGAGGCAACTGCCAATCAAGTTAATCAAGATGGTGGCTATACCGGCATGAAACCCCATCAATACATTGATTTTATTGAAAAAATTGCAGATGAAGTAGGTTTTGATAAAAGTCAAATTGTTTTTGGTGGTGATCATCTGGGTCCCTTGACTTGGTCACATTTAAATGAAGAAGAGGCTATGAAAAATGCTGAAATTTTAGTTTCTCAATACATAAGATCTGGTTTCACAAAAATTCATTTAGATACGAGCATGAAATTAGCTTGTGATCCAAAAGATGAGCCGCTTGCTGAAGAAACGGTAGCTTCTAGAGGTGCTAGATTGATGAAAGTGTGTATGGACTCTTTTGCAGAATATCAAGCTGAGCATCCAGATGCTGATCATCCTGTTTATATCATTGGTAGCGAAGTACCAATTCCTGGTGGGGCAGAAAGTAATGAAGAAGAACTAAATGTTACTGATCCAAAAGCTATGGAAAAAACTTATATGGTCTACCAAGAAGTTTTTAATAAAAATGGTTTATCAGATGCCTTGGACTATATTATTGGTATTGTTGTCCAACCCGGTGTTGAATTTTCTGACGGAGATGTTCATGTTTACAGCTCTGAAAAAGCTACAGATCTTTCAAAAAAAATTAAGGAAATTCCTAATCTAGTTTTAGAAGGACATTCAACAGACTATCAACCGCGAGTAGCATTAAAGAAAATGGTTCAAGACGGTGTAGCTATTCTAAAAGTAGGTCCAGCTCTAACCTTCGCAGTCCGTGCAGGACTTTTTGCCTTAGTTAGCATTGAAGAAAAAGTGGTCGTAGAGTCTAAACGTTCTAACTTAGTGTCTGTTATTGATCAAAAAATGGATGAAAATAACAAAAATTGGATTAAACATTATCATGGGACAGCCGAGGAAATAAAACTAAAAAGACACTATAGCTATTCTGATAGACTTAGATATTATTTGTCTGATCCACATATAGAAAATGCTATTGATGAATTGTTGAAAAACATTGATCAGTACAAAGATAGCATTCCTTTTGGTTTATTACATCAATATATGCCAGAACAATATTTTAAAGTCCGTGATGGTCTTCTAAATTATGATGCAGAGAGTTTAGTGCTTGATTGGGTCCATACTTTTATTGAAGATTATTATCTGGCTTGCCAAGCATAGTTCTCTACGGAGATAATCAAGAAGGATACTAAATGCATTCATTGTCAGATTTGCACTTAAAGGTTTTCCAGTACGGGTTCAATTATTCACAAGATGGTCCTGGTAATCGCTTAGTTTTCCATTTGCAGGGGTGTAATATGAGATGTCCTTGGTGTGCTAATCCAGAGAGCTTTACTATGCAGGGAGCATTAATGATAGATCCAGACTATCTTTTTGACAACCTCTGTCCTCATGGAGCTATCAAAGACAAGAAAAGAGATCCAAAAATTTGTGAAACCTGTATAGATTTTGCCTGTATTCAAGAAGAGAACAGAAATAAGGGTATTACATGGTCCTGTAAGTCATATTCTATCGATGAAATTGTGAAAATAGCTAATTCTGTCAAATCTTCATTTTATGATGGAGGGGGGGTTACTTTCAGTGGCGGTGAAGCGACTATGCAGTATAAAGCTTTAAAACAAACTATGATTAGTCTCAAGAATTTGGACATTAATCTAGCTTTAGAAACTAATGGAACGTCGCCAAAACTTAGTGACTTGTTTAATTTGATTGATCACTTGATTATTGACTATAAGATTCCTTTTGCTACTAAACATAAAAAGATATTGCATTATGATAATATACAACTGAAAGAAAATCTTGTCCTAGCGATCAAGCAGCATCCTGATGTGCTCATTAGGACTCCTTTAATTCATAAGGTTAATGATTCGATTGATGATTTAAATGAGTTTATTAAATTCTACAAATCTATTGGGGCAACTACACAAGATACTCTCAAATTTGAATTTTTAGAGTATCATGATTACGGTAAAAACAAGTGGGAGTATTTAGGATTAGAATATTTGATGCCTGATAATTCTGAAGTTAGCAAACAAACGGTAGATATGTTTATCAATGGTTTCCGAAAAGCTGGATTAAACGTAGTTTTCACATAATATCATAAGGAGAAAGAGATGAATAACAAATTAAAAATCCAAGAGATATATTCCAATCAAGAGATTGAAGAAAAGGCCAAACAGCTTTTTATTGAAAAGAGATCGGTCACTAGATTAGATGGCTGGTTTTTAGCCCAAGAAATTAATATGAAGACAAAAAAGGCTAATATAGATAAGTCAGAAAGTATGCAAGCAGCTTTATGCTTAAAAGCAATTGTTGAGAATATTCCTTTGAAAATTAGTCAGCATAATATTTTTGTAGGGACTCAAGATGATGCTTTTGCTCGTACATATGCTCTGATAAATCCAGAATTTGAAGTTGAGAATTTTACAGGTTACTGTGATCCTTGTGATGTTTTTAATGATATTGTTCCAAATGAAGAATTTACTAGAGAGCGTATAGATTCAGTTCTAACTGATTATAAGGAAATTGATTATGTTAAGGAATTAAATCAAACAAGTGAAGATGCTATCCAATATACGAAAGAAGCTGTATTTTTCTTTGAGCAAGTAACTGGACACGTTATTCCAGACTTCCGACCTCTGATTAAACATGGCGTAAATTATTTAATTGAAGATGCTAGAGAAAAACAAAAACTTACAGATTCTGCCAAGAAAAAAGATAATTATGAAGCAATGATTATTGCTCTTGAGTCTTATCTTATTTTAGCTGAAAGATATTGTGAAATTGCGGCTGATTTAGCAGAAAAATCTATAGGCAAAGAAAAAGAAAAATATGAATTGATTGTAGAAACACTACAACTAGCAGTTCATAATGGAGCTCAAGATCTTTATCAGGCTTTACAATTAATGCTACTAGCATGGCAATGTATGTGCCTAGAACAAGTGACTAACCCCTATGCTTTTTCCTTAGGTAATGTTGATCGTATATTTGAACCTTACAGACAAATGAAAAATACAGATCGTGAAACAGCTGCAAAATTATTCGAGCATTTCCTTGTGTTCTTCAATGTAGGGGATAGAAGTTGGGCCATTTCTCAAAATCTAATTTTGAGTGGTAGAGATCTTAACGGCAATGATCTTACCAATCCCATGACTTATTCTATTTTAGATGCCTATTTTGAAATGAATCTACCACAACCAATTTTATCAGTAAAGTTACATAAAAATACACCAGATGAGCTCTATCAAGATTTAGGAAGGTTCTTATTCAGCCCAGGCAGCTTAACTCCATCTTTCTTTAATGATGATGCTCTCTTTCCATTATTGAATAAACACGGTATAGAAGAAGCTGATTTGCCCGATTATTCAGTTGCAGGTTGTCAAGAACCTTTAATCATGGGTAAAGATAATGGTAATACAACCAATACATGGTTAAATCTGGCAAAAATTCTAGAAATTACTTTGAATAATGGCTACTCAACACTTTCAGGTGAAAAATTAGGCAAAGGATATGCAGAATTAGGCATGAGGCATGATTCTGCCCTAGAAGTCTTAAAAGATGCTAGAAAAGGATTTTATAACAATTTGGAAGAAATTGTGCCAATCATGACAGGAATGGGAAACAGAGCTTCAGTAGCTTTGTCTCACCAAGCTGTTCCTTTCTTATCAACAGCGATGGGTGGCATGGAGTCTGGTATAGACATGCGTGATCCAGAAGAACAAGGTAGTAAGTATAATGCCAGTGGATGTTTAATACATGGACTTTCTGTTGTTTCAGACTCATTTATCGCAATTGACGATTTAATTGAACAAAGACCAGAAGATGCGGAAAATCTCTTAGAAGCCTTAAGAAATAATTTTGAAGATTTTGACAGTTTACATCAATTTTTAGATACAGCTCCAAAGTTTGGTAATTGCGATGACCGTGCAGACCAAGAAGCTGTGAAATTAGCTACCAAAGTTTCAAATTTAGTTAGATACCAAAAAAATTATTTAGGTAATTCTTTTAGACCTGATTTTTCTACACCATCAACTCATCTCTTATATGGTTATCAAGTTGGTGCTTTACCAAATGGTAGAAAAGCAAGGGAACAGCTCAATTATGGTGTTGATCCATTATTCGGAGAGGCTAACCATGGTCTTGGTTTTCGGATTGAATCAATGAAAAAATTACCTTATGATTTAATGGAAGGTGGGGTAGCTATTCACTTCGGCTTGAACCCTAAAAATTTCGTTGGCAAAACATACGAAGACAAAGGAATAGAGTATAAAAATAAGGTTATGAGACCGCTCTTCTTTTCAACGGAAGAGGATAATATTGCTCCCTTCTATCTTTATGTTAATGTTACAACACCAGAAACTTTAAGAAAGGTCTTAGCAGAACCAGAAGTCTATGCACCAAGTGGTGTTTATATAATGAGAATACATGGAACTTTTGTGAACTTTTTAGACCTATCTTCTTCGATCCAACAAGATATTATTAAGCGTCTCGATTTAGCATCGACGATTTGTTAATTGTCAAAAGGTGAATAGAAAATGAATTGTTTAATGGGGATTGACATTGGCACGTCAAGTCTAAAAACTACAGTAATTAATGAAACAGGAGAGATTCTAGCGGTATCAAGCAAAGCTTATACTTTTGAATCTCCCGAGCTCGGTTATGCAGAGCAAAATCCTGATGATTGGTGGGCAGCCTTAGTACATACAGTAAGGGAAAATTTAAAAACGGAAAGTTTCGATGCAAGTGATATCAAAGGAATTGGTTTTTCTGGTCAGATGCATGGGATGATCCCTCTTGACTCATCAGCCGATGTTTTATTCAAATCAATCTTACACTGCGATATGAGAAGTTCTAAGCAAGCAGAGCAAGTAAAAGCAATTGTTAAAGATACGCACTTCCAAAAGAAATTGTTCAATCCAGTTTTTCCAGGTATGCAGCTAATTTCTTTGCTATGGTTGAAAGAAGAGTATCCCGAGATTTATCATAATATTAATTATGTACTATGTCCTAAAGATTACATTCGCTATAAATTAACTGGGGAAATAGCCACAGAGAGAACTGATGCAGCGGCTACTTTGGCTTATGATGTCAAACAACAGACGTGGTGTACTGACTTTTTAAGAGAGATTGGTATAGATGAGCATATTTTTCCTGATCCTGACCACGTTCCTTATGAAATTTCAGGATTTTTGCAGAAAGAAGTTTCAGAAGAGCTAGGTTTAGTTGAAGGTATCCCAGTAGTATATGGAGGCGGAGATCAATCTATGCAATCTGTAGGTAACGGTCTCTACAAGGCTGGTGATAGGATGCTTACGATTGGAACCAGCGGCCAAATTATTCATCTTACTGATTCTCCTAAGTTTAACCCTAAGCTGAATACGCAAACTTATACTCATGTGCTTCCTGATGTTTGGTTTTCTATGGCGGCGATTCTCAGTGCAGGTTCAACTTTGACTTGGTTTAGAAATACTTTTTTGCCCGATGCCAGTTATACGGACCTAAGTAATATGGCAGCAACAGTACCGATAGCAAGTGAAGGAATCCTATTTTTCCCTGCGATGATGGGAGAAAGAACTCCTCATCTGGACCCAATGACTCGGGGAGTCTTTCAGGGTTTTTCATTTAAACATAAAAAAGAACATTTTGTTCGTGCTATCCTAGAGGGTGTCTGTTTTGAAATGAAAGAAGGATTGGGTATTTTGGATGAGCTTTATGGTAAGACTGAAACCCTACTCGTTTCAGGTGGTATTACAAATAGTCCTGTCTGGCTTGAGATTTTATCTAACATCTTAAATGTAAAAGTCCAAGTCAATTCTCAAGCTGAGCAAGCCTGTATTGGTGCTGCTATGATGGCAGGTGTTGGCTGTGGTATTTTTTCCAGTGTGGAGGAAGCAGTCCATGCCATCTTAACAAAAAAAGAAGGACAAATTATTGAACCTGACCCCAACAAAGCTAAAATTTACCAACAAGTATACGAAGAAAAATATTCTAGATTGTATGAACAAAACAAAATTTTTTTCAATTAAATAAAGATCGAAATATTGATCATGTCAATAGACTAAAAAACAAAAGGTTAAGTTTATAAAGGAGAGTGGAAATGACAAAAACATTTATAATGGATGATGACGCTGTTGATATTTCAAAAATACCATATCGTACACTAAATACTGGAGATAAAATACCTGGTATCGGTATGGGTACTTTTGGATCTGATCGATACTCTGCTGAAGAATTGGCAGAATCAGTCAGAGGAGGTTTACGAGTTGGTTATCGTTTAATTGATTGTGCTGAAGTATACGACAATGAGAAATTAATCGGTGATGTTATTAAAGAAGCTCTAGATGAAGGTTTGAGTCGCGAAGAGCTATTTATAATTTCAAAGGTATGGAATAATCACCATGATCCTAAAGATGTCTATAATTCTTGTGTTCAAAGTATTAAAGACCTGAATTGTGAATATCTGGATGCTTATTTTGTGCATTGGCCATTTAGAAACCATCATGAAGCTTTTGCCGATATTAGCGATCGCGACAAAAATAGTAGACCATATTCTCATGAAGAATTTATGGAAACATGGAGAGCTATGGAGGACTTAGTCGAAAAAGGGTTGGTTAGAAATCTTGGTGTCTCTAATGTCACGATTCCAAAACTTAAATTGATTCTCAGAGATGCCAAAATTAAACCAGCTTTAAACGAAATGGAATTACATCCTCGTTTCCAACAAGGGGAATTATTTCAATATTCCTTAGATAATGATATTCAACCTGTAGGTTACGCTCCTTTAGGTAGTCCTAATCGTCCTGAAAGAGATAAAACTGAAGATGATTACTCCGATTGGGACCATCCTGTTATTGAAAGATTAGCTAACAAATATAATGTTCATCCATCTTCTATTTGCTTAAAATGGGCAGTTCAAAGAGGACAAATCCCAATTCCTTTATCTTCAAAAAGGAAGAATTATTTAGCAAACTTAAAATGCGTCACAGAAGATTTACTCACACCGCGTGAATTTGATGACATCCGTAGTGTTGAAAGAGATAATCGCTTAATTAAAGGTCATGTTTTCCTATGGGAGGGAGCAACCGATTGGCGAGATCTATGGGACATTGATGGTACAATTCCCGGATGGAATGGTTATGGATCATAGTTTCGAGGATGTTCAAATACTTGAATACTATTTAGAGCATGAACCAGAAAAACGTCGAGAAATTCTTCATTCAAGTGATTTCATCGAATGTTTTTCTGATTCAGATTATCAAATTATTGTTGACCTATTTCATAAAAGACATGGCAACTCAGAGAAAATTTCTAAAGATAAATTTTTATGGAACTGTGTCCACCTGATGCAACTATATAGGTTAAAGACTAAGCCAATTATCAAATATTTGGTCAAATCTGATGAATATTTGGTTTTTGACGAACTTGTCTTAGATGATTTTGTTTATGAAGAGCAAAACAAGAAAAAATATTTGTTTTTTGAATTTGTGAATACTTTTTTAAGATACAGTAAAACTATAGATAATAGTTTTTCTTCAAAAAGGAAGGTGACAGATAAACATCTTCGTGCTTATGAAAAGATAGAAAATGATATTTTTCAAATGTCAGATGGTATTTCAGAACTGTTAGAAAACAAAAAAGATGTTTTAAATATTTGGAATAAGGCAGCAAATTTTTTCCTTAATTATTATAAGAACAAATTGCCTTGAAAATTTAAAATCATTGTTGGTGTTTATTCCTGTTTTTGTGTAGAATGGAAATATGGATTGACATATTTATACTTTAAATGTTAAAAATCCATAAAAAGTGTATGGAGAGTAAAGATGAAAAACAAATTAAAACAAAAAAGTGTTGTTGATTTTAACAAGTTCGGTTTATTGATTGTTTTAGTTGTTATTTATCTCCTTTTTGGGATATTAACACCAATCTTCAAACCAGGCTCAAACTTTTTTCAGTTTAGTCGTATTCTTAGCGCATTGAACTATGCTTATTTTATCGGCTTTTTGGCACTAGGCGTAACGTTTGTTATTTCAACCGGTGGGATTGATTTCTCGATCGGGCCAGTGATGTTCGCATCAGCTTTAATCGCAGGTCAATGTTTAGTTTATTATAAACTGCCTTTATGGCTTTGTTTAATAATAGCTTGCGTGGTAGGTCTTCTTTTTGGAATTTTGAATGGTTACATGGTAGCTTACAGATTTCTACCTTCCTTTGTTACTTCTATGGCGAGTATGCAGATTGCAAAGGGACTTGGCTCAGTCTTTACCAGAACACAATCTGTGACTTGGCCACCAAGAGGCGAACCTAATTCTTGGTTTAGAAATTTAATAAAATTTGGGTCGGTACCTACGGGGTTAATTTTACTGATGGTTACGGCATTGATTTGTGGTTTCTTTTTGTTTAGAACAAAGCCAGGAAGATACATTTTATGCTTAGGTTCAAACAAAGAGGCTGTACGTCTATCTGGGGTATCAACAAAAAAATGGGAAATGTTAGCATTTGTTATTTGTGGCTTGCTAGCAGGTGTGGCTTCAATATTTTATGTAGGTGCCTATGCTACGGTTCAGCCCGGTCTAGGTGATGCCTTTAATAATGAAGCGATTGCTGCTTGTGTCATGGGTGGTACGTCTATGGCTGGTGGAAAAGCCTCAATCTTTGGGACATTTATAGGTGCATTGATTATAGCACTTTTACAAGAAGGTATTTTAGCCCTAGGATTTTCTATTTCTTACCAATATGTTTTGACAGGTTTAATCGTTTTGATTGCTGTTATTATTGACTCAAAAAAGAATATAAAGAGTGTGTAATAATTGGGTTAAATAGCTGGATACAAGTTGGATACTAACTAGGATAGTTGAGGGACACTATGAGTGATGTAATTTTAACAATGAAAAATATTAACAAGCAGTTTCCTGGGGTAAAAGCCTTAAGTGACGTTGACCTAGAAATAAGAGCAGGTGAAGTTCTTGCCTTGATGGGTGAGAATGGGGCTGGAAAATCTACTTTAATGAAGATTCTTACTGGAATCTACAAAAGAGATTCGGGAACTATTATTTATAATGGTGAAGAAATTGAATTTTCTAATCCGAAGGCAGCACAAGATGCAGGGATTGTTATAGTTCACCAAGAGTTACAGATGGTTAATCATCTTACTGTAGCTCAAAATATTTTCGTAGGACGAGAATTTAAGAACGGTTTAATGATTGATGATCAAAAGATGAATGAAGAGGCTAAAAAGCTTTTTGATCTCTTTGAGATAGAGATTGATCCAAAAGAAAATATGGGAAATCTGACTGTTGGCAGTCAACAGTTGTGTGAAATAGCCAAAGCTATTTCTTTTGATGCTAAAATCATTGTCTTTGATGAACCAACTGCCGCCTTAACGGAACACGAAATTCAACACTTGTTCAACATTATTCGTAGATTGAGAGATAGAGGTATTGGTATGGTGTATATCTCTCATCGAATGGATGAAATTGAACAAATTACTGATCGAGTAACAGTTTTGAGAGATGGTGAGTATGTAGGTACAATAATCACCGAAGAATCCACAAAAGATGAAATCATCAATATGATGGTTGGTAGGACGATTTTTGAAGAACCAAAGCAATTTAGTAATGTTCCTGCTGATGCTGAAACCGTTTTAGAGGTCAAGAATTTAAATCAAGGAAACCGTGTCAAAGATGTAAGTTTTAATTTAAAGAAAGGTGAAATTCTTGGTTTCTCTGGCCTGATGGGTGCAGGAAGAACAGAAACTGCAAGAGTTATCTTTGGAGCGGATAAAAAAGACTCAGGAAGCATTATTTTAAATGGGAAAGAAGTGGAAATAGAAAACCCAACAGATGCTGTAACCTTAGGTATTGGTTACTTGTCTGAAGATAGAAAAAGATTTGGTTTAATGTTAGAGAAAAATCTTTACGAAAACATGAGTTTAGCTTCGTTGGATGATTTTGTATCGAATTCTGTTATTAATGAAAAGCTTGAAAGAAAAATTGCTAGTGAACATGTAGTTTCATTGAACATTAGAACACCAGGAGTCAGTCAATTTGTAGAAAATTTGTCCGGTGGAAATCAGCAAAAAGTTGTTGTAGCAAAGTGGCTCATAGCTAACTCAGATATATTAATCTTTGATGAGCCTACTCGTGGTATAGATGTTGGAGCAAAACAAGAGATCTATGAACTAATGAATGATCTAGTAAACGAAGGTAAATCAATCATAATGATATCTTCTGAATTAACAGAAATTTTAAGAATGAGCGATCGGATAGTTGTCATGTGTGAAGGCAGAAAAACTGGAGAATTATCTATAGAAGAAGCAACGCAAGAAAAAATTATGCATCTTGCTACAAAGAGGGATTAATTATGAAAAAAACAAAAAACATTTCACAAAACACAGTTGTTATTGGTGTCATTATTGCATTATCAGTTCTTTTTTCTATATTTAGTCCGAGTTTTAGGCAATATTCTACAGTTGTTACTCTTTTTAGCTACATGTATTACATCCTGTTACTCGCTATCGGAGTTACTTTCCCTTTGATCACAGGGGGTGTTGATCTATCTACAGGGACTGGTCTTGTTTGCTTTTCTATTATTAGTAGCTATATGTTTAATCATGCTGGACTTCCGTTATGGGTTGCAATTATTGCAGCACCTATTATGGGTATCATTTCCGGTGCTTTTAATGGATTGATGATCGCCAAATACCACGTTCCACCTTTTATAGCTACTTTGTCAATGTCGATGATTTTAAGGGGATTAGGATCTATTATTCCTGGAGGTCTAACAGGTGTTTGGCCAAGTCAGGGAAGCGACGGCGATTGGATTCGAAGTGTTTTACGTTATCAAACTGAAGATGGATTAATTATTCCAATTGGAGTAATTTGGATGATCATAATCATTGGTATTATGACTTTTGTATTAAAACACACGAAGGTGGGGCGTTATACTATTGGAATAGGCTCTAATCGTACGGCACTTTCGCTTTCTGGCGTAAATGTGTTAAAATACCAAGTCATCGTATATGCGATATCTGGTTTCTTTACTGGATTAGCTGCCTTGGCATATGGTTGGACATTTACAACAATTACTCCTGGAACAGGTGCAGGCTTTGAACTCGATGCGATAGGTGGAGCAATCATTGGTGGTGTTTCTACTACAGGAGGAAAAGGAACTATTGTTGGGGCTGCCATTGGTGTAATTTTAATTTCATTATTAAAAACCGGGCTTCCTCATGTTGGTTTACAAGCAAATGCTCAACAAATTATCACGGGTGCTATATTGATGTTAGCAGTAGCAGTTGATATGATTAGGGAGAAGAACAATTAATTTTGTATGAGACCTGGAATTTAACTTTTAGTGTTAGGTATAAAAGGTTGATTAAATATAGGAATCAAAAAAAGAATGACAAAATAATGTTATAAAACAGGAGGGAAAATGAAAAAGATTTTAGCATTGTTATTATCGCTTGTCATGGTGTTAGGCTTAGTTGCAGCATGTGGCGGCGATGGTGAAACAGAAGAAGTAGACGAGGTAGCAGAAGAAACAGAAGCTGCTGAAGAAGAACCTGCAGAAGAAGAACCAGCAGAAGAAGCTGAAGAGGCAGAAGAAGCTGGTGAAATCAAAGATTCATACGTTTTTAGAGTAGTATCAAAAGGTTTTCAATCTACATATTGGCAAGCAGTATATAAGGGATTCCAAGCAGGAGTAGAAGAATTAGAATCTGAGCATGGCGTTTCTATTGACTACCAATTCATTGGACCTGATTCAGAATCTGACACAGCTGTTCAAAAACAACAATTTGAATCTGCTGTAAATGATCAACCAGATGCTTTAGGTTTAGCTGCTATAGATACAGATGCTTTGATAGATCCAATTTCTACAGCTCAATCTCAAGGTATCCCTATTATCGGATTTGACTCAGGCGTTCCAAATGCTCCAGAGGGTGCAATTTATGCAAACGCTTCTACTGACAATTATATAGCTGGTGGTATTGCAGCTGAAGGTCTATATGACAAAATAAAAGATAGAGTCGAAGCAGGTAAAGTTATTGGTCTTGTTGCTCAAGACTCAACATCAGAATCTGTTGTAAGTAGAGGTTTAGGCTTTATTGACACAATTATCGATTTACTAGACGAAGCTGGCTTAACAGTATTTGTGGTCGGTAACGAAAAATATGTTGCAGATAGTAAAGACCCAACAGCAGCTAGCGAAGCAGATGCAGATGTTATCATTGATGTAAGAGTTCCTGCTCAAACTACCGTAGAACTTTGTGCTACAGAAGCAGGTGTATTACTGAATGAAGCTAATTTAATTGGTATTTTTGGTTCAAACCAAGTTGCAGCGGAAGGTATCATTTCTGCAAGTACAACAATCAATGTTATTGGCTCTGGTGATGACGATGTAATTGCGGTCGGTTTTGACTCAGGCTCTGTTATTAAAGAAAATGTTTCATCAGGCGTTATGTATGGTGCTGTAACACAAGCTCCGGTCGCTATTGGTGAAATTACTGCTAAATTAATGTTTGATGTTTCTAACGGAACTGCAGTAGAAGACACAGATACTGGTGCTCAATTCTATACAGCTGAAAACATTGAATCCGAAGAAATTGCTCAAAACTTATACGACTAATATATAGTTTTATCAGAAATTTATCAGAATTGTGTTAATCTGATTCCTATAAAAAACCTGGAGAAAAATCTCTCCAGGTTTTTTAATTGGTACAATTAGCAGATTTATGGATTAATTCAACATTTCTTGACCACCGGATACCGGTAGTGCCTGACCTGTTTCATTTTCTTGTTCCACCAAATAACAAACTGCCTTACCTAAATCACTAGGTACAACTCCTTTATGCATTGGCACTTTACTTAGATAGAATTCACGTACATCTTCAACAGTTTTAGCACCTTTTACTTTACCAGAGTTTAAATATTGCACATAAAGACCGTTTACAGGATCAGACCAGAGTGGACCATCTAAATTATTGCCTGGACAAATTGCATTTACCTTTATATGATAATCGGCTAATTCTAAAGCAAAACTTTGGGTTAAACCAATACCACCAAATTTACTGCCAGCATATGCAAAGTTGTTTTTGCTGCCGACTAAACCAGATTTAGAATTGATTTGAATAATGTCCATCCAATAATCAGGATTAATCTCATGTTGCATTTTCATAATTTTTTGACTGTATTTGGTCACAATAAAATAAGCGTTATAGTTAATGGATGTAACAAAATTAAAATCTTCGACACTTAGTTCATCCAATGAACCGGCGCGGACAACACCTGCGTTTGA
>JAAYRJ010000236.1 GCA_012518845.1 Clostridiaceae bacterium
CATTTAGTGTAATATTAAGTTGAGTCATGTTCTGCTCCTTACTTTGATTTTTCTTCAAAACCATTGTAGCAAAGAGTGGGCATGACTCACTTTTTTAATTTACACCAACTATAAGGGCTTTATCTAAGATATTCAAGAATAAAATATTATTTTAGTTTGTATAAAAAACGCAATCATTTAGTCTGAGTACATTGAAAAATAATAGGAAGTTAGCTAAGTAATATAAGAATAAGACGAAATTATATAAACATAATAAGGCAAGATTAATAGGCGACAGATTTCGCTTATCAACATCATTAATTTGAGTCAGATAATAACTCAAGTATATTTAAATAGGACTATTTGTATAAACCGAAAATTCTTTATAGCGAAATTGTTACAAAGCCCCGTTTTGTGTTAGATGAGAGTTTAACACTATTTCCAGAAGCAACTGCTTTTGTACTATCAGGAACAAATTTAGAATCATTAGTAGTAATTTTAAATTCTAAAATATCATACGCAATTTTCAAAACGTTTTATGCGGGTGGAGGGCTTGGTTCTCGTGGAGTAAGATACAAAAAAAGTTATTTGTTGAATTTATTTATGCCAAAACTGACTTCTGAGAATCATGTATTTTTTAAAAAAATATTTGCAGACTTAAAACTCAATGATTTTAATAATTGCAATGATTATTTCGAAAAAATAGAAACAGTTCTTTGTAATTTATATTCATTAACAGTAGAGGAATACAATTATTTATTAAAAAATATATAATTATTCGAAATAATTATCTTGTGTTGAATATGCACAAAAAATTATATCATTTATACATAAAAAGATCATTGACAGATAAATAGGATTTCTTCATCGGATAATCCGAAAATTTCAAAAACAAGTAAATCTAATTTTTTATAATTTCTATTATTAATAAAATTGTTAATAGATAGTAATTTTGATTCATCTATAATCGGTATAGGAATTTTTTCAACATATTGATTAGATAATCTAAATCCTGTTGAGCCATATTGATGTACGTTCCATCTTAACCAATAATAAATTAATGTTGAATTTAGTACTGCCAGAATCCATTTTTTTTGTTTGTCCGTTATTTTCATATATGCCATGCTGTCAAGAGTAACCATTCCAGGAGTTGTTTCACAAAATTTATTTTTATTTGTAATTCTTTGCCATGCAATCAATGGTTTATTAAAATCGTCCAATTTTTCTAAACTGGGGTTGTTGTCTAACTCTAACCAATGATGTTGTCCAGGATAATCTGCTGTGCTATTGTTTGATGAAGTTGGTTTTACTTGCCCACGTTTTTTTAACTTTTGTTCAAACTTTTTTAAATGTTTATAAATAGCAGGATATTTAGACTTCATTGTTTTATAAATTCCGTAATAAGCCAGAATTATGTATACGTCTTGAAAATTATATGAATATCTATCAATATCTCTACCGCGCAAAATCGGTCGAATAATTTCAGCAGACTTCGAATCTTCTGATATAAGTTCGTCTCGTTTTTCTTTTGAAATAATAAAAGCCTCGTTGAGTCCTGTTATTAAGCCCCTGTTTATTGAAACATCCCAATCTTTCAATGGTACTCCTACAGATTCTATTTTGTTTTTTATTGATTGTTCAATAGGAGATAAGATTGTCCAAGGATCATTTTTTTTATAAATTTGAGTTATGCTATTATTGTTTACTTCTTCAACAAAGTTTTCTTGATTATTAATCGTTACAGCTCTGAGGCTATCTGTATTATCTTCTTTTTCAACTATTAAAATATTCGTATCAACTTCTGCGCTATCAAAAATATCCTCACCCAAGTCAATAAGTTGAATTGGATTTGTAAATTCAACAAAATAATTTCTCAATGGATTACCGTATCCTGCTCTCATCCATTTATTAGATGTAATAAAAGTAAGAATACCTCCTTTTTTCAACAAGTTTATCCCATGTTCATAGAATAAAGTATATATATCCCCTCTTGCTCTATAGGTTTTATAACCCAAAGTTTTAAAAAGTTCGCGTTTTTCCTCTTCCATACTTTGGAAATTTCTATATGGCGGATTCGCAATCACAATATCAAAACCATCGCTGATTCCAAACATATATTTGCTGTCATAGAATTCAGCAACAGAACCATTATTAAATGGATCAAAAGATCTCAATTGGCTTGTTCTAAGGTCATCAGACATTCCTTCTTGTTGAGTGATATTATAGTATTCAGATTTATATCTTTCTTTACTTTCAATTTTTCTAGCGTTGAAATATTTTTTTCTGATCTTATCTAATTTATCATCCAGATTTTGATCATAATTAAGTGATTGAACTTTATCTAATTCTATCAAAGAGTCAGCACTTACAAATTTAAAATCCAAATTTGGCAAGGGTTCAATAAATTCAGTATTCAAATCTTCTATAATTAAAGAAAGCCACGTACGCAAACGAGCTATTTCTATTGCCATAGGATTGATATCTACACCATATAGGTTGTTTTCTATTATAGAAAGTTTAATTCTGTACGCATCATACTTGTTAACAGGTAGTATGCGTTCATATACACTAGCTAAAACTTGCATCATACCTAAAGGATATGCTCCTGATCCAACTGCTGGATCAATTATCTTAATATGTTCTAAGGCAGAAGTAATTTTTGGAAGCACAGTTTTTGTATTTATACCCCACGGTTCAAAAGCAGATGTGCTTTTTTCTTTCATATACTCACTATCAGATATGTCCAAAAGCTTATCGATTCCTGAGTTAAATGTTGAATTGTCAATTTGTCGGTATAAATATTGACGTAAAGCTTCTTTACACATATATGAAACAATTACTTTTGGAGTATAAAAGGCACCAGTTTTGGAACGTTCATTATCACCACTTTCATCTATTTCATTAGCTAATAGCGATTCGAAAATTTGACCTAACATTTCAGGATCAACCGCAATAATCTCATAATCAGGACTTGACTCATCTGTTGTAAAATTAAAAGAATTAAAATGATCAAATAATTCAACAAAAAAGTCGTCAGGAAATGTTAAAACTTCAAAAGGATAGTCTTCTTTTTTTTCTTCAAACAAACCTCCATTCAAATAAGGAGTCGATTTATCAGAATGTCGCCTTTTATCAATAGTTGTATTTAAAGTTTCAAAAAATAATACCTTTAATTTTCGACTATAATAATCAGATGAATCACTTGTCGCATTGAAATATCCATAATCATCATTTATCAAATTGGCTTTTCGCAAAAACCATACAAACAAAAGTCTACCTAACAAACGTGAAGAAAACTGTTTTGCTTCTAACCCACTTTTATTATTTTTTTCTTTTAACGAATCAGTTAATATTTTAAAGAAACTAACTATGCCTTGATAGAACTTCTTATTAACTTCACTTAGTTGTAATGCATCCCATAGCCTACTGTGAATTATTAATTGATTTTCATTCTCAGTAATATCGTCAAATATCTTAAACAAATTATTTTCAAATATTTGTTTTTGAGTATTACTCAGTTTTTCAGAAAGTTCTAAAACTCTTAAGTTTTGATTATTTGAAACTACCATAAGTAGTTTTTTAGTATCTTTAGTTAAGAAAAAATCTATTCCAACTTTATTGTTCGATTCCTGCATTAATTCAGAATCTTCCCAATTATGAGTATAATGTACAGCTGTTGAAATTTTAGTTTTATGAGCTGAATCATTAAACCAGAAAAAATTACTCGTCAAATCACAGTTATCTTCTTCAAAATGCACCAATGCAACTTTTGCTGATCCAGCATTTGGATGTTCATGAAACCACGTGTGCTGTTTAAGATTTTCATAAATGTTTTGAGGTAAGGTTCTTGGTAACTCTCCTGTTATTTGTGCATTATAAGTTAAAGTATTATGCCAATTAGAATGATCAGGAAGAATTCCTTTCATTATTTCACTGGCTAAATCTATTGCTATTGCTAAAGATATCCATCTGTCTTTTTCCAAATATAGTTTCCGAACTAGACTATCTATCCTATTCAGGACTTGCATAAAATAAAACTCCTTTTATTTCATTTTGTTCATATTCTTTTTTTGTTTTTTCATTTAATAATGAAACAAGTTTTTGAAAACGATTGAGAGTAGACAAATTCAATTGTTTAAACTCTTTCCATTCATTGTTCACTAATCTAACAATCTTTTCAAATTCTTTTTTCTCATTTGAACGAGTTATTCCACTACTGATAACACCTTGAATATCAGAAATATTCAAATGCTGATTTAATAAATGCAAGGCACCGTCACCTGCTGGTTTTATTTCATAATATCTTTTTTTCCTATTGGAAGAATAGTCTACCTCTATAAGTCCTTTTTGATAGTACTCTGTCCTATCTATTTCTATCAAATCAAACTTTCGTTTATTATCAGTTGGTTCTGTTTTTATTCTTTCCAACGCAAATTCTTCAGATATATATTCAGCAATTATATTTGAGAATGGTCCTCTTTGTTCATATGACTTGTTTATACGAACAAATGATAAATCTTGGACAATTTCATTCGTTGCTGTATAAACACCATCTGTTTTATATAATCCAATAATTTCACCAGGAACCATATACTCCTTATTTGATTCCGGAAGATAGTTCCATTTTCCTATAGGAATAGATTTGATACGCTCGATTTCATTCAAATTATCTTTGTTAGCATCTATAAAGCTTCTCAACTCTAAAGAATATTTATCAGACCAATCGAATAGATCTTTTTCACCCTCTATTTGTTGCCATGCTATAGTAGCTTTATCTGAATCAGTATCATAGATACCAAAGCTATCAGTAGAATATTCAACATAACTTTCTTCTAATCTATCAGTAAATTCACGAGGCTTTATTCGTTCTCCTAATACACTTTGGTCTGTTCCAACAGTACTACCAATAGCACTTATTTTTGATTCTAATCGCTTTAATAGATTTAGATACATTTCCAAATCATCATGCGGCCTTGAATTTACAATTAAAACTTCTTCAAAAGTTGATCCTAGTCTATTAATCCTTCCATTTCTCTGAATCATTCTTACTGGGTTCCAATGTAAATCGTAGTTAACAAGTATCGCAGCATCTTGCAAATTTTGTCCTTCAGATAATACATCAGTAGCAAAAAGATAATTAACCTCTATTTCATCTTTTTTAAGTTTATATTTTTGGCTTTTAGGAGAAAATAGTCTTGATGCTTTTTTAGGATCCCCCATTTGTCCAGTAACAAACAGGGCTTTTTCATTAAAATCTTCAATTTCATCTTCTAATAGTTTAGGCAAATTATCTTTTAGATAATTTATTGTGTCCGAGAAAAAACTAAAGATTAAAGCCTTTCCACCATACTCTCCACCACTCACAACCTTTTTCAAGCCTTTAGCAAATTCTATTAACTTAGTGTTACTTTCTGGTTTACTGAGCTCTGATAACAGTTCAATTAATACATTTGTAATTTTGACATCACGTTTAAAATCCATATGTAACTGAGAAATATTGTATTTATCACTATCTGCGGGTTTATACTCAATTCCTCTCTTCTCAACAGAAGATTCTTTGCCTGTTTTTATTGCAAGAGCGAATTCTTTTAAATATTCATTATAATCCTCAAAAGCTTCTTCGACAGAGTCACCATATTCAGATTCCAAAATGTTCGCGTCTGTTACTCCAACCAAATATCCCTCGTTTAACCACTTATTAACGATATATATTCTATCAAGATAGTACTCCATGCTTTTCTTTAACGTTTCAGTTGAAGATTCAAGACGCTTTAACCACGTAGTTTGCAACATATTATGAATTGTCATTTGCATTTGAATTTTTCTGGCTTGTTTACTTTCAACACCATAACTCCGAATGCCTTCTATAGATTTATTAAAGTATCTATTCTCATATAAATCTAAACGGTAAGGAGAAAAACCAAGCAAATTAATTATTTGAAAAATAATTGAAATAACCGAAAACTTTTTGTTATTATTTGTTAGAATGTTTTCTCTTGAAGTATCTTCATCTATATTATATTGTTTAGAGATGCTTTCGTATTCAGCATTTATTTGTTTTTCATGAATATCTTTTACAAGATCTAACGGATGAGAATTAATCTGGGTAATATTTGAAGTTATATCAAGATTAATTAGACGGGGATCTATTCCTTCAAAGACTGACTCAATGTTTTTTTCAATAATCTTATTGATGTATTCTAGTTGTTCATCTGTATATTTATAAATAATTTGCTTAACTTTAGATTCGGGAAATATTTTTTCTTGCTCTTCAACTTTTTTCATAGCATTTCTTCTAATAACACCTTGTCTTGTTGATCTTACTAAATAATGCCTCAGTCCACTGATCAATGTACTTTTATGAAAATTCCAATCGTATTCTTTACCTTGTTTTTGGTAACGAGTTGCTTCACTTTGTATTCTTCGCAGAGCTTCAAAAAAATCGACATTTAATACAGTATCACTATTCCTCCGCTTTAGACGAACATTCCTTGAAACTAAATCTCCTTTTGATGCTAGTTGAATTTGATAAGCAAAATCCATTAAAGAGTTATTAACCGGTGTTGCTGTTAGCAAAAGAACATGGGAGTTCGGATTTGCTTGTAATAACTCTAAAATAATTCTATATCTTTCACTATTCTGATTTCTTAAATTATGAGCCTCATCTATTACAAACAAATCGACATCTTTTTGTTTTGCACTTTTTTCTACGTATATATCTTTTAGTTCATTCAACTCTCTTATATTTTGCTGGGTTACTAAATTGTAATCTTTATATTCAGCTAAGTCCCATGGTTCACTAGCTAGTTCATCAATCCATTGTTGTTTTAAAGATGCAGGTAATATTAAAACGATGTTATCTTTTTCTTCCTTTATATATTGGTCAATAACTGCGGCAGAGGTTACCGTTTTTCCTAAACCAACAGAATCTGATAGCATAGCAACACCATTTGTAAAAAGCTTTCTTCTTAGAGCTAAGGCATTCTGATTTTGGAACGGATGCAAATAATCAGAAACATCTTTTGTAAAAGGGCAAGGTTCAATCAACTCTTCAGGAAACAACTCCATCAACGTTTTAATGTAAACATCATATGGGCCATATGTTAGATCACCTAATGGACTTTCAGCTATTATTTCGCTAAATTGTCCAGTCCATTCTAACGCTTCTTCGTCGTTCCACATTTCATCAAACCACGACAAGTAAGAATGTGGTTGAGTTTTAGTTTTAGGAGCATATAGTACCAAATGAGTATCGTCTACTAAACTATTTAGTTCTGCATTACTTGTTAAACCAGCTTTAGTAAAATTTGAGGAACCAAGAATACCCACCCCAGTATCATCAGTATCTTTCCCAAAAATATATGCTTTCGCATGTAAACGTGGTTTTCTAAATATTCTAACCTGCAATTTACCATCTTTGATCATTTCTGATATTATTTTTGCAGTTTCTCTTAACTTATTTATTTTAAAACTATCAGAATAATTTTCTAAATCATGTTCTATATCCGTGTCCGGAAAAATATTTTGTGGAGAGTCAGGATCTATGTTGAATTTTTGTTGTAATCTATGCGCTAAAGGTTCTTTACCAATTAACAGTCGAACTGAATCATAATTCTTAATACTTTCAATTATTTGTAAAGTTCCTTCGATATCCCAATAACCTGTAGCAATACTTAAATTTTTGTAATTTATGGCAACTTCATTCAGAACATCACCAAGACTTTTTCGTCTATTATCTATTAAATGTGGATATTCTCTCATAGGATCCCTTTTTCTATTTATTTTCCAGAATTATCTCGCGAATACTTTGAAATATTATTACTATCATTAAGCAAGTTAATTATTATTATAGCCTATATACACTTTCATTAATAACAAGAATAACAAGACATTTATTCTGTATCAACAAACAACATCACAATAATAATTCACATATTATCAAATCATCCAACTGCGTTTTTGTATAATAAAATACGAAAACATTATTTTTTATTTAAGTAAATTTGTTCAATATGTTTTTACAAACGATCTGATGTCTGGTAAGATTTAACTTATATCATTAATTATTCTAATAAATATACTCAAGAGGATAAAACAATGTTATATGTGATTATTGGTGTCTTATTATTCTTCCCGATGCTACTTTGGCATACCGCCAAACG
>JAAYRJ010000237.1 GCA_012518845.1 Clostridiaceae bacterium
GCAGATATCGGTGTTGCCATGGGAATCACGGGCACAGAGGTAGCAAAAAATTCATCCGAAATGATTTTAACAGATGATAATTTTGCCACAATAGTTGCGGCAGTAAAAGAGGGAAGAATTATTTATAGCAATATTAGAAAATTTGTTAACTTTCTCTTGTCATGTAACGTTGGCGAAATCTTGGTTGTTTTCATAACAAATTTACTTTTAGGTCCTCAATTCACACCACTGGCTCCAATTCAACTTCTCTTCTTAAATCTTGTCACAGATAGTTTTCCAGCATTAGCTTTGGGACAAGAAAAAGGCGAAAAAGATATCATGCTTCATCCACCTAGGAAAAGTGATGAAAAAATTATCAATAGAGAAATGATAGCTTCTATTGTTACTCAAGCTGTTGCAATTTTTATTGCTGTATTTTCTGCCTTCCAAATTGGTCGTTACATTTATCCAGACGTGATGATTGATAACACAAATGTTGTAGCGACAAGTTTTCAATTTTTTGCCGCAGAAGGATTTAGACCATCAGCTGGTGCAGGTACATTTGCATTTGTTACGCTAATCTTTGCTGAGCTTTTAAGAGCGTTTTCGAGCAGATCTGAGCACTATTCAGTGTTCCAAATTGGTCTTTTCTCAAACTCGACCATGAACAAGGCAGTCCTTTTATCAGGCACTCTAATGATATTTGTTGTATATCTTCCGATCTTACAAGTTTACTTTAATACAATAGCACTTACGCTTAGAGACTGGTTAATTATTGCTGGTTTGGCAATCATCCCATTTGTAGTTGGTGAATTGTTTAAATTGATATATCATAAAGAAACCAGAGCCAAAGCTGAGAGTATAGTATAAATAAGCAAACACAATGCTAGTCTATTATTTTAGGTTAGCATTGTGTTTTTCCATACTAGTCAGATCTAAATTATTCTTTACAATTAGTTTTTTAAAAAACTTGACAAAGTTAATTATTTAAGTTATTTTCTACAAGTGACAAAAAGTAGATTCCATCTCACCTTTAACGAAAAGTGAAAAGGTTCATAAAATAATATCAACACTTGATGTTTTTTTATTGTGGGAGCGGAGTCTATCCGCTTTTTTTGCGATTAAATTAGGAGGTGTCTTATCGCTAAATCAAAACAAAAACACATTATCAACGAGAGGATAAATGTGGACAGAGTTCGCTTAATTGATGAAAACGGAGAACAGCTAGGAGTTGTTTCGACAGATGAAGCCTTAGACTTGGCTTATGAAAGAGACTTAGATTTGGTCTTAATGAATAATAATCCACAAAATGCAGTAGCAAAAATGATGGATTATGGAAAATTTGTTTACGAACAATCAAAACGTGAACGTGAAGCAAGAAAAAATCAACAAACCACTTCACTTAAAGAAGTACAAATTAAGCTAACAACAGAAGAACATGATACAAACGTCAAGGTTAGGAATGCTCTTCGTTTCTTGAAAAATGGAGATAGAGTAAGAGTCGTGATTCGCTTTAGAGGCAGGGAAATGGCTTTTCAAGATCAAGGCTTTGAAGTTATGGATGATTTTCTGGAAAGATTGGGCGATATAGCTACTGTTGATCGTGCACCAAAGATGGAAGGTAGACATATGGTGATGTATCTTTCACATAATACTGAAGATAAGTGAGCTATTGTAATCAGCTCTTAGAATACAAGGAGGCTTAAATGGCTAAACAAAAAACACATAGTTCTTCCAAGAAAAGATTTAAAGTAACTGGAACTGGCAAAGTTAAACGCGCACAGGCATATAAAAAACATATATTAACGAAAAAAACAACCAAACGTAAACGTCAATTACGTAAAAATGTTCTTGCTAGTGATCCTGATGCTAAACGCATTAAGCGTTTGATTCCATATAAATAATTGTAACGGAGGTTAACTTATGCCAAGAGTAAAAAGAGGATATAAAACAAGAAGACGTCATAAAAGAGTTTTAAAGGCGTCAAAAGGATATTTTGGTCGTAAAAGCAAAGTATTTCGAGTAGCAAATCAACAGGTTATGAAATCTGGTGTTTATGCCTACCGTGATCGCCGTCAGAAAAAACGTGATTTTAGAAAATTATGGATTACTAGAATCAATGC
>JAAYRJ010000025.1 GCA_012518845.1 Clostridiaceae bacterium
GGATTTATTAATTTCGAATTTTTATAAATGCAATTTAGCTTGTATTTATAAATTAGTGAGAGAACTTGAGGTTAAGTAATGACTAAGATTTTTGCCCATAGAGGTGCTTCAGATGCTTTTGCAGAAAATACGATGCCTGCTTTTGAAGAAGCAATAAAACAAGGAGCTGATGGGATCGAATTAGATATCCATAAAACAAAAGACGGAAAAATTATCGTAACCCATGATGAAAATCTGGTACGTGTGACAGGGGTAGATCAAAAAATTGCAGAATCTAATTATTCAGAAATAAAAAATCTAAATGCAGCGGCATTTAGAGAAAATGATCAGCCAACCCACATACCTTTATTAGAGGAAGTATTGGATCTAATTAAAAATACAGATTTAGAACTAAATATTGAACTCAAAAATGCAATTGTTATTTATCCTGAGCTTGAAGAAGATGTAATTGCATTGGTCAACAAATATAATCTAGAGAACCGTGTAATCTATTCTTCATTTAATCATTATTCAATTATGAAGTTAAAGTCTTTGGGCACTAATTCAGAACTAGCATTTCTCTATGCAGAAGGTCTTTATAAGCCCTGGAAATATGCAAAAAAGAATCGTGTTTTTGGCTTGCATCCTTTTTATCCAAACTTAATTATCCCAGATTACATGAAACATGCTAGAAAAAGAAAAATAAAGGTACGTCCTTGGACAGTAGATGAACCGGAAATAATGCAACAATTGCTTCATATAGATGTAGATGCATTGATTACAAATGTTCCAAACGTAGCTCTTGAAATTCGTAGTCAAATGGCAGCAGAATAAAATATAAAAATTGATATAAATTCATTTGTATGGGGTTAATATGTCCGAAAATAATATAATAACAGATAACAACCAGTCAGTTGATCAACAAAATAATGAAAAATTAAACTATGGTAAAACTTTCTTAATAGGTACAGGTTTTTTCGCCTCCTCGCTGTTATGGTCTATTTACAATAGCTTTATGCCATTAATCTTGAGAGATTTTATCACTTCTACTGCGATTATTGGTTTAATTATGACCATTGATAATATTTTTGGTGTAATATTTCAGCCACTTTTTGGAGCAATGTCCGATCGAACTTATACCAGGTTTGGTAAACGGATGCCGTATATTATGATTGCTGCACCCTTATGTGCCGGTCTGTTTTTCTTTATCCCTAGAATGCCAACTCTTGTAACAGTTATGGCTGTCGTAATTGTTTTTAACTTTGGCATGTCAGTTTGGCGTGCACCGATTGTTGCTTTAATGCCAGACTTAACCCCTAGTCAGCATTGGTCAAAAGCAAATGGTGTCATAAATTTGATGGGTGGCGTGGCCAGCATTATTGCTTTTTTAATTGGCGGAAAAATTGCAGATAGTTATGGACGTTCTGCTACCTTTTCTATGGGTAGCATTGTGATGCTAATTGCTGTTTTGGTGCTTTTTGTATTTGTCAAAGAACCTGCCTATAAAAAACCAGCAAACTTGGAGTCCGAAACTAAAAAAGATAAGTCTTTAGATTTAAGTATTTTTAGGAATTTATCTAAAAGAGATAGACATAATCTGCTTTATTTATTATTTGCTATTTTCTTTTGGTTTTGTGGTTATAATGCTGTGGAGACATTTTTTACTAGTTTTGCAGTAGCCCAACTTGGCGTGAGTGAAGGTTCAGCCGCAATGCTCCTTGCTTTTTTCTCAGTCTCTTTTGTAGCTTTTGCAATTCCATCTGGTTTTATTGCCACCAAAATAGGACGTAGAAAAGCCATTATCATTGGCTTGATCGGTTTATCGACGGTCTTTATCCCAATTCTTTTTGTTATGAATTTAACTGCTATTCGAATTTTGCTGTTAATAGGCGGATTTTTCTGGGCTCTGATTAATATTAATTCATTGCCAATGGTCTTAGAGATTGGTCAAAAATCTGAGATTGGTACTTATACCGGTTATTATTACTTTTTCTCATTTTCTGCGAGCATTTTTAGTCCAATATTATATGGAATAATTCGAGATATTTCGGGCACATTTGGTAGCTTATTTGTTTATGCTCCAATCGTCTTTGTTATTTCATTAATTTGTATTTTAAAAATTAAAGAAAACAAATAAGAAATATAAACTAAAGCTAACCCCTGACAGCAAATGTGAGGGGCTTACTTAATAAAATTATCTTATTTTTTCAAAATTTTTACCAAACAAATATTCATATTGTAAAATAGCATAATCATTTAATTTGTCTGGAAAGTTTTGATCTTCAATTGATGTAGCTTGTCCTGTTTGATCATAGTAAAAAGCATCATTGATTATAGGATACTCGTGTTGGACGGTAGTTAAAAAATCATACCATCTATCATATGGAATTCTGGCTTCTTGTAATAGTAGATTACCTAAATAATTGTTCGAATAATCTTGTTCTTCTAAATCTGTCAGCGGATAATTTGCCCACAAAAGGTAATTGGCCTTACGTCTTTTTTCTTGCCATTCTTCACTAGATATATCTGTTTTGAGAGCGCTAACTGTATAATCATTAGGTTGATGATCTCCGAAAAATAATAAAATCGTTGGCCTTTGCCTTTGGTTAAGTGTTTGTATAAATTCTTGTAATCTTTGATCTGTTTCTTTGATTAAGGATAGATATTGATCTAAAACTTGGCTATCAGTAGAAGTTACTTTGACGTCGGGAGTAAAATTATCATAAATATCTGTATAGCCTCCATGATTTTGCATTGAGACAGCAAAAATAAATTGTGGGCGATCTACTCCTTCGCCCTCATCTAGTTCCATTAAAATTTCATCAAATAAAGCTTTATCACTAATATATTTTCTAACTTTAGCTTGATTTACAAAATCTTGATCAAATTTAACCTGATCAAAACCAAAATAATTATAAACTTGGGGTCTGTTCCAACCTGACTTGTAGTAAGGATGCATTGCCGTTGTGTAATATCCTTGATCTTTCAATAACGAAACTATAGAAGTCATTGGCTCCTGTATAAATTGCATGTAAGCTATAGAACCTGAAGGCAGAAATCCCATCGTCATACCGGTCAAAAATTCAAATTCTGAACTTGCTGTATTGCCACCGATTACAGAAGAATAGACTGTTCCCTTTTTTGTGTTTTCATTAAAATTGCGGTAAAAAGGCAGATAATCTATATTGGTTTCAAAATCTGCTAATTGTTTCAAATCACAAAATGCTTCGCTCATTACAACAACAATATCTGGTTTAAGTCCAAACTTAGTTTTACGATTAACAATGGTATCACTAACTTTATCTGGTCCTATGTTAGACACTTGACTATCTGATATATTAGATCTGGTCTTTGGGAATTGTGGATTTATTTCTTCGATAATTTCTTTAGCTTTCTGAGGCTTATAGCCATCAGGTTTTTCAACACTCAAATAACGTGTACAAAAGATAAAGTTTGTTAAATAACCGTTATCCCTAGCCATTGCCTTACTATTAAAAAGTGTTGTATTAAGGGATAGGTGTTTTTTTAAAAAATCTGATTTTGTTAAAAAAATCATACCTGATAACAAAATTACCGAAAGCAAAAGCAGGGAGAGATATTGGGCTAAAGTTTGCTTTTTGAATATTTTTGTTTTTTTCTTTATTCTCCTAGGTTTTTTTACTTGATTAGTCCCTGAAGATTTTGCATTTGTTTTTCTATTTTGGATTTTATCTCTAATATTTGGATAAAGAAAAATCAACAGAAAACCTAAACTTGATAAAAAATATCGAATACTAAATGGAAATGAATAATTAGCTACAACATTGGCAGCAGTTTGCCAAGAATAGATATCCCAAGGTAAGAAAGGTGTTGAGCGAAATTCAAGCACTAAAAAATTAATCGTTGCAAAAAGCCAGATACCAAAACTAAAAGTACGAATACCCCACTTAAGACTTCTAAATA
>JAAYRJ010000026.1 GCA_012518845.1 Clostridiaceae bacterium
AGCCGTGTTACAACAAAAGAACCAATAGATAAGATTATTCGAATTGGAATAAAAGTAATTGACGTTGAACCTTTAAAAGAGATGATAAATTATGCAAATTTAATTGATCTTAGCTTATATTCAACGAATACAGTTCAGAATCTAAAAATAGCCTTGTCAAAGGCAAATTCTGTATTAGCACATCCTTTATCTAATGATGAAATATTAGATGCAACAAATAACTTAAGATTGGCTATTAATAATCTTAAAAGCTATAAAGTAAATCTTGAAGTACGTGCCGATTTACAAAAAGTATCAGCACGTACAAAAGTCAATGTATTAGCCGTTTTTACAAACGCTGGCACAGAAGATATTAGTAATTTAGTTATTACTGATAGCATAGGATTAGAGCGAAATGTGGGCTTGGTTTTAGCAGGTGAAAGTAAAATATTTAATCTATCCTATACCCTACCTGCAATACTAGATGGAGATACATATGTGATTGATGTTAATGCTATTGCTACTTATGCTGATGGTTTAATATCTAACGCCAGTGACCAGGTATCGTTTGAGATAACGAATATACCCAGTGAAGAACTTGAAAAAGAAAGAAATCAAGATTTAATACAAAATTATGAGGAAGTAGAAAAAGCAGAGAAACACGATTTGCCTGTAACAGGTGAACATACAAATTTATATCTTGTTATAACATTATGTACTGTTGGTTTAGCTTTAACTTTATATCGTCTCAATTATAAAAAACGTGATGCGCATCGTTAATTTTTAACTTCGTCATTTTATAGCCGTGTGAAACATCACGGCTATTTTTTTATTTAAGGAGTGGCTAGTGGATACAGATAGAAATGGAAAAATGGCAAATAGTGCATGGGAGAAGTATGTTGCTAGATTACATATGAAGTGGACTGAGGGTTATTTTGATATTCAAGATCAAATAGATAGAGCGATAGAAGAAGGCTTAAATTATATAAATACTGGTTTATGTGATTTTGACAGAATGACAAAAGAAGATCGCTATGAAAAAAATCAACAATCAAAATGGGTATATAAACAATTAAGAGATGATGGGTATATTCTTGCAATTTGTATATCAGGCGAACCTTTTGACTTAAAGAAAAAATTATATTATGCAGATACTTTCTTACATGTTAGATGGGAAGAAAAGTTATTAAAATTCAATATAGAAAACAGACTGTTAAAACGTGATACTTGGAAAAAAGATATTCCGAAAGAACTAATTACTTCTGACAATAAAGAAGAAAAGAAATGGACATATGAAGATTCTAATTGGAAAAATATAGTAATTAAATCTTCTTATAAACCTGAATTAATTCCAATCAATCGCAGTCCAACGATTAAAAAGAGATTACTTCTAAAAAATAACAAAATTATATTAACAAAGAAAAAAATTTCAATTAGAACAAATAGAAATTTTTTAAAAATAAAATTTAAGCTATGTGTGCTACCTAAAAAAGTAGAAATACGCAGAGAACAAAGAGTATCACTTACTATAAAAAATAAATATCTTCCCTTGGAACCTAAAAAAATAATAGTGAGAGAAAATACAAGAAATAAGTTAAAACTTAAAAAAATATATAACTCTAAAATTCATATTCGAAATCAGAAGCAAGGTGAAGATATAAATTATTAAGAAAAAAGAGGAACAGCCACCAAACTGCTCCTCTAAAAGTCTAAAGAAATGCAATTTCTTTAACATTGAACTTTTATTATTTTAACACAAAATTAAATGAAAAATCAACAAATTAGGCGTTAGAGCAATCTATCGCCTTTTTTTATTTTAGAAAGAGGAAGAAAATGCAAAACATTGAATTACTAGCAAAGACACCATTATCAATTAAAAAAGAAATAGAAAACGAAATTGGATTAAACGGAGCTGTAATTTTACAAAAATTACATTTTTGGTTAGAAAAAAATAAGAAAGAACAACGAAATTATATTGATGGGAAATTCTGGACATACAACTCTATTCGAGCATGGCAAGAGGATTATTTTTATTATCTTAGTTTTAGTACAGTAAAAAGAGCTTTTGCAAAACTTGAAAAGGCTGAATACATTATTTCAGCAAATTTCAATAAAGATACAAGAGACAGAACCAAGTGGTATACGATTAATTACGATAAATTGAATATTTTATTATTAGATGTTGAAAATAAATTTAAAAAATTAATAAAAAATAAAACTAGAAAGGAAAAAACTGTCCAAATAGAAAAACATAAAATCAGCGAAAAAACAAATAAAACAGTTCAAAGCATAAATAAGATGAGTAAAGAAATGAAAAAAGAAATTGAACTGAAAAGCAAAATAAAGACTGGAAAGTACTGGCCTGATGCATTGGGTCATGTTGAACCAATGGATTGGGTCAAGGTGAACCAACCATTACCATTAACCAACACAATATATAACTCTAGTTATATCTATCCATCTAGTATAGATGGGAAAAAGGAAAGAGGAAGGAAGGAAGATAGAAAAGATAATGATTATAAAAAATGCAAAGAAAATTTAAGAAAAAAACTTGGATATTATGATAACGTGCAATGCGGAAATGTAGATATAGCTAAAAAGTATGATAATATTATCAACGTTTTAACAGATGTAATGATGCTTGATGAGACTGATACGGTGAAAATTAATGGCAATAAGATGTCAGCAAAAATAATAAAAGAAAAATTTCGATTGCTAAACCAGTCACATATGAAAAATATCATTTTTGCTTTTGAAAACAATGAATACAAAATAAAAAATCCTAGAGCTTATTTGTTAACGGTTGCATATAATGCGGTTACTTTTGGAACATTTAATGGGAATGTTAAAGGTAGAAATATTTTTCTTAAAGAAAATGAAAGAAAAAAGAAATTTAGGAGTGAAGAGCAAGCTAAATTAGATATACAGGAAGAAGATTTATATGTAACAGATTTACTGATTAGGATGATGAAAGAAGAAGAACAGGAAGTTCGAGTTGGTACGGCTTGACAGTTTATTCTTTTTTTATAGTTGCTAAAAAATAAGTTTTTTATTTTTTAGAAATTGATCTACAAAATTAAATTATTATAATTAATTTTTTTAACTTGCTGGTGTTTGCTGGCAGAAAATTACAAAATTGTTGGTATTTGCTGGCAGTAAATTATTAAATTGCTGGCATTTGCTGGCAGCAATTTGAACTAAAAGAGCTATTGGCAAATGCTGGCACTGATTGTTGGCAAATGCTGGCATAAAAAATCTCTTAAAATTTAATAAAAATTCAAATAAATAGGCGAAAGATTTTAATCTTATTCGCCTATTTTGATACTGGCAAGCAACGCAAATGGATAGCCATTTGCCAAATATTTGTTAGGGAAATCCCTAAAACCCTAGAATTATAATGCTGGCAAATGCTGGCAAGAATAACCTTTGATATTTTGAAGAAAGGAGCTAATTAATGAGAAAAAGAAATAAGCAATGTTTGGTTCGATTCTCACCTGATGAAATGAAATATGTGGATCAAAAGGTCAAAGAATCAGGATTAAGTAAAGAAGGATATTTTCGTAAAGTTCTGCTTGGCAAAGAAATTAAAGCTTTGCCACCTCTTGATTATTTTGAACTAAAAAGAGAATTATCAGCTGTTGGGAACAATCTAAATCAGATTGCTAGAGTGGCTAATGCAACAAAAAAAATAGATACAGAATACTATAAACAAAATATTCAATCTTTAGAAAAATTTTTTAAAAAAATGATAATACAGATGGAATAGGAGAAAGAGGAATGGCAGTTACTAAAATACACTCGATAAAAACATCTGTTGCTCGAACACTAAAATACTGTATGTCGAAGGCAGAAATATCTAGTGGAGTTAATTGCATAACGAATTTAGATATTGCGACAGAGCAGTTTCAACGTACAAAAGAACGGTTTGGAAAAAGTGAAGAAAAGGTTATTACTCGCAAAGGAAAACAATATAAAGAACGTGTAGGTTATCATGCTATTCAAAGTTTTAAACCTGGCGAAATCTCAGCAGAAAAAGCACATGAAATTGGAGTTGAATTAGCCAAAAGAATGTGGGGTGATCGTTATGAAGTAATTGTTTCTACACATACCGATAGAGAACATATTCATAATCATTTTGTTGTTAATTCTGTTTCGTTTATTGATGGGAAAAAAATGCATTTTCCAAACAATAATAACAACAATGCGATGAATAAAGAGATGGCAGAAATATCAGATAAACTCTGTATGGAGCATGGTTTAGGTACGATTATTGTTGAACCGAGTATTACTTGTGCTGATTATGGAAAATATCTTTTAGAAAACAAGTCATCAATAAGAGATAGCGTAAAAAAAGATATTGATAATCTATTTTCTTATTCAATTAAGGATCTTGATGAATTTTTCTTAGAACTTGAAAAAATCGGCTATGAAGTTAGATTAGATAGAAAATATCCTGCTGTAAAACCGCCTTATACAGAACGGTTTATTCGTCTACAAAGCCTTGGTAAAAACTACACGCTTGAATGTTTGTATAAACGTATTTTTGATAACACCAAAAATAGAACTTATAAAACAGGTAACCGAGATTATTATTTTGCAGACGACAAATGGAGAATATACATCTTTGGATTAAAACAACCACCAGGTAGTCTCTCCAATCTTATAAAACATTATCAAATTTTTTTAAATAAATATCAGGATAAGCCATTAGTTTATTCTTCACCAGAAACTAGAGATTCGGCAGAAAGAATTAAAAACTATAGTCAAGAAATTGATTTGATCAAAAATCATGATATTAAAAATTTTGAAGATCTTGGAACGTTTAGATGGCAAGCTCAAGAACAATTAACAAATTATATTAAAGAAAGAAATAGTCTTTACTTAATAAAAAAAGAAGAACGTTCAAGCGAGGTTATTATTCAAATTAATAAATTATCAATGCAAATTAGAGAACTTAGAAAAGAAGTGCAATTAGCAAGAAGTATAGTTAAAGATGTAAAAAATTTAAAAGTAGTGCAAGAACAGAAGAAAGGGGATTTTGAACAGGTAGAAAATGAAAAACAGAAAACAGAAAAAAAAGAACAAGGCAAAGATGATTTTAATCAAAAGCAATTAGATAAGGAGATTTAGCATGCAAAATCCAGAAGATGCAATCACAAAAATGGTAATTGATATTTCCTCTGCGGAAATTACTCTTCTGAGTAAAGGTGTCATCATCATTTCGAAGAACTTATTAGCTATGTTTGTTGCTTTAGCAAAAGAAGCTAAACGGACAAAAGGGAAAATAGGAATTAGTAATCTTGAAAATAAAACTTCAAGAATAACGACAATTCAAATACCACCTGAAAAACTCCATGAATTTAAAGGGAAAGCAAAACAATTTAATGTTTTATATAGTTTAATCAAACCAAAAACAATTGATTTAATGAGAGGCAAAGCAAATAAGGGCGATATGATTGACGTTGTTGTTGGAGAAAAAGATGCTGCAAAATTAGAAAGAATAGCAGAAAAAATGAATCTCAAAGACAATGTTATGAACTCCTTAACACATACAGGTTTTAGTCAAAAAAATGATGACAACACCATGATAGAGATACAGAGAAAAGACAAAGAAGGACATAATTATGTTTTTAAAGTGCCATTGAACGAACTATCCAGAGATGACTTAGAAGGAAAATTAGAATCGGTTATGAGTAATACACATTTTATAAACGAGAAGGATGTTGCTAGTGAAATTGGTCAAGCTGATATTGCTGGTACGCTTAATAATTTTTTTAGTAAAGAGGAGAAAATTAATCAAAAAATGAAAGAACAGTATCCTGATTTTTCTCCTCGTGAAGAAGAAAAATGGGTGGATACGAAGTTAACTTTAGATAGTTTTTATCAAAAAGAAAAAAGAGAAGAGCCTAATGAACCTGTTTTAGAAAAAACATTGAATAAATCAGATGTTGTTTGGATGCCTGATGAAATTATTATTAATAGCCCTGATTATAAGCGTGAATTAGCTGAATTTAATGAATTATATGCAAATGGCACAATTAATGAACAGCAATTTAACGAGTTTCAACAAAATATTTATTACAGATTTAAAGAAGGATTAGAAGAAAATCCTGAAACAGATCAAATGGTCAAAGAAGTTCGGAAAATCGTTGAAACAAATAAAGCTAAGCAAGAATTAACTGTCCATCTCGAACCTGACAATCCAATCAGAAAAGCAATTGAAACAGAAGAAAAGAATATTGAAAAATCGGTTATGGGCAGATTAAAAGAAATGGAAGGCAATAGTGATGCTAACAAGAAAAAGCAAAATTCTTTTAACCAGACAAAAAGAGAACAAGTCATGAGCGTTATGGATAAACTTGAAGAGGAGAAGAAGAAACAAAGCCTGGGAAAGTTGCAAGGCGAAAGCCCCAAAATCGTTTTTAAAAATAAAGATAAGGAGATAGTTGGATGAAAAAAATAACAATCCGTTTGAGTGATTTGGATTTTAACAGATTTAACAAACTATATGAACAAAGCACAGACAAAAGTAAAAATGATTTTATGTCTACTTTGATAGATACATATATAAGGAAAGAAGGTATTTTAATGGATAATGTGTTTAAACCAGTAACATCTCAAAGACAAGAGTTTGATTATGCAAGTTATCAAAAAGATTTAAAAAGAGAACATCAAAATTATATTAATGAAATGCTTTTAAATATTTCTGAAACAGGGGATGTAAAACAATTAGTTCGTAATATGGTTGCTCTTCCCAAGTTGTCAATTGATAATTTACTTGCATTAACGAAACAAAGACCAGATTTAACAATACGTGAACTTAAATCATTCAGTGATTGGAATAAAGAAGGAGTCAATATTAAAAAAGACGAAAAGTCACTTAGTATGATGAAGTATGAAGGAGAATATAAACGACAAAGTGGCGAGATGGCAAAATCATATGCTGTAAAGAAAGTATTTGATATTAGCCAAACAACAAAAGATTTTAAACCTACGGTAAACGTTATGGATAACATTGAAATTAGAGATGCAATCGTCAGGATGCTTTCTCCTGTAAAAGTTGAAGCGGTAAGTACTCCAGAAGCTAACACCGCTTTTATGTACGAAAAAGAAGAAAAGATTTTAATTGCAACGAACCCGAAAGCAACAAGTTATGAAATCATTAAAGAACTTCTGATAATTACATTTACCGTTAAGTTACCTGTGTCAGAAGAAAGAGCTGTTGAGGAAGTCCCACAACAACAATTAGCGATACACATGATATTAGAAGGATACGGATTTAGAGATAATTTTCCAGTAGGTGTTCAGAAATATTTAAAAGGAAAAGAACCAGACGTTATAAAAGATTGGCTTAATGAATCAAAAAAACTATCAAATGATTTTATTAAAGGTGTTGACTTATGCCATGAGGCGAATATTAAAGGAAAAGAAATTCTCAAGGACTATGAAAAAACAAATATGGAAAGACATGCAAATAAGGCCATTCAAGAAAACAAACAAAATATGATATTAGAACACGAGATAGAACGTTAGACTATATTTTTTCTTGATTTTTTAGTAAGGTCGCCATCAGGCGATTTTTTAATTTAGAAAGGTTTTGAATGAATACAGAAAAGCAGAAAAATAAAAAAAATAGTTTTCTGATTACTGCAGGTATTTTCTATTTCTTTTATATTGTGCTTATTTTGAAATACACACCAATTCTTATGCAAGATGGTTTACCAGGCTTAATATTGAATTTTGGTGATTTTAATATTAAAGATTTAATCAAATTTAATTGGGATATAAAGTATTTCTTAATTGGAAGTTTGATTTATCTTATAGTTGTTTCTTTAATATATTATTCAGATCGTGGTATTAGACATAATGATGCTTATGGTTCTTCCGAATGGGGAAGTATTAAAAAACTAAATAAGAAGTTTAAGGATAAAAAAAAATCATTCAATATCATTCTGTCAAAAGAACTCCGTATGGGACTTGATGGTTATAAGACGCAACGTAATGCTAATGTGATTGTATTAGGTGGTTCGGGAGCTGGAAAAACTAGAGGTTACGTGCTTCCTAATTTAATGCAACTGAACTCGTCATATATCGTGCTTGATCCTAAAGGAGAGATAGTAAGACAAGCAGGCGTGATGCTAGAAGATGCTGGCTATGAGTTAAAAATACTGGACTTGAAAGAGATGGAAAAATCAAATGGATATAACCCATTTAAATATCTTCGTAAACAACAAGACGTGATGACCCTTGTTAATAATTATATAAGTAATACGACACCCAAAGATTCTAAATCAAGTGATCCATTTTGGGAAAAATCAGAAGTTATGCTTCTGTATGCTTTGGTCTTTTTGCTTTATGAGGGAGCAAGACCAGAAGAACAAAATTTTGGTTCAATATGCGATCTTTTAGGTGAAATAGATGTCCTTGAAGATGAATCAAGAGGAAATCAAAGACTTTCCGCAATAGATGAGGTGTTTAAGTGGCATGGTGAAAATAACCCAGATTCTTTAGCTGTTCGTTATTTCAACGATTTTCGAACAAAAGCACCAGGTAAAACAGCTAGAACAATCCTTTTAACTGTTGCGGTTAGAATGGCACCATTTTATTTGCCAGAAGTAAGAAGAGTAATGTCGCATGATGAAATGGATTTTTCAAATTTAGGAAAAAGAAAACAAGCTATTTTTTGTGTTATTCCTGATGATGATAAAACTTTTAATTTTTTAGTATCTATGGTGTATACACAATGTTTTCAAGAGTTATACCTTATTGCAGATAGAGAATATCACGGTAGGCTACCTATACCAGTACAGTTTATTATGGATGAATTTGCAAATGTAAAAACACCAGAAAATTTTATTGAACTTTTATCTACAATGAGATCACGGGGTATTTCTTGTTCTATAATCTTGCAGACAATTGCTTCTTTAAAAAAAGAATTTGGCGAGCATGAATATGAAGGCATAATCGGAAATTGTGACGAATTTGTATATCTTGGTGGTAACGAGCCTTCGTCGCATAAATATATTTCAGAAATGCTTGGCAAAGAAACAATTAATATTGCAACAGATAGCAGAACGAAGTCCAGTCAAGGTTCAACTTCTAAAAACTATCAACAAACAGGCCGAGAGCTTTTAACAGAATCCGAAGTTAGAGAGTTAAACAGAAATAAATCAATTATTTTCATATCTGGCGAAAAACCAATAATAGATAATAAATTTTCATTAAAAAATCATAAAAATTATAAACACATAACAGATGGGGGAGGTAGACCGTATGCATATTAGAGATAGGACATCAAAATAACACAAAATAAAAATTAAAAATTAAAAATTAGTGGTGTAGACCACTAAAACTAAGCTACCAAAAAGGTGGCTTTTTTATTAGAAAGAGGAATTTATGTATTTATTACAACATTTTTTTATCTTAGCAACAGATGGAGCAACAGAAGGAATAACAAATTTATATAACTTATTGGCTGGTTTGATAACGGTTGTTGGAGCAATTGTTGTTTTATATGGAATCGTACAAGTGGGAATGTCCATATCTTCACAAGACCATACACAAAGAACAAACGGTTTGTTTTTCTTGGCAGGTGGACTTCTAATAGCCTTTGCACCAGCTATTTTAAAAATAATTGGAGTAACGATTTAGTTTTTTAATAAGGCTATTGGCGGTAAATGGTATTTTTTGATACGAATTACCGCCTTTGTTTTAAAAGGAAGGGGTGATGAGATTGTTAGATTCTGTTATGAGGTTTGTTCAAACAATGTTTCAATGGCTTCATATTCTACTAGAACAGGCTAATTTTGCTGTCCTCAAAGCAGATAAAGTGGTTTCAGGACTTATTAAAGATGGGAGTATGGCAAGCTGGCAAAATTATGTTATGGGTGCAGGTTTTAGTATTTGTATCATATTAACTTATATGCAGTTTATTAAAGTATTTTTAAACTACAATGGTGGACATAGATTAGAACCGTGGGTTTCTCCATTTATACGTTTTGCTCTCACTAATGTAGCTGTTTTGTCAACGCCAATCATATATGGCTGGATGTCAGAACTAACCAGCACAATGCTTGGAAATGAGTTTGGAGTACTAGACCTATATGGAGAATTTATGGATGTCTATTTGGAATATAGTTCAGCTGGTTGGTGGGATAAGGCGAAAGCTTCATTAATTATTACGTTAACGGCTTTTATTGTCTTCATTGTCTTACTTACATTGACCATGTCCGTTATGGTCATTTTAGCTGTTAGAATTTTTAAAATTATAATTTATTTAGCAATAAGTCCTGTACCAATGGCTTTTTTTGCAAGTGAAAAAACAGAACAGACAGCTTATGGATTTTTGAAAAAATTATTTGCATTACTTTTGCAAGGATTTGTTATTTTATTAATTTTACACATACATTCTATATTGCCTAATATATGGGACTTAGTAGGCATTAAAGTTACTGAGTTAAATAGTAATGAAGCAATTAATGCTGTCTATAAACTGATTTTTGTTATACCAGAAATGATTGTTATATCTTTCTTAATTAAATCATCAGACCAAATCGCAAAAGACATGGTAGGAGCATAAAGAGAAAGGATATATTAATGGAAGTAAAGATTCCTAAAGAAATTAATCGATATACCGAAAATGTAGTAGGTACAATGAATTTGAGGCAACTTATTTTTGGGATACTGACAGTTGTTTTTGCTTTTTTTATGTTCATAAAATTGGATTATTCATATACCGTTAAAATATTTATCATTGTGCCAATCGTTGCACCTATCGCTATGTTAGGTTTTTTTGAATATAACGGTATGAAAGCAGAAGAGCTAATGTCTATTATTTTTAGATATATATTTTCATCTAACAAGCTAACTTGTAGGCCAAGAACATTGTACGAATTTTTTTATATAGAAGGGAATGAAAATGGAAAGAACAAGAAAGAAAATGAAAGAGATAACGAAGAATTATCTCAAAACTCCAAAAAACGTTCAAAATATACTTCCAGTTGAAAGGATATATGAAGACGGAATTTTCCAATTAGGAAATTTATATTCACAAACCTTTAGTTTTTCAGATATAAACTATGCAATAGCTTCCCAAGATGAGAGGGAAGCTATTTTTTTGAATTATTCAGAACTATTAAACTCAATAGATTCTTCTGCTTACACACAGGTTATGATAAATAATGAAACCATTGATGCGGATAGATATATGGACTCCATTTTAATTGAAGCAAAGAAGGACGGCTTGAATCATTTTAGGGATGAGTATAATGACATGCTCGAAGATAAAACTGTAGCAACTAACAATCTTCAACAACAAAAATATATTACATTGTCAACAGATAAAAAATCTATAGAAGAAGCCAGATTATACTTTAATCGACTACACAATACGATGGAAGAACATCTGAAAAATATGGGTTCTAATCTGGAAGCTTTAGATGCAAAAAGTAGGCTACATATGTTGCATAGTTTTTTCAGACCCCAAGATATAGGGTTCTTTGACTTTGATATAAAGGAAAGAGCAAAAAGAGGTCATGGTTTTAAAGAATATGTTCTTCCTGCAAATATGAGAATTAAAAGCGATTTTATAGAATTTGATGGAAATTATGCTAGAGTCATGTTTATTAAAGATTTTGCAACTTTTATAAAAGACGATTTTGTTGCAGAATTGTCCGAATTGCCATTCAATCTTACCATTACAATTAGTATGTTTTTAACTCCAACTCATGAGGCAATAGATGTAGTGCAAAAGAGGCTTTTAGGAGTTGAGTCTAATATTCATAAATTTTTACAAAGACAAGCTAAACAAGATAATTTTTCAGGCTCTATTCCTTATTCCATGCAAATGCAAAGGAATGAAGTTAAAGAGTTTTTAGATGACTTAATGACACGTGACCAACGTATGGTAATCGCTACGATAACAATAATGCACACAGCGGAATCATTAAGTGAACTTAATGAGCAAACCGAGAACATAGAAATGACGGCTAGAAGAAATATGTGCCAAGCTTCTGTTTTAAGATGGGAGCAAATTCAAGGATTGCAAACGACATTACCGTTTGGTCTTCACAATATTCACGCTACAAGAACGTTAACAACAGAATCCGTTGCCGTTTTTATGCCGTTTCAAGCTCAAAATATATTTCATGAAGGTGGTATTTATTATGGTCAAAATATCATCTCGAAAAAACCAATAGTAGTTAAAAGAGATAATCTTTTGAATGGGAATTCGTTTATTTTAGGAATACCAGGCTCAGGGAAATCCTTTTTTGCTAAAAAAGAAATTGTAAACACCATGTTAGCCACAGATTATGATGTTCTAATTATAGATCCAGAACGTGAGTACAGTGAATTAGTAAAAAGATTGGGTGGTGAAATATTGAGATTGTCAGCTAATTCGCAGACACACATAAATCCTTTAGACTTAAATGATCAATACTCAGATGGTGCTAATCCATTGAGTGACAAGTCTGAATTTATTATGTCACTGTTTCAACAAGTTATGTCAGGATATGTATTAGGGGCAACAGAAAAATCAATTATTGATCGTTCTGTCAGGGAAGTCTATAAAGAGTTGTTTGATTCAAAATATACAATTGAACCGCCCACCCTTGTCGATTTACATGCATCATTAAGTCATCAAAAAGAGATTGAGGCAGAGAATTTAGCATTGGCACTTGAAATGTTTGTAACTGGTAGTTTGAATAGTTTTTCACATAAAACAAATGTTGATTCAAATAACAGGCTGCTTTGCTTTGATATTTTGGATTTAGGCGATCAATTAAAGCCAGTAGGAATGTTGGTTATATTGGATTTTGTTTTGAATCGAATAACAAAGAATCGAGAGGCTGGGAAAAGAACTCTTTTTGTAATAGATGAAATCTACCTATTGTTTTTACAAGAATATGCTTCGAATTTTCTTTACACATTATGGAAACGAGTTAGAAAATATGGGGCATATGCAGTTGGTATAACTCAAAATGTTGATGATCTTTTGCAGTCTTCAACAGCTAGAACAATGCTTGCCAACTCGGAATTTATAATTTTATTAAATCAAGCATCAACAGACAGGATGCAATTAGGAAAATTGCTAAATATTTCGGATATTCAATTGAAATATGTTAATGATTCAAATCCAGGTGAAGGATTATTAAAAATTGGAAAATCAATTGTTCCGTTTGCAGATAAATTCCCCCAAAACACAGATCTATATAAATTAATGACAACGAAACCAGGCGAGAGCTAATATGTATACAGATAATAATTCTTTACAACATAAAAGATACTATGACATAGAGAGCGTTCAGAATAATCAAAAATCTGAACGCTCTCTTTTTGAGGAGCAAGAAAGAGAAAGATTGAAGCTGAAAAACTTCAAAGATATTTCAGACGCAGAAGCTTATGAAGAGGCTAAAGAGACAACAAAAGACAATTTGAAAGAACAGCAAAATAAGTTACTCGAAGCCAATAAAGTGTTTCCTTTTATAAATAATTTCGATGAGTTCATAGAAAAAGAAAAGACAAAATTAAATAAAAATGATTTTACAAAAACAGAAAATGATATTTCAGACAAAGAGAAAAAAGAAGAAAAAAAGAACAAAGTAAAATATGAGCCAGAACTTGAGATAAGGCAAACGTTGAAGTCTGGAAAAGAGAATTATTTAGAAGAGGAAAAAATATTTTCAATCGACGAGAATAATTCTACGAAAGAGTATTTGGAAGAATACAAACCTGATATTAAAACTAAAAATGAGAAAGTGAAATTTCTTGAAGAAAAAAATTTCATTAAAGAAGAAAAGAGAGAGATAAGATTTAAGAATAGCTATTTTGAAAAACAAGATATAAACAATATAAAAATTAATGAGCTTTCAAATCAAGCCAAACCTGTTATTCAAAACCTCATTAAAAAGAAAGATGATAAAAAGGAAATTAAATCCCAAAGTAGCTTTTTGGAAAAACAAAAGAAAGGCGATATAAAGAGCAAGGAGCTTTCAGAACAAACCTATTTTGGCATTCAAAATAAAATAAAAACTAAGCAAGGCTTTTTAGAAAATAAAGATGAAGAAAAAACTGAACGAAGTTCTTTTGTACAAACAAATAAAATAAAAATAAAGAGAAGCTATTTAGATAATAAAAATGAAAATGAAATTAGTTTAAGTCATTCATCATCTTTCTCAAAAATTAAAACAAAAGCTTTGTATAAAGATATTCCTGATTTAAATGATGCTGATAATGAAAGAGAACAAGCTAGAATACAGGCATTAAAGACGCAGGCAGAACAACACCAAATTGAGCAAAGACAAAAAGAAAAGAATCAAAATAAAGACATATTTACATTAGGACATATAAACAAATATTCTCTTGAACAAGAAAATTATATAAAGAAAAATACAAAAGAAATTAAAACAAAAAGTGGTTCAATTACAAAAAATAATACATTTTCAAAAAGGCGAGGAAAGAGAAGCGGAAAGAAAAAATTAAGTATCAAAACTTTGGCGAATTTTGACCAAAATAGCGATAACAATAATAGCACATTAGATGTAGGTGCTAGAGCAAGCGAAAGTGTTGTTAAACCTTTTAGAAGAATAGCACTGATGCTAGTGAAAATTATAAAAGAAGTTGCGATAAAGATAATAAAAATAATAGCAACGACTGTGATTAAAGTTCTTTCTTTATTACCAATATGGCTAGTTATGATTATATTAGTTACCATTCTAGTTTTTATCTTTGTACCCAGTACAGATATAGCGGAAGTAAATGCTGAAAATGTTGAAATGAAAGTAGCTGAAAATGAAGAACTACAAAAAATAAGAGAGTTCGCAGAACAACACAGAATTAAGATTCAAAATATTATAGAATCTACTCCTCATGATAAATTAATACTTCCCACAGGGTATGGAATTCCGCATCTATTAGAACTTTATATGGAATCTTATTATTTAAATGATGAAGGTAGAATTGATGAATCAAAAATTTCAATCGATGTTAAGGTTGAAGAACAATCGATAGAACAAGAAGATGGTTTAATAAATACATATAGAACATTAATTATTACAACAAATGTAGATTATAATCCAGAAATTGAAGGTAGTATAATTGGGGATATGGATGCACTAGAAGAAAGTATTTATCTTATTGCTGGCGTTAGACCAGTAGATAACACGCCTATATATGGCAATAATTCAATTGAAGCTAGGTTTTGGAATTTCTTTTTAGAACGTGGTTATACAAAAGAAGCAATTTCAGCAATGATGGGTAATATTTATATGGAATCTGGATTTAACACAGATGCCATTGAACAAACAACTACTAATCCAGGTGAAGGTGTGGGATTAGTGCAGTGGTCATTTGGCCGAAAGAAGGCCTTAATGCGATTTGCGGAGATGAAAGGGGTTAGTTGGCAGGACTTGCAGGTACAGCTTGAATATTTGGATTATGAGCTAAACTATTCTCAAGCAAATCGGTTTTACTCAAGAGCATTGCCTTATCCTGCACCACATAATTACTTAGGTTACTCAAATGGCATAGTAGGTTTTAAAAATGATTCTAATTTAGAAAATGCCACAATGATTTTTTGTTTTAATTTTGAAACACCTAACTATTCTTATGCTGGTTTAAACAGCAGAATCTTAAAAGCACGTGAATATTACAATCAGTTCAAAGATGGTTTTACCGAAGGATTTATTTATCCTGTTCCTGGCTATACATATATATCTAGTTATTATGGAAATAGAACCTTTATGCTTAATGGTTCGCCTTATTCTGATTTTCATACAGGTATAGACTTCCCAGCTCCACAGGGTACGCCTGTTATCGCCACAGCTTCTGGAATTGTTACTTTGGCGAGCATGCAAGAAGTGAGCGGAAATACGATTATTATTGATCATGGGAATGGTAATACTACATTAAGTTGTCATTTGAGTGATTACAATTGTAGTGTTGGTCAGAGTGTAAGTGTAGGTGATACCATAGGCTATGTTGGTCAAACTGGTTTTGCAACAGGGGCACATTTGCATTTTGAAACAAGAATTAATCATGAATTAGTTGATCCACTTACTTTGATACACTGAAAAATTATTTTTGTTCTTGATTATATGGCTGAAGATGTTAAGAAATAATGAGATCTTAGAGAATAAATTAATTATTAAAAATTATAAAACTATTATAAAAAATATACGATGAAAAAATTTGAAAAACGATTTAGTTTTAAGGAGATGAAAATGGATAAAGATTATTTGATATTAGAAGATAATGTACGTTATTCATTTATGAGTGTTGTTTGGTCTCATAAAATACAAGAAAAGCAAGCTGATATTTTAACTGAAAAATATAATAGATTTGAAACTATTAGAATTATTTGTGCTTCGCTAACATCTGTAGGTCTAATTTCTCTTGTTTTTTCAGAACAATTTATTATAAAAGTGTTGTCAACATTAATATCGTTTGTCAGTACAGCTATCAGCTTGTTTTTTAAATCTTATGATATTCAAAAAAATATCACAAATCATAAAAATACAGCAAATGAATTACTATATTTAAGAGATAAATTTAGGTTCCTTTTAGTTGAAATAAAGACCCAAAATATGAGTGTTAAAAATTTAATAGAAAAGTATGAGGATTTATTAGAACAACTAAATAAGGTATATAAAACTGCACCTAATACAACTGATGAAGCTGTGAATAGGGCATCTAATTACTTAAAGATTAAAAAAGATAATGAATTTACTGACGATGAAATAGATATGAACCTTCCAGAAACATTGAAAAGAAGAGGAATATAGAAAATGCGAGTAAAAAAATATGATAATGTCATTCCGAGAGAAAAAAGAGAATTAATATCAAATAGATATAAGAGAATAACAACAGCAATTAATAGAGAGTTTTGGAAAACTGAAAGTGATACGGCTAATAGCATATATGTTGGTTCTTATGGTCGTAATACCGCTATTAGTTCTAGTGATATTGATATATTAATTGAATTGCCTACATCAGAATTTGATAGTTTTAATAACCTTAAAGGAAATGTCCAATCCAGGTTGTTGCAGTCTGTTAAGGAATCCATTAAGAAAACTTATCCTAATACTGATATAAGAGCAGATGGACAAATAATTAAAATTTATTTTAGTGATGAAATAATATTTGAAATTTTACCAGCTTTTAAAAGATGGGATAATATTTTTGTTTATCCTGATACTAATATGGGTGGAAATTGGATGTCGACAAATCCAAAAGCAGAGCAAGAAGCAATAAAAGAAAAAAATAGACAGAGTAATGGATTACTAGTATCAACATGTAGACATATGAGATACATAAGAGATTATTATTTTAGAAGTTATTATCTTTCTGGGATAGTAATCGATAGTTTTGTTTATCATGCGATTGGAAATTGGCATTTTACAGAATATGAAAAAAACAAAAATCCCCAGGAAACATATGAACAAAGTTTACTGTATTATTATAAAATAAACAGCATTTTTTTGGATAGGTTAGATTTAAAAGCTCCAGGCAGCAATGATAAAGTTGCTACAGACAAAAGTGTGAATTGTTTAGAGAAAGTTTTGAAATGCATGGTGGATTAATAAAAATGAATGATAAGCAAAACAATGTAGATTTAGCAAAGCTCCTTTTTAATTGTTTGAAAAAACAAAGAGAAAATGAAAATTTTGATGTTAAACTTAAGTGGCATACAAAAATAGAGGATTTAGTTAAAGATATAATTTGCTTTGCTAATACAATTAATGACAGGAATTCATATATATTTTTTGGAATTAACGATGATTTTAAAATAGTTGGGTTAAATAATGAAAAAAGAAGAAAACAAGCTGATCTAATTGATACTTTTTCTAAATTATGTTTTGCTAACTCAGAATGTCCAAGTTTTATAATTGATTCATTAGAAATTGAAGGAAAAATAATAGATGTTTTAACTATTTATAATGTCCAAAGAACTCCAATATTTCTTAATTTAGATTATGGTGAAATGAGAGCAGGCTGTATTTACTCACGAGAAAAAGATAGGAATACTCCTAATAAAGGCAACTCAACATTTTCGCAAATAGAAAATCTTTGGAAGAAGAGATTTGGATTAATAAAGCCCCAAAAAGAGATATTATTTGATTTGTTAAAAAATAAATCTGAGTGGAAAGAAATTTATCCAGAGTATTATAATGTGTTTTTGCCAGATTATAGAATAAAAATAATTAAAGAAAATACAGACCGAGATACATTTTACTCATATGTAATGAAGAATAAATCAACCAGTTTTTATCAAATTGAGCTTTCGTTTAATTCAAATAAACTAGTTTGTTATCCAGGTGTTTTACTAGATTCAGGAAGGCTTTTTATTCCCATGGCACGTTCTAGTTTTATTAAAAATAAGGAATCACCATTGGAAATAATTTGTGTATATAAATATTATATTAAGGGGTCAGAAGAATTCAGTTTGCTAAATTTTTTTTATGATGAAACAGACCATGAGCAAATGTATGCTTTAGAACGAATCATGAAAATTTTTTTAGTTTATGATAGCGAGTTAGAAAAATTTGAGTTCGAAAATTACATAGAAAATAATTTAAAGATATTAGAAAATCTTAGAAATTCGCTTGATCTTTATAACTATCTTAGGACAAATAAAGAATCTCCAAACTACAAGAAATTTGAGAGTTATCGAGAAGACTTAACTTATGGCAATTCTTTAAATATAATTTTAAAACAATGGAGAGAAAAATAACATTATGCATACACTTATTTTTTGATTAATTTCTGTAATTTATTTAAGCCTAAAGGCGTGAAAAAGTCTCGAAATTTAGAAAATTTTTGAAAATAGTGTTTTTGGAAATGTATATAATTTTATAAGAATATTTTTGAAGTTGAAACTATTTATTAATTTGTTATTTCATATTTACTTATAAACATCCGAAGAAAGTTGAATGCGTTATTATGGTGTGTGCTTTTGAAAAGCAATTACATAAAACAATTAATGGTAGAATAATTAAAAATTTTACTATTATAATAAACTCTATTATCTTTAATACATAAATTATTTTGAAAAAATCAAAAGATAGAAAAAATATAGATAAAGGAGAAATTAGCAGATTGTCTAAATAATAAACTGAAAACATGGAAAAAAATATTTTTGGAATGAGATTAAAGGCATTAAGAGTTCAAAAAAACCTGTCTCAAAAGGAACTATCAGATGATCTTGAAATAGGAAGGCCAACTATTACACAATATGAAACAGGATCAAAGAACCCTAGTTTGAAAATGGTAATTAAAATAGCAGATTACTTTGATGTATCAGTAGATTATTTAATTGGAAGAAAACAGAAATAGAATTTTTAATAATAATAGAAAAAATTATGTTATTTAATTACAAAAAACTCTGGAAGTTATTTAAAAAATATTCACAAAGATTTTAGAAGAATGACTAGAATTCCATTTGCAATTTTAGCTCGACATGAAAGATCAAGTGTTGAACATAGAAGTGTTAAGGAGAATTTGTATAGCTTTAAATTATGTATAGAGATATTGTTAGATATGTGGAGGGTGAATGATGAAATTTATAGAGGAATTAAAAAAGGTACTAAAATTAGACGAGCGTTTTATTGGCGAAAATAATCAAATTGTAAGAACAAAAGTAGCAGATGCAGCTAGAGGTATTGACGGCTTACTGATGAAGTCTCTTCTTCAAAATGATTTATTACGAGAAAGCTTTTTTTCAAAAGTAGACGATATTTACGTATTTGACAAAATGAAATTCATTTGGGTTATAGAATCCAAAGAGTTTTTACCTGATTCTTATACACTCTATAAAAATAAAATAGGATTGGTAGATAATCATAATAATTTTATTAGTGAGCAGCAGGACGTAACTTTGGCTTGGCCATATAAAGATTGTGTACTTGAAGGAGCCCAAACAAAGGAAAATCAGAAAAGCGAAGAAGTTTTTTATAATGAAGTTCTTGCTCCAGATCAAGTTAATCGACTGTTAGCTCCAAAAGTTTTAGGGAAAGCAAAAAGATATACTGCGAATGGAGTTGAGAAAAACATTATATTCAATGATAATGATAATCTAATAATCAAAGGAAACAACTTGTTAGGATTATCTACTCTTTTAGAAAGGTTTGCGGGGCAAGTGCAGTTGATTTATATTGAAATGATAATACCGAAATTGATACAATTTAACGATTATAAAAGAGCGGTCGCTTAGGGGTGTTCAAAAGTTTTTAGGGGTGTGCAGAGTTGTCTTTCAATCATATGCAAGAGGAGGATTCATGAGTAGCAAGAGATATACAAAGAAGATAATTGGTGATTACTGCGTCTTAGATACAGAGACAACGGGGCTTTCTGCTTATTATGATGAAGTCATTGAGATTGGAATTTTAAGGGTTAGAGACAATAAAATAGAATCTAAATATTCCCAACTGATTCAACCTGAGGAAGAAATAGATTCTTTCATAACCGCTTTAACAGGGATTACTAATGAGATGGTATCTGGTATGCCGACAATCGGACAGGTTAAGGAAGAAGTGAAATCTTTTCTAGGTGATGATATCATTCTAGGTCACAATACATCCTTTGATGTCCGTTTCATTGATGCTGGTTTCCAAGAGGAATTAAGTAATCACTATATGGATACCATGCAATTTTCTCGAAAATTATATCCAGAGTTAGAACATCACAGATTGTCAGATTTAACGACATATCTAGGACTATCAAATAATGAGCATAGAGCTATAGCGGATTGCATCTCTACAAAGGAACTCTATGATGCAATTAAAGCGAAAATGCTGAAAGAAAACCTAAAAATTGAGGATCTTTGGGTAAAGCATTCTGGTCATTCAAGAGGAATCGATATCAGTGAAATTGTTCCTACTGGAATGGAAATTGATGAGGATAATTTTTTCTTTGGTAGACACGTTGTTTTTACGGGTAAACTGGAGCGAATGATAAGAAAAGATGCTATGCAATTAGTCGTCAATCTAGGGGGAATTTTAGATAAGAGTGTTACAAAAACCACTAATTACTTAATTTTGGGGAATAATGATTATAACCCAATCCTCAGAGGAGAAAAGTCTTCAAAACAGAAGAAGGCAGAGAAACTCAAACTGCAGGGCCAAGATATTGATATCATTGACGAATTCACTTTTTATGACCTCTTAAACGAATGAGTTTTCTACTTTTTAAATCTCCACCCCATTCCTGAAAACAAAGGTTAGCTTGCCTTCTCTTGAAACCTTGGCATAATCAAGGAGACTTTGCCAGAGAAGCGGGCTGAAAGTTGCTATCTCGTCCTCGGACAGCAGAGTTTTTATAAACCGCCCGGCCTGAATATGCCGGGTTTTCTTGTCTTCGATTTTTTCATTGACGGCATCATATTGTTTCTTCACACTGTTAAATCGCTCGGTCATCTCATCAAATTCCTGATTGTACTTTTCCTGATCTAAGGCCACTCTGGCGTTATTTTGAATGGCCTGTTCCATGAGATTTGATATAGATTCCATTTCCGCATAGAGTTTGTCACGCTCAATTTCCAGCTCTTTTGTGCTGTAGGCGATGGTTTCTATGGATTGAAAATTCGCTTGAATCTGCTCACGGTCTTTCATCAAAACATTCACGGCGTTCATAAAGGCTTCTTTGATTTCATCCTCGGTAAAGTGCGGGGTGTGACATTTTTCTTTAAACTTGCTGTTACACTGCCAGA
>JAAYRJ010000027.1 GCA_012518845.1 Clostridiaceae bacterium
AAAGAAAAAGAAAAAATTTCAAAACGCATTCTTTGTCTATGGTTAGCTTCTTTTAAAGATTTTTGAATTGCTTTTTGTCTTTGCTTAAGCTCTTTATCTTTGCTGTTTTGAAAATTATTAAACCAATTTGGAAAGCTTTTCATCCCTTGCTTAAAATAATCAACTTTTAAGAGATCAATTGCAACTGTTTCAAACAGATCTGGTTTGTCAAGAAACTGCTTGCCAAATTGACTTAACTCAGATGTTAATAATTTTAGATTGTTTGAGTTCACCTGTTGTTTAAATTCTTTCTTAACAAAATTTGCTAATAGTTGATAGCGTTCGGTTTGAGAAATCTTTCTTCGTCCATATTGTTTGTCAATATAATTCGTTAATTCTAAAAAAATACTAAATGGTTTTTCAAGCATTGCTATTAAAAAGTTAATCAAATAGTAGTACTGACCTGAATTATAGTATGTATTCAGTACTTGTTCGACTTTACGTAGATACATTAACTCCTGAGCAGAAATACCATCTGATTGTAAAACTTCATAGGGTGGAAATTGTTGATAGATGACACCTCTATGATCACATTCATATTTGATTGGAGTTGCTGGTAAAACTTTTAGAAAACCTAATTGGAGCATATTAGGCTCTAGATCTAATAAAAAGTTAGCTGATTTTATTTGTGATTCCAAGCTTTCGCCTGGTAAACCCGCAATCAAATCAAGATGGATGTGAATGTTCTCAAAGGATCGTAATTGTGAAACAACTTTTTTATATTTATCTGCCTTAAATGGTCTTTTGATTAACTTTAAAACTTCTGGATTAGTTGTTTGTGCACCTATTTCAAATTGAAATAGACCCGTTGGGGCAGTAGCAAGTAAATCAAGTTGTTTATCGGTTAGTAATTCAGCACCTATTTCAAAATGGAAATTTGTACGTGTCTCAAGCTCTTTCGTTTGTTCGATTAGAAATTGCCAAATTAGATAGGCTCTATCAGGATCTGAGTTAAAAGTTCTATCAATAAACTTTAACTGTCTGGGATTAAAAGACATAATATGTTTTAATTCTGCTAATACTTCGTCTATGTCTTTGAAACGGGTCCGATAGGTACTGCCAGATAAACAATATGTACATTTGTAAGCACAGCCGCGACTTCCCTCATAATAAAGAATTCGCTCATTCAACGTTTGTAATTCATTATCAGTATAGGGGAATTTCCAGGTGATTTCCTCGGTGTCGGGGTAAAGCCTTGACTCAGGGTCATAACTATTAGGTTGATATTTAGTCATTTCTGGAAACAAATAGGAGAGAATCAAGTCTACTGAAACTGAATCACCTTCCCCACAAATAATAGCATCAACCTGTGGATTTTCGGCTAATAAAATATCAGCTTGAGCTGAAACATCTGGACCACCCCAAACAATTTTTGTCTGCGGAAGAATTTTTTTTGTATTTAGAGATAAAGTTTCTACTAATTCCCGATTCCAAATATAACAGGAAAATGTATAAACATCAGCTTCTTCTTTGATTAAAGCATCGAGCAAAGAAAGCCAGGATTCATTTATTGTTTTTTCAATAAAAACAATTTCTAAATCCTTAATGTTCTGCACCTTAAGTTTTTCTCGTATATAGCGTAAGGCAAGATTCGTATGGCTAAAGCTCGAATTTAAAGCCACTAAAGCGACTTTTTTCATACTTCATCTACCCTTTCAAATCTAGAAAATTTGGCAAAATTATTAATCATCAACCTTATTGATTTATCAGATTGTTTTGATTTTCATAAAAATCTGTAGCAGTCCGATAAGTTTGATTTTGGCTAGAAACAAACTCCACGTAACCCAATTCCTCCATACTGATTAGATCATTTTTGACAGCTCTTTTTCTCAACATTGCATAAAATTCTGCATGAGACGCCTTAATATATGAATTTAATAAGGGACTCAGGAAAAATGAAAAAATGAAAAGAATTATCAATAAAATATACCAACCAACAAATGACAAATCTAGCAAAAACCATTTGAATCGATAACCCTTTACCATTTTTTTTGATAGATCTAAAGCAACTTTATGATCAAGATGGGGATTGTCTGCTAAAATCCATTCCGTCGCACGATAACTATACTTCTTAATTATTGTGATAATACCAAACACAATTAATACAGAAAAATAAGCAATAGAAAGACCAATGAAACCATTAACTTCACTAGAAAAGTTCTCTAAAATAATTTTTGACAAATTGCGTCTATAGATTTGTGGATAAAGAAATTCTATTATTTTCTTAACAAAATCCATAGAATAATAAAAATAAATATAACTGGTTATTATGATTGGTAGTCGCCAAAAAAACAACCAGAGATCACGCCAAGCAATACCTTTCATGGTAGGAAAATATCTGCCATCGCTAAATTGATAAAATAGGAATGAAAAAGGTGGTGTGCTTCTACCTTCTCGATTCCTAGAGAACCACAAGTTTATTCCTACTTGCAGGTGATTAAAAAGTAAAATCGTAGCAACTACAATGATGATTTGTCGTAATATTTGCAAAACTGCGTTTATATTTATATGTCCCAAAATATACAAGACCAAATTTGCTAAATCTCTTTCTGAAATGGCATATATTTCATCAGCAATAGATTCAAAAAATGAGAAGATTGAACTAGAACTGATCGAAAAAATAAAAGTCCCGGTAATACTGGTAAAAATGCTCATGATAAAAGCTTTGACCATGAGCATTAAATAACTTGTTCCTAAACCTTTTCTTAAATTTTGTTTGGCATTTCTCTTTAGATCACCTATAACAATATTATCTTGCATTTTGTCTCCTACTATCAAGAGTAAATTTCCAAAGTTTAGGCATCAATGGTTCTTTTTTCAAAGATAAACTCTTTCTCTTCATTCCAATCAACAAAAATTTCTGTGACATCATCTAATTTACCATCTAAAAACAGATCAGCTAATGAGTCTTCGATTTGTCTTTGGATAACTTTTCTTAAAGGTCTTGCTCCATATTGGGGACTATAACCTTCTTTTGCCAATTTATCTTTTGCTTGATCAGAGAGAGTGATACTCATATCGTGTCTAGCTACATCTTGCTCAATTTCTTTGAGCATCAAATCAACAATCTCTCTGATTTCTGTTTTTGACAATTCTTGGAAAATTACAACTTCATCTATTCGATTTAAGAATTCTGGTCTAAATATTTCTTCCATCGCAGATTTGACTCGATTTTCCATTGCAATTTTAGCATCCGAACCAAAACCAATCATATTACCTTTTAAGGTTGTACCAGCATTTGAAGTCATAATCAAAACTGTATTAGCAAAATTAACAACTCGACCCTGACTATCTGTCAAACGACCATCATCTAAAATTTGTAACAAAATATTATAAACATCGGTATGAGCTTTTTCTATCTCGTCAAAAAGAACAACACTATAAGGTCTACGTCTAACTTTTTCGGTTAGTTGACCACCATCGTCATAACCTACATAGCCCGGTGGAGAACCAATCAGCTTGCTAACAGTATGAGGCTCCATAAATTCCGACATATCTAGACGAATCAGAGCATCTTTTTCTTCAAATAGGACTTCAGAGAGAACTTTTACTAATTCTGTCTTACCAACTCCAGTTGGACCTACAAAAAAGAACGAAGGTGGTTTTTCTGCTGAGCCAAAGCCTGCTCTTTTTCTACGGATTGCTCTAGCAACTGCATTTACCGCTTCGTTTTGACCTATAATTCGCTCGTGTAAACGCTCTTCTAAATTTAATAATTTTTCTGTTTCTGCTTCAGTAATTTGCTGAACAGGAATCCCAGTCCACATTTCTACTACTTCTGCTATTTCATGGACATCAATTACAACCGGTTTATTAATTTTTTCAATTTCTTCTAAACGTTTTCTTAACCTTAATTGCTCTTCACGCAAATTGGCATCATGTTCATACAGTTCTAATGACTTTTCTTCATCAGTATTTTCTGTAATTTGTTTATAAGATTCAGCAATTTCTTCGTCAAGTTCCTTTGAACGATCTTCTAATTCTTTTTGTTCAGTCAAAAGTGTATTATCCAAATTCACTCTTGAACCAGCTTCATCAATAATATCAATTGCTTTATCTGGCAAATATCTTTCATGGATATAACGATCAGAAAGTTGGACAGCTGCTCTTATCGCATTTTTTGTGTAGGTAACAAAATGATGCTCTTCATAATAATCTTTGACACCATGTAAAATTTCTATGCTTTCATTTTGGTTTGGCTCATCAACTATTACTTTTTGGAAACGTCTTTCTAAAGCAGAATCTTTTTCAATGAATCGGCGATATTCGTCTAATGTGGTTGAACCTATTACCGAAACCTCTCCTTTAGCTAAAGCAGGCTTTAGGATATTGGCAGCATTCATAGCACCTTCTGCATCACCTGCACCCATAATGTTATGCAATTCATCTATTACTAAAATGACATTACCACTTCGTTTAGCATCTTCGACTACGCCTTTCATTCGGCTTTCGAATTGCCCTCTAAATTGGGTGCCAGCAACCATGGTAGTCATGTCTAATTGATAAACTTGTTTATCTAATAATTTCGCTGGAACTTCTTTATTTACTATCTTTAAGGCTAAACCTTCGGCGATAGCGGTTTTACCAACTCCAGGTTCACCCAATAAGGCAGGATTGTTTTTGTTACGACGGTTCAAAATCTGAACTACACGATTTAGTTCTTGATCCCGGCCAATGATCCGATCTATTTCTTCATTGTGGGCTTTTTCTGTTAGATTAGTCCCAAATTGATCCAAAAATTTATTTTTGCGTCTTCTTCGATTCCGACGTCTATTTCTTGATCTAGTGTTTTCTTTTTTATTTTCTGGTTTATCATCTTTACCAATTGTAGCTGCCATAAGACTATTTGATTTTTGTTGAGAGTCGTTAGAATCTGAATCAGATTCTTCATCATCTTCATCCTCGTCATCTTCAGCATCTATTTCTAAAGCTAAAGAGGAAAAATCACCTAAATTAAGATTGGAAAAATCCAAATTTCCTTCATTTTCATCAAGAAAACTCTTTAAAAAATCAAACGGATTGCTATCACCCATTTCATCCATGACCATATTCATTTGTTCTTGTACTTGATCAATGTTTTCTTCATTGATACCAGATTTGTTTAATAAAACTTGAAGTCCACCAATGTTTTTTTCAAGTGCACATTTTAAGCAAATCCCCTCACTAATAGGTTTATTGTCTTCCATTCGAGTTGTATATACAATTGCAACATTTTCATTACATATTTGGCATTTTGACATTATATTCTTTCCTATCTACCTCATTAAGAAATTTATTTCTTTAGTATTTCATTTGCATTTAATTATAAAGAAATAGTCAGTTATTTCTAATTTTTTACTTATTTATTTTTAAAAATTAAACTAATAGCCCTAATTATCATATTTAACTATATAATTGATAATGGAATGTGAACATTATTCTAATCATTTTGAACTTAAGTATTGACGACTTAAAAACGCATTTAAATACTTACCAGTATATGAGTTTTTGTCTTGTGCAATTTCCTCTGGCGTTCCGGCAGCAACAAGTTTGCCACCACCACTTCCACCTTCAGGACCCAAATCAATAATATAATCTGCCATCTTGATTACGTCAAGATTATGTTCTATGACTAAAACAGTATTACCTTTATCTGTCAATCTTTGTAATATTTTTACTAGACGATGTACATCCGCAATATGGAGGCCTGTAGTAGGTTCATCTAAAATATAAAAAGTGTTGCCAGTATTGACTTTGGAGAGCTCGGTCGATAATTTAACTCGTTGAGCTTCACCACCAGAAAGTTGTGTAGAAGGTTGACCTAATTTAAGATAACCTAAACCTACATCTAATAATGTTTGTAACTTTCTTTGAATTCTAGGTACATTTTCAAAAAATTTGAATGCTTCCTCAATTGTCATTTCTAAAATATCGGCAATATTTTTATCTTTGTACTTTACTTCTAATGTTTCTCTATTATATCTTCTGCCACCACAAACTTCACAAGTGACATAGACATCAGGCAAAAAGTGCATTTCTATTTTGTTGACACCATCACCTTTACAAGATTCACAGCGTCCACCTTTGACGTTAAAACTAAATCTTCCTTGTTTATAACCTCTTGCTTTCGATAATTTGGTCTCAGCAAACAAAGCTCTGATATCTGTAAAAACTCCCGTATAAGTTGCTGGATTAGAACGTGGAGTCCTGCCAATTGGTGTCTGGTCAATTGCAATTACTTTATCTAAATTTTCTATGCCAGAAATACTGTCGAGTGGAACTTTTATTTTTCTAGCCTTATTTAATTGCTCAGATAGTTTTTTTAGTAAAATTCCATTAACTAAAGAACTTTTACCAGAACCAGATACACCTGTAACACAAGTGAAAACTCCAAGTGGAATTTCTACATCAATATTTTGCAAGTTATTTTCTCTACAGCCCTTTAGGATAATACTATGGCCGTTAGATTTTCTTCTTTTTTCTGGCAATTCAATTTGTTTTTTGCCTGAAAGGTATTGACCAGTGATCGAGTTTTCATTTGCTAAAATCTCTTCGGGTCTGCCGACAGCGATGATTTCCCCACCATACTCACCAGCTTTTGGTCCTATATCTATGACAAAATCAGCTTCCCAAATTGTTTCTTCATCATGTTCAACGACAATAACTGTATTACCTAAATCCCTTAAATGTTTTAAAGTCTTTAATAATTTATAATTATCTCTTTGATGTAAACCAATGCTTGGTTCATCTAGTACGTACAAAACACCTGTTAAACCAGAACCTATTTGGGTTGCAAGTCTGATTCGCTGTGCTTCACCACCTGATAAAGTTGCCGAAGCTCTTGCTAGTGTCAAATAATCTAAACCAACTTCTAATAAAAAATCTAATCGTCCTTTTAATTCTCTAATAACTGGCTCAGCTATTTTCTCTTTATATGAATCTAATTTAAGATCATCTAAATACATTTTAGCTTGCTCTATCGGTAATGTCGTAATCTCATAAATATTTAGTTCGCCTATCCGAACAGCAAGACTTTCTTGATTGAGTCTAGCTCCTTGACAACTAGGACAAGGGGTTACAGTAGCAAATTGCTCATAATATTCACGTGAATCACCAGATGCATCTTGATAACGCTTGGTCATGCTAGGTATTACGCCAACCCAGTCACGATAGTAGTCTTCCCCTCGATAATACTTGCTATTGCTTGTATCGATTTTCATGACTTCGCCATCATTACCATATAAAACAATATCCTGAATAGTTTTAGGTAAATCTTTCCAAGGTGTATCCAAAGAAAAATCATAACGATCGGCTAAAGCTTCAATAAAGCCTCTAGCCCAACTTTTGCGATCTGCAAAATTCCAACCTACAGACTGGATTGCCCCATCATTTAAAGATAAATTCGAGTCAAAAATAACCAAATCTGGATCGATTTCTGTCATTTGGCCTAAGCCATTACAATGTGAACATGCTCCAAGAGGATTGTTAAAAGAAAAGGTTCTAGGTGTAACTTCAGAAATACTAATCCCACAATCTGGGCAAGAAAAATGTTGTGAAAAAAGCTCACTTGTTGTTTGGTATTCACCTTCCTGTTCTGGATTAGGTGTTTGAAATTCAATCAAAGCTATTCCATCTGTAAGATTTAAACTAGTCTCCAAAGAGTCGGCTAAACGACTTTCGATATCTTTTCTTAAAACTAAGCGATCCACCATTACTTCAATCGTATGTTTTTTGTTTTTTTCTAATTTATAATCTTCTGGTAAATCATCGAGATAAAGGACTTCTCCATCCACTCGCACTCGCACAAATCCTTCTTTACGCAAGTTTTCAAATTGATTTTTGAATTCACCTTTACGTTCCCTGACTATTGGTGCATAAAGAATAAGTCTTGTTCTTTCTGGATATAACATGATCTGATCAATCATTTGATCAATCGATTGTTGTTCTATGACCCTGTCGCATTCTGGACAATGAACAGTACCTGCTCTGGCAAAAAGCAAACGTAAATAATCGTAAATTTCTGTTACAGTACCTACAGTTGATCTTGGATTGTGAGAAGTACTTTTTTGATCAATTGCAATTGCTGGGGAAAGACCTTCTATTGCGTCAACATCTGGTTTTTCCATTTGGCCTAGGAACTGTCTGGCATAAGAAGATAGCGATTCAACATAGCGCCTTTGACCTTCTGCATAGATTGTATCAAAAGCAAGTGATGATTTGCCGCTACCTGAAAGACCAGTAATGACAATTAATTGGTTTTTGGGGATATCTAGAGAAATATTTTTCAAATTATGTTCTCTAGCTCCACGTATAGTAATTTTATCGTGATCTAAACTCATTTTAACAATTTTTTTCCTTAAAATTCAATTATTCAATTAATAATTCATTTACTTTTAATAATAGTGTGGACTATGTATTTTAATACATTTTGAGATTATGGCTGTTCCAATTGATACGCCATAATTGCAAAAGCAATGGCAGCATTTAAAGATTCAATATTTCTAGCCATAGGGATACTGATAATATCATCTGCCAATTTGATTAAATCTTCGTCAATACCATGCGCTTCATTACCAATTGCAAGAATATGCCCTTGTTTTATTTGGCTACGATCATACTTTGGTAAGAGAATGCCATTCATATCAGAAACCAATAATTTTAAATCTAATTGTTTAATTTCTTGATACGACTTAACTTCAATGAGATCAAGTGCAAACAACGATCCCATGGTTGAGCGTAGGACTTTAGGGTTATATGGATCAACCGAGCCTGCTTTCAGAATTAAACCAGTATAATTGAAGGCATGGGCTGTTCTGATGATTGTACCTAAATTCCCAGGATCGGCAATCTTGTCTAGTAATACGATCTTTTGGGGCTGTTTATGGGTAATCCAATCATCTAAAGCCCATAAATCTGGTTTTTTAGTAATAAAAATAACTCCTTGGGGATTTCTAACATTTGCTATGTTTTGGAACAATTCCTCGCCAATCCGGAAACTATTCTCCTCAAAATCTAGCAATTTCTCTGGCATTGAGCTAGAAATTAGACGTTGAAATTCAGTAAATATTTTTTCGCCTATCTTGTTATCAACAAAGAGAAATGTTTTAATTTCTGCTTGATTTTGAAGTGCTGTAATACAAAATCTGACCCCTTCGATCAAAATCAAATCATGTTTTTTAACACCTTGTGTTGTTTTTAATTTTAACCAAATTTTTGCTTTATTATTCTGACGTGAAGAAATTTGAGTTATTTCATTAAATTGCATTTTAACCTCAATGGTTCAAATAATTTTATTCGTAAAAAAAGAGCATCCTTAGGACGCTCTATAAGTATATCATGTTTACATTAAAGCAGTGATAAAGAACTAATTTACAGTGCTGCTTTTGCAGTATCACACAACTTAGCAAAAGCTTCTTTGTCATTGACCGCTAAATCTGCTAATACTTTACGATCTAAGCTGACATTGGCTAATTTTAAACCATTCATAAAACGGCTATAGGTAATGTCATTAGCTCTTGCTTCCGCATTGATTCTAGTAATCCATAATTTTCTAAAATCACGTTTTTTCTGACGGCGATCACGGTAGGCATAAACACCAGATTTCATAACCTGTTGATTTGCTACTCGAAATACTTTGCTTTTACGACCAA
>JAAYRJ010000028.1 GCA_012518845.1 Clostridiaceae bacterium
AACTTCGCAAAATAATAATTTTGCGAAGTTCAGCGTATCAAATTAAGGGTTTCTTAATTATTTTCATCTTCTAATGATGTTTCCAGATTATCTTCGTCAGTATCTATAATATTTATTTCAATTTCTTCCTGTTCGCTGTTTTTTAGATAACTGTCTATACCTAAAATTCGCTTCCATTCAGAATTTTCCTTAAATGGATTTATTATGATCAAAGTTAGGATTAAAATTGAAATTAACAAAACTAATATTAAAATTCTCTTAATAAAGTATTGCCGATTCTCGCGATCACTCTTTTGATTTATTTTTCCCGCAGTTGTATAACCAATTAGTTCATAAACTTTAGCGCCATTTTTTCTATCTACTTCCCAAGGCTTTGAATCATTTTCCTTTGTTGACTTAGTAGCTAAGTGATTTTTTTGTTTGTTTTTCTTTAACAACTTTTGTAATTCCTCAGTAGAATATGCCGTAGGATTTTCTTTAACGATGGTCTCATCATTAGAAAAATTCTGATTGGATCCTAAAGACTGTTTTTCAAGATTTTTTTCTAAATTTAGATCAGAAGTTATAAATTTTCTTGAATTACTTATTTTATTATCAGAATTGTTATTTTGGATTTTTTCCTTACTTGAATCATTGAGATCAACGCGTTTAGGAGTTAATTTCATAAAAAACCTCGGATTATTTCTCAGATAATTATTAATTTAAATTTGTCATCTTTATCATCAATGTAAATTGTATTTTATTTCGGTACAAAACAAAAGTTAATATAGTTTATTATCTGTTTTTCTATTTTTTTGACAAATGTTTATTAATTAACAGTTAAAAAGTTCCATTTTCCTATTTAAATACAATATATATAGAGCAATATATATAGAGCAATTTGCAACCTCTACAAATATACTATCAAATTAGAAATTGTTATAAAAACTTGGATTCACTAAGAATTTTTTCTGTATTAATTAATGTAAACGGTTTTGAATTCATTTTGTTTGACAGCGAACAATCGTTCTGTTATATTTTTATTAATTAGATTTATTAATTGCAATTATTGATCGACGATAAATAGCCGATCTAAACTATTGTAAAATACTGGAGAATAAGATGGCAGCAAAATACAAATACACTAAAGCAAATGTACATGAAACTAGAGAAAAAGTCTTCCAATTTATTAAGAAATATATTGAAGAAAAAAGTTATTCTCCATCAGTGCGTGATATTTGTAATGGTGTAGGCATCAAATCAACATCTACCGTTCATAATCATCTTAATCACTTAAACAAAGACGGTAGAATAACATATAGTGATGGTAAGAGACGCGCAATTGTTATTCCAGAACAAGAGAGTTCAAAAAATCAATTCAAATCTGCACCTTTGCTTGGTCAAATTACCGCCGGTTCTCCAATTCTCGCCAATGAAAATATCGAAGATTATATTCCTGTCCCAGAATATTTTGACAAATATCAAGATGTATATGCATTAAGAATCAAGGGCGATTCAATGCAAGATGTTGCAATCGTAGACGGAGATATTGTCTTTGTAGAAAAAAAGAATACCGCACAATTTGGTGATATAATCGTTGGATTAATTGAAGACGAAGCAACAGTTAAAGAATTAGGTGTTGTTAAAGGCCGGCCATATCTGTTTCCTAAGAACTCTGCTTACTCGCCTATTCCCTTTTTCTCAGATGATTGTAAAATTCTAGGAATAGTACGTGGTGTCCTTAGAGTAACTCTTTAAAGATTTTTTGCTTCGATATGCCTCATTAAAAATGTAATTTACTTCTTCCTTAGGTTTAATACAACTAATTGAGTTTAAAAAATATAAATGTTGGCTACCGTGAATATCTAGGACAATACTATCTTGATCAAATCCTATGATATATCCCTCTGAAATTGATGAGTTATTCATTTCTAGAACAACTTTTATTTCTCCCTTACGGCAAAAATTTAAAAAGCTATCTTGCATTCTGCGATTACTACTGATACTTTCTTTAATTTCTTTTTTCATGTCTTCCTCCAGAATAAATTTAATTAACTAACTAATATTTAGTAATTAATAATAATTACTTTGCTTATTACATTATCATTTAATAACTGAAGTATTCATCGAAACTTTTTGTAATTTTTTGAATATTGTTAATTTTAAGAAATATTAGTTGATTTTTCATTTAATTAATAAAATAATGTAATTGCTATAAAATAATACAACCTTTTGTCACAAATTGATACATTTTTATTGAACAATATTGCCTTAGAGAAATGTATTAATTGCACAAAAAGAATTATCAAGAAAGACTAAAATGTTTAAAAAGCAAAACTAACTAAACTTCATTGAGAATTTCTTCTAAATAATTATTTTCTACTTCTACTAAATCATCTCTAGCATTAAACCAAGTATATTGTCTTTTAGCATAATTTCTTGTTGATTTAGAAATATGGTCAATTGTTTCTGCTTGAGTTTGGTGGCCTCTAACAAATGCGACCGTTTCTTTATAACCGATTGCTTGAAAGCTTTGACAGTTTTCAATTTTAGGATACTTGTTTAGAAGATATTCAACTTCTGAAGCCAAACCTTGGCTAAACATATTTTCTGTTCTTTTATTAATTCTTTCATACAGCTGTTCACGGTCAGGTTTAAGATAAAAGCTAATAAAATTAAAATCTGGACCTTTTGATCTAGATTTTTTATTAATCTCGCTTTGTGTCATTTTACTACTCAAATATACTTCGAAAAACCGACGTACCCTTTTTAAATCATTTACATTGATTCTTTTTGCAGATTCGGGATCTAATTTTAGAATCTCTTGATGCCATTTTTCTTTAGTTTCCTCATTTATTGTATGCGATAATTCATTTCGTAATTTTTCATTGACAGGTATGTCAATAAAAATAAGACCATCGAGTAATGCATTAATATATTGGCCAGTTCCACCACAAACTATAACATTTTTTCCTTTATCTAATACATCTCTAATTACCTTAGTAGCCTGTTCGCTATACATGGCTACGCTATATGTTTCTGTTGGCTCAACAATATTTATCATATGATGTTTAACAATAGAATTTTGATCAGACGATATTTTGGCAGTTCCTATGTCCATTTCCTTGTATATTTGCATTGAATCTGCAGAAATAATTTCGGCATTAATTTTTTTTGCCAATTGAAAGGCTACTTCTGATTTACCTGAAGCTGTTGGACCACAGATAACAATAACTTCTTGTTTTTGTTTAGTCATATTTCTCACAATTTTTCTGTAAAATAAATAATAAATTTATTGTTAAATTATTCTCTTAAATAACTTGTCAAAATCTTGTCTAGTTAGGGTAATAATTAACGGTCTACCATGAGGACAATGAAAAGGATTTTTTAATGGAATTAAATCCTCGATAAGTTGTTTCATTTCTTGATAACTCAATTTGTCATGCGCTTTAACAGCTGCTTTGCAAGCTACAGTATATAACAATTCATCACGTTTATCTTCCCGAAAAAAACTACCATCAATTAGCGAATCAAGGATAGCTTCAAATGATGATTGAATGTTAATTTTACCTGCAGAAGTATCTGGGACTGAACGGATTATTATTGTATCATCCCCAAATTCATCTACCTCGAAACCTAAGTGTAGAATCTCTTCCTTATTTTCTTGAACTAATGCTATTTCGGTTGGAGTAAGTTTTAGAGTTAAAGGCGAAAGTAAACTCTGTCTATTAACACTCAAATTCTTATTTTTTAAGTATGTTTCATAAAGTTCTTCATACAAAATTCTTTCATGGGCAGCATGTTGATCAATAATAACAAATTTATCTTCATATTCTAACAATAAATATGTTTGAAATACCTGGCCAATTAATCTCGCATTTGATAAAAAAGCCAACTCAGACTCGATATTTGTATGATTAGATTTCTGTCTAGAATCAGAAATAAATTCTTCCTGATTAATAAATACTTTTGCCTGATCTTGTTGATCTATTCTCTCAGTAAAATTTGTTTGTATATTGCTACCAGAATCACTTAATGAAACAGCTTCTGACTTGCTAGATTTCCTTTGTTCAGACTCTTTTTCATTTATTTTTAAATCTGGAGTATAAATTTGTCTAAATTCAAGTTGCTCTTTTTGCTCTTTATTTTTATTCTGCTTTGGATAAGTTTGACCTGTTCCAAGCTTTTTTGTTGAAATTGGCTCAAAAGTGTCATTCTTTTTACTAACAATTTCACCTTGATAAATATGTGAATTTTCCTCCCAAGCTTTTCTTAAGGCGTGATATACACTATGAAAAATCTTTTGTTCATCCCAAAATCGAACTTCTATTTTTTGTGGATGTACATTTACATCTACTAAATGTAAGGGAACACTTATATTAATTACAAGTATAGGAAATTTTCCTTTCATAAACCAGGTTTTACTAGCTTCATTTATAGCCGCCGTTATAACTTTTGATTGAATGTTTCTACCATTGACAAATAAAATTTGTCTACTGCGATTGCCTCTTGCAATCTTTGAACTAGCTACGTAACCACTTACTTGAATTGGCTCAGACTCGTAATTTACCTCAAGCATTGCTTCTGCTATTTCCCTACCTAACAACACATAAATAGCACTTAAAAGATTATTGTTACCAGGTGTATGAATAATATCTTTGTTTTTGCTAGTTAATCTAAAAGATACATCAGCCCTTGATAAAGCTAAACGCATAATTAGATCGCTAATATATCCTTGTTCAGTTGTATCTCTTTTAAGAAATTTATAACGCGCAGGAACATTGTAAAACAAATCACAAACTTCAATTTGTGTGCCTTCAGGGCAACCAACTCTGCCTGATCGAATAACTTCACCTGCTTCTATTACAATTTCAAAACCTTCCTCAGAACCAATTTGTCTCGTTCTCATTGTCAATTTTGAAACTGCAGCAATGCTAGCTAATGCCTCGCCTCTAAAGCCCATAGTTATTAAATTATCTAAATCATTGAGATTGTTTAATTTTGATGTAGCATGACGTTCAAAAGCAAGCTTTGCATCACTTTCTGACATACCTGTACCATTGTCGGTAACAGAAATTCTTTTTATACCACCCTGTTCAATTTTACAATGGATAATAGTCGCACCAGCATCAAGAGAGTTTTCAATTAACTCTTTAACGACAGAGGCTGGTCTTTCAACAACCTCACCAGCAGATATTCCATTTGCTGTTACAGAATCTAAAATCTGGATCAAAATTTACTCCTTAAAATTGATATGCTAAAAAAATATTATTTTTTACCTTTTGCTTCAGCTATCAGCTCTTCTAAAATGTTTCTGGCATCAACTGGGCTAATATAATCCATATCAATATTTTTTAAGCGTTCAATTACTTTATTACTTTGATTAAAAGTTTGGGCTGCAGAAAACAAATCTAATTGCCCATCTAGTGGTCGTGCTACATTTTTAATCGTTAGACGTCTCCCCTTATTATCTTTTTCTAATTGATAAAGAATATTTCTAGATCTATTAACGACCGAGTCAGGAACACCAGCTAGTTCAGCAACTTCTATTCCATAACTTTGACCTGCGGCACCTTCTTCTATATGATATAAAAATTTGATTTTACCATCTTGATTTGTCGCTGTAATATGACAATTAAAAACTCCCTGCGTAGTTGCAACAATATCTGTTAACTCATGATAATGAGTCGCAAATAAAGTTCTAGCATTTATATATTGTTCATCAACAATATGCTCGATCACAGACCAAGCAATTGAAAGTCCATCGTAAGTACCAGTTCCACGGCCTATTTCATCTAATATTAATAAACTACGAGAAGTTGAATTTCGCATTATTTGTGCAACTTCAGTCATTTCAACCATAAAAGTTGATTGACCAGCTGCCAAATCATCCGCTGCACCTACCCTTGTAAAAATACGATCCGTGATACCTATAACTGCGGAATCTGCAGGTACAAAGCTACCAATTTGAGCTAATAAAACAATTAATGCAGTTTGTCGCATATAAGTTGACTTACCAGCCATATTGGGACCAGTTAAAATCATTACTTTTTTATCTGAATTATTTAGATACACATCATTAGGTACAAATTCACCTGCTTCAAGCATTTGTTCAACGACAGGATGGCGACCACTATTTATTTTTATGTCGAATTCATGATTTACTTCCGGCTGACAGTAATTTTCTAAATCAGCTAATTCTGCTAAACTCGATAATACATCTATTTGAGCAATTATCTGTGCATTATTTTTTAGTTCGGCTACATAAGACATCGTCTCTTCTCTAATTTTTAAAAATAACTCATATTCTAAATTGATTAATTTCTGTTCAGCACCAAGAATTTTTTCTTCCATTTCTTTTAATTCATCAGTAATATAACGTTCCGAATTTGTTAGAGTTTGTCGTCTAATATAATGATCCGGTACATTATCTAAGTTGCTTTTTCTTACATCAATGTAATAACCAAAGACACGATTATACCCTACTTTTAATGATTTAATGCCAGTCTTATCTCGTTCTTGTTGTTCTAAATTTAGAATCCAGTCTTTACCATATTTAGTAGCATTTTGGTATTCATCAACTTGTGGATTAAATCCTTGCTTAATTATTCCACCTTCTGTAATTGTAATTGGTGGATCATCTACAATAGATTCCTTTAACAATTCCAGCAAATTAGGTAACAATGTTAATTCTTCAAATAATTTCTTCAAATATGGATCAGAGAAACTAGAAAGACTATTTTTTAATGGTTCAATTTTCTCTAATACAGAGATTAATGCAATCAAGTCTCTGGCATTAACTTGACCTAATGCTAATCGACCACTCAATCTTTCTAAATCATAAATATTTTTTAATAGTCTTATCAATTCTTGTCTGTCAATAAAGTTTTCTTTTAGTTCAGCAATAGCATTTTGACGAAATTTAATATCCTCGATATCAATTAAAGGTTGCTCAACCCAAATTCTTAACAAGCGTGCCCCCATTGCTGTTGAAGTTCTATCTATAGCCCACAAGAGACTACCTTTTCGCTTGCGATCCCTTATTGTTTCTGTTAACTCTAAATTGCGTCTTGCTGTTTGATCAAGAATCATATATTGCTCAACATTATATGGCTTAATATTAT
>JAAYRJ010000001.1 GCA_012518845.1 Clostridiaceae bacterium
ACTGACTGGTATAGCTAGAATTTGTCAAGAACAAGACATTTTATTATTAATTGATGAAATACAAACAGGCAATGGGCGAACAGGTAAACTATTTGCTTATGAACATTTTAATTTGGAACCTGATCTTATTACTACTGCTAAAGGTTTAGCTGGTGGATTGCCACTTGGTGCAACCTTATTTGGTGAAAAAGTAAAAGATATCCTTGGTCCAGGCATGCATGGTTCAACTTTTGGTGGCAATCCAATATGTTGTGCAGCCGGGTTAAATATTTTAGAAAGACTTACCGATGAATTATTAGAATCTGTTTCAAAAAAAGGAAATTTAATTCAAGCAACATTAGAAAATGCAGCTGGTGTTTTAGCAGTTGAAGGTTTAGGTTTGATGCAAGGAATAACTACAGAAAAACCTGCTGCTGAGGTTGTGCAAGATTGTCTTGATCATGGCGTCTTGGTTATCCAAGCACAACACAAGCTTCGCTTGTTGCCGGCACTCAATATTCCAGAAGACTTATTAACCAAGGCATTAGAAATTTTAAGACAAGCCATCAAATCTAACTAAAATGGAGTTACTATGAAAAATATTGTAGGTAGAAGCTTTTTAACGCTATTAGATTTTACAGCTGAAGAAATTAAATCTCTCATTGATTATTCTTTTCATTTTAAAAAATTAAAGCAAGCAGGGACACAACATACACTATGTCAAGGCAAAAATATTGCTCTGATCTTTGAAAAAACAAGCACAAGAACAAGATGTAGCTTTGAAGTTGCGGCATATGATTTGGGTATGAATGTCACCTATTTGGACTCAAGCGTTTCTCAAATTGGCAATAAAGAAAGTATTCGTGATACAGCTAGGGTTTTAGGAAGTATCTACGATGGGATAGAATATCGAGGTAGTAGTCAAAAAACTGTAGAAGAATTAGCACAATTTTCTGGTGTACCAGTCTGGAATGGTTTAACAGATGAATTTCATCCAACTCAGGTTTTAGCAGATTTAATGACAATTTTAGAAGTAAGAGGCAAGTTACAAGGAACAAAACTTGTTTACTTAGGCGATGGCAGATTTAATATGGGTAGATCACTCCTAATTGGCGGCGCAAAAATGGGTCTACATCTAGTAATCTCATCTCCAGCAGATTATTTTCCAGATCAAGAATTAATTAATAAAGCACACGAGATAGCAAAGGAAACTAATGCAATTTTAGAATTTGAAACGGATCCAATAATTGCAACTAAAAATGCAGATTTTATATATACAGATGTGTGGTTATCAATGGGAGAGCCGGAAGCTGCTTGGGCAGAACGTATAGAAATGTTTTTACCATATCAAGTAAATCAAAAAATTATGGAAAACGCAGGTCCAAACGCTTCGTTTTTACATTGTTTACCTGCTTATCATGATTTGAATACGACAATTGGCCAAAAGATTTTTGCAGAATTTGGACTCGAGGCGATGGAAGTAACGAATGAAGTTTTTGAATCTCAAAATTCCCTTGTATTTCAGCAAGCAGAAAATAGAATGCATACTATAAAAGCTCTAATGGCCGCAATCCTGCGCGATCAATAAAAAATATTTACTTTTTGTTAACTTGCAGGTAACATGATCGTGTATATAATAATGACATTCTATTTATTGACTCATATTAATGAGGTAAAAATAGTGAGAGTAAGGGGGGACTTATGAACGAAAACAATAATTTAAATTCTCAATCTTCAAATGTTAATCCAAATCCTAACCAACAACAGGAATACCAAGCAGGAAATTTCCAGCAAGCTGGTACACAAAATTACCAAAATACGAATCAACAAAATCAAAGCGAACAATTTAGACAACAAGGTTCGGATCCAAATGCTCAATACCCTGGCTATCAAAAGGGACCAATTGGCACAGAGAGAAATCCTGCTCTTGTAGTCGTTCTCAGTTTTATTACTTGTGGTATCTATGGCATTGTTTGGATGTATCAAGTTTCAAAGGAAATAAATCAATATACCAATGCTCAGTTAACGGAGCCAAATTATTCTTGGCTTAGCATTTTCTGCTTAGTCTTTTTCTATATCAATAGTTACAAACTTGATCAAGCAATTATTCAAATTGATCGAGTCGAAGGTAGACATTCAGAGAGTCGATATCTTATCTGGCTTATCTTGTCATTATTCTTTGGTGTAGGAAATGCTATGATGCAGTATCAAGTTCAAGAAAGTTTAAATGAAATTTGGGCTGCGAACAGATACAATTATAATCAAAATCAATTTTAAGTTTTTGGCAAGCAGTTAGAGGTGGTTTTGATTTTAGATG
>JAAYRJ010000029.1 GCA_012518845.1 Clostridiaceae bacterium
CCTCTCCCCTTAGACGACTTTCTATATAAGAATTATTCTCATGTAGTCTTTCTAGTTTCTTGTCTAAGAGCAATTCTTTGTAAGCTTTTAATAGAATTTCAATTTTTTCTTTCATCTTGCCACCTCCCCTATAAACTTAATCCCATTACCAACTATTGATTTTACATAGTCTCTTAGCTCTTCGTTCTCTATTCTCAATTTTTCCTTTTCATCTTCTAGTTGCTTTAATTTTCTCTCTAGCCTTTTTCTTTCCAACGGAGATAATTTACCTATTTCAGTTCCTTCTAATTGCAATACATGCTCTAAATTAAATCTTTTAGAGGGTAGCCCCTTAACTGGAGATATAACCCCGTCATCTGTCCACCTATCTATTGTGGTTATAGATACTTGCCACCTATCGGCTAGGTCTTGCTTAGTTAAGAGTCTGTCCATTTTCCTAAACCTCCTCTATTACATAAAATTGTTAATATCTCTTAACTTCTTCATCGTTATAGAAGGTGCATTCTTTTGTGCTTCATAGAAAGCGAACCTGACATCTCTTTCATACAAGACTTCAATTCCATTTCTTTTAAATATATTAATCATTTCTAATATCCCGTTAGCTACTTCTGTTATGTCAAATAACTCTGGAAATACATCAAATTTAGTACCTACGTCTACAACTAATACAAACTTTGAAAATGGATCATCTTCATCTATAGGAAATGCAAATATAATCCCGCCCATATTTTTTTGCATTCCTAGAGCTGTTTTCTTTGCTTTTTTTATCGTTTTTTTATTCATTTTTCAATCTCCTTCTTGCTTCATCTCTTTTATCCTTTCTAGCTTTCAGCTCTTGAATATTCGGAGCCCATGCATCAATGCCTCTAATAACTGTGTCAAAGTGTTTCTTTTTAGTTGTCGTTATTTTAGATCCTAAATTATGTGATTTTCTTAAATATGCATAAATATTTGATATAAATGTTTGATAATAAATATCGCTATCCCCATTCGGGTAATCTAGAATCTTACTAACCCTTTGCTGAACTTTGTTTCTTATAGCTGTAGCTTGTTCATCTGTTATTTCTTCATTCCATTTAAGATTAATTACATCTTCCTCTAGAGTTGTTATCCTTGTGTCTTGACTATCAAATTTAGTTGCAAGTCCTAATACTATTTGCTCTGTTTTTGCTATCCTCGCCTTCACTAACTCATCTGAATTTAATTGTCTTTCTTGAATTGTCATTAAGTTTTCTAGCATACCTTCTAGCTTTTTAGCCATTTATAATTCCTCCTTATTAATGTTTGATTTAACCGTTAAAACCCAACTTTCTAATAGATCGATTGCTTTTATATACTCTTTTTTCTCGTACTCTCCTAGCTCGTCTATATAATCAGTTAGCCAAGCTAGTCCACCTGTCGAATTAATAAAGTTATGAACCTTAGCACTAAAGGTCAATGCTGTATCTTTGAGTTTTTGCCTGTGCTGTTCTTCACTATCTGTAACTATTGTTTGTTTTAATTGATCTTTAAGGTCATATACTTCATTAACCTTTTCCTCATATTCTTTCCTGAGCCTGTTATAATCCTTTGAATCTACTTGGCTTTGCATCTTTATTCTTAGATCCTCTATTGCATTTGTCAGATGTTTCTCTTTTTCTTTTAATTCTTCATAGTCGTCTGGCACTTTTACAACTTCTTTTACTACTTCTTTTTCTATTACTTTAGGCGGTTTACTTTCTAGCTCTTTTATCTTATTTTCTAGTTCTTTTTTTTCTTTTATAGCTTGTC
>JAAYRJ010000030.1 GCA_012518845.1 Clostridiaceae bacterium
GGGAAATCATAAGATGAACTTACCCAAAAACGATGTTGATCCTGTACCTGAAATTCAAGGGAAAGAAAAGCATGGCAAGTAAATATTGATTAATAATGAAAAAACACTACTGATTGCTGGAAATCAGTGGTGTTTTTTGTTTTGGGAAGTTGGCATGTTGGGAGTAAATTGGGAAATAATTTGACGGATTTGGCAAAAATGTGTTGTGTTATGGATTATTTTGTGTTATAATACCAGTATGTAATGGTTTAATAGATATATGGACTTAACGGAAGTCTATAATGGGCATTGTTTGAAAGATTATTTTTATAAAGCAAGGATTAAGGAAGTTATGATAGGATACTTCTGGCAATAGCAATAATGCGTAATTCAACCAAGGTCGGATTTTGCTAATAATGCGAAGCTGGGTTTTATAATAGTGACTTACAAGTCTTTACGAGGTTTTTCTTTAAAAACGATGCTCAACGCGGCATCTAATTTTCAAGAGAATTTAATAATGTATAAACTATGAAAATTTAAAAAAGTATTTTTTGGATGAAAAAAACATTTGATTTCACAAAACCAGAAGTAGTTTTAATATAATTATATTTATTGGTGAAAAAGGTGTTGATAATATGAAAAATGAAACAATAAAAAACAAAGTGAAGGTTTTTATTAGCTCAAGAGAGAGTAGCTTAGATGCCGATGGAAAAACGGTTCACTATGAACGTTATCGCTACGTTCGGCGCACAATAAAGGAACTGCTTGAAGAAACAAACATGGCACAAGTTTATGTCCGTGAACTTGAAGGAACTGCTGGGACTCAGCCAATCACAAACGAATACTTATGTGCCTTGCATGAACAAGATATTTGCATTTTCATTATTGATAACGAAGATGACAAAGAGAAGCACGCCGCCGGAGTTGTTAAGGAATATGGAGAGGCAAAAAGGCAAGAAAAGAAAATGATGTTCGTTTTCTGCGATGAATTTTCAAAGGCGAATACTCAAATAGCGAAGGAAGTGAAAAATCCATCTGGTCCAACCTGTATAACTGCCCATACTTTTGACGAAATACCCTATATTGTCTATAACAGCGTAATAAACGATATTATAAACATATACAAAAATTATTGCTATCCAACTCAACAAGACATAGATTTAAACTTCGAAGTATCAATACAACCGTCTCAAATCATGTTGAACAGTAGATCAAAAAGATTTAAACTTAATGAATATCCGATTTTGCAAAATGCAATGAACTCACTGATGGGAATAAAGGAAACCGCACCAGCCGTGGATCCATATGACACACTATGTGCCGATATCTTTTCATTTATAATGTTTAGGTGTGATTATGATGTAAATAAACTTAAAGCATTCGAAGAAGAAATCCTTAAAATCCATGATGAAAACTACCATGAAGTGTTTAAAAAAAGGACATCTGCATTTAAACATTACCTGTTGGGAGATAAAGAAAAGTGTTATGACTTATTGCAAGAAGCACATTCAAAAGCAGAGGAAATCAGTACTTTTCCTAATTGGCTGTTACTTGATATCTTGATTGATTTAAGGAATATAGAAGACTCCATAGCAAAAGAAAGTAACGAGTTTATAATTGAAAGCCCATGGCAAAAAGAAATATTGTCAAATAGCGAAACAGTCTATTACCCCCTTCTTGACAGGTACGTTGAGAATCATTATAAAAGTATAGACAAATTTTTGCGTAAACACGAAACAGATAGTCCTTATACGACTCGTTTAGGAAATCAGGTTGACTCACTTTTTAAGAGTTGTTTTGCAGCTTTTGCAATTGCTGTTTCCAATGTTTCCATTACACAAATGCTATGCGTTAGAGAACGATTAATTGCTGCTTTCTCGGCAATATGTAGGATATACAATGCCCCAAGCCAGTTTGCCGAATTAATATGCCTTCTGATAACGGAAGGAAATGACAAGGATCTAAAAAAACATATAGATGCACTTGGCTATGCCCAGAACATATCTGCTTTCAATGCATTTGATGCAAGAAACATTTTAGATGCAGTGCTCAGGATACCCCAAAAGGAACATCGTGCATATGCAACAATCATATTATTTCATCATTTTGGATACTATTTTTCAGATGATGATTATGCCTTGATTTCTAGCAAAATAAATGAAATTATCAGCGATTTTTTAAATAACGAGAAGTACACGAAAAATTTTATAGACGCTTTGACAAAGGCAATCGGTGAGAATATTCGCCGCATAAATGCTAATGATATTGTAGATTACATTATCCAGTTTACGAAGTTTGATACGCCTTATGTTAAAGGTGTGGATCGGCTATACTAAATAGGACAGTTTTTCTCCGAACATGATATAATAAAATTATTGGAGGAGAAAGACATGTCAAAAAAATATTATGAGGAAAATTTCAAGAAGCAAATTGTCAAAATATATAA
>JAAYRJ010000031.1 GCA_012518845.1 Clostridiaceae bacterium
GGTTTGCTTTTTGCTACTTTCTTTTTAGCAACAGGTTCACTCTTTTCTTTTTCTTCAGTCTCTGTTTCTTTAGGACTTTCTTTCTGTTTGATTTTTTCTGAAGCTAGATCTGCCTTTCTAACGTCTTCTTCATTAACGAAGCCTGCTCTTAAGCCAGAATCTGCTTCTTGTCTATTTTGCGCCATATAATCTCCTACCCTTTAATTTTTAAATAATTATTATTGTTTATACTAATTCATTTTGCCAATGTTCTCAATTCTCATGCGTATCAGATGTTTCATCTGTCTGATTTTCATCAAAATCTTCTGTTTCAGATTGTTCATCCATTACATCTAATTGATCTAAGTCAGCAAATGCTTTGTCAATTGCTGCCATATCTAGATCTTGTTCAAATTGATCAGAAAAATCATCTTCGTCATCATTGTCATAATCGTCATCTTGTAGAGCTTCGTCTTGATTTGCTAAAGCATCATCAAAATGTGATAACAATTCAATTTCTTTGTTTTCCCTATATTCGCTTTCAGACTCTATATCTATTTTCCAACCAGTTAAACGAGCTGCTAGTCTAGCATTTTGACCAGACCGGCCGATCGCTAATGACAATTGATGATCTGGTACAACTACCCGAGCAGTTCCATCTTCAAATAAATCAACCGATATAACCTTAGCTGGACTCAAAGCATTACTGATGAATACAATAGGATCTTCATCCCATTCGACGATATCTATTTTTTCTCCATTTAATTCATCAATAACATTTTGCACACGCATCCCTCTTTGACCAACACATGAACCAACTGCATCGACATTAGGATCATCAGAGCGAACTGAAATTTTTGTTCTCGAGCCAGCTTCTCTGGCAACTGTTACTATTTCAACAACATCGCTCGTAATTTCTGGAACTTCCTGTTCGAACAAACGTCTAACAAAATTTGGATGACTACGGGACACAAGCACTATCGGGCGTCCATGTCTTTCGTCAACACGTAAAATATAAAAACGCATTCTTTGGTTAAAGTCGTAATTATCTTGACGTGACTGTTCATGTTTGGTTAAGACTGCTTCTGCCCTACCAATATCAACAATGACTTCGCGTCTATCTTTTCTTTGAACTACACCATAGGCAATTTCGCCAACTCGATCACTGAATTCACGATGGATGATTTCTCTTTCTGCCTGAGCTAATCTTTGATTAATTACACTTTTTGATTGTTGTGCAGCTAATCTGCCAAAATCTTGAGGACTTAGTTGAAATTCGAGCATATCTCCAATTTCAAAGTCTTCAGAAAAAGCTTTTGCATCTTCTAAAGAAACTTCGGCATTAGGATCCGCAATTTCTTCGACAACAGTTCTTGTCACAAAAACGCGCATTTCGCCAGTTTCTTGATCTACTTCAGCTCTAACATTATCTGTTGTTTTAGCGTTAAATTCACGTTTATAAGCAGCTACTAGAGCTTCCTCTATAAATTCAAAAAGCTGTTCTTCTTCAATGCCTCTTTCTTTGGCAAGCATTCTCAGAGATTCAATCAATTCAGCATTCATCCATTTTTCTCCTTTGGTTTTTTATTCTAAATTACGTTATTTTTTTGCTTTATTTAAAGCGAATAGTTCGCGAAATTTTAGCAATATCTTTTCTTTCAAAAGTAATATTTTCTTCTGAACCTTCTTCTTCAATAATTACATGATTTTCATCTCCCACTATCAATTTGCCTGTGTAAAGCTTTTTGCCATCTAGTTTTTGATAGAGTTTGATGTCCATTAATTGATCTTTGTAAATTTGAAATTGTTTATTCGTCGCAATTGGATAATCTAAGCCTGGAGACGATACTTCAAAATAATCATGATTATTGATGCCCAATTCTTCTTCAATAAAAGAATCAAATTTCTCATTAATCAAAGCACATTCATCAATTGTAATTCCACCAATTTTATCTACTAATAATCTGAGAAAGAGTTTACCATTCTCTTTTTTATAAACGACGTTAATAAGCTCAAATCCCATTTCTTTAATTGGTGCTTCTAAAGCTATATATACTTTTTCTTCGATCGCATTTCTTTTGACCATATCATTAATCCTTTGACAAAATTATTATTTTCTTTGTAGAGAAAAACAAAGAGTGGGTCAAGCCCACTCCTCTAAAAACTTTTTCAAATTTTAAAGACGCTAATAATATAACAATATTTTCTTAATTATGCAAATTATCGAAAATTATTAGAGCTAATTTTTGTGGGTTCTTCAACTCAAAAACTTTCCTTATTTATTGTGTTGTTATTTCATAACAAAATCGATATCTGTTTTTTTATAAAAGACTGCATTTTATATTAGTTATTATTTGTCTAAAAAGACAAAATATTATAGTATTAAGAAGATAAATAAGAGAATATTTATGTGTTTAAAGGAGAATAAATATGATTGAAGCAGTGGTGAGAGCTCAGGGGTTTGGTAAAACCTCAATAATTGTTGATGAGATTAATCAAGTTGCAAATGACAAAGACACTAACATTGTCTGTATCGAACATGGTAAACGATTTAATCATCAAATTCCATACCAAGTTAGACTCATCGACATTACAGAATATCCAGTGGAAAACTATCGTGAATTATTGACTTTTATCGCTGGAGTATGTGCTCAAGATCATGATATTACCCATTTCTATATAGACAGTTTATACAAAATTGCTAAGAGTACGGATATATCTGAATTAGAGATTTTCTTTGACGATTTAGAACAGCTTACAGAAAACATCCCTGCTAAGTTTACAATTACAATTAGTGACGATCCAGACAAAATGCCAGAAAATGTCAAAAAGGTAAGTCGTTAGTTATATAGACAAATAAAACTTAATTTTAATGATCCTTCGTTCAAGTAATGTTGTTGAGCGAAGGATTTTTGTTTTGCAATTAAAA
>JAAYRJ010000032.1 GCA_012518845.1 Clostridiaceae bacterium
CAAACACTTGATTTCATTATTTCTGATTCTTATTTTAATTGCTACTTCCTGTCAATCAGGTGCTAGTAATGATCCAGATACGAATCAATCTCAAACAACTCAGAGTGTTGAAACCGTAATACATTCAGAACTGGACCCTGATATTCAAGAGCAAATATTTTTAACTCAAGACCAACCAATGCCAAGTGACGAAGATTTACCAAGGATTGAGTATGGTGAAAATCTGGAAGCATATGAAGTAACTTGGTATGAATATTTTGATACAGTCAGTACGGTAATGGCTTTTGTAAATGATCAAGCTGAATTTGAAAGTTTAGTTAATTATCTTGAACAGAGATTAGCAAAATGGCATCAAATTTTAAATAATTTTGAGGCTTATGAAAATATTACCAATATCTACAATTTGAATGAGACAAATGGTGAATGGGTAAAACTTGATTCTGAATTAATAGAACTGTTGATTTTTAGCAAAGACATGTATGAAAAAACAAATGGGCAAGTGAATATTGCCATCGGTGCAGTAACAGATCTTTGGCATCTTGAGCGTGAAAAAGCTTTAGAGAATTCCTATTTCCAAGGTGAACTACCTGATCAAGACAAATTGGAAGAATTGGGAAAACACGCAGAGATTGAGAATCTAGAAATTGATAAAGAGCAACAAAGGGCTCGAATTACTAATCCAAATACTAAAATCGACCTAGGAGCAGTTGCTAAAGGTTATGTTAGTCAAGTCCTAAAAGAAGAATTAATCAAAAAAGGCTATTCACATGTTCTGATGAACTTTGGAGGTAATATCGTTACCATTGGTGAAAAACCAGATGGAGAAGCATGGCGTTTAGGAATTCGCCAAATAAATATAGATTCCACCGAAAATGAAATACAATTTGCAGAAATTTTAGAAATTAATAATCTTTCTTTGATCACATCAGGCGATTATGAACGCTATTATAATGTAGGTGAGAATAGTTACCATCATATACTGGATCCAGAAACATTATTTCCATCTACTTTATACACACAAGTGAGTATTGTTTCAGAAAATGCTGCTTGGGGGGATACTTTGAGCACAGCTCTTTTTAATGTCAGCATTGAAGAAGGCGAAGAAATACTAAAAAACTTTCCCAATACATCTGCATATTGGATTACTAAAGACAATCAAAATATCAAGAGTAGTAACTTTGATAGCCTCCTTAACTAATAATTGTGAAGATAGCAATAAAGCTAAATTTATTCTTTTATAGAAATAATTTCCTCGATACGATTTTGCTAGACTAAGATTACATTATTAAGAAAGCAATATTATCAAGGAGGTTTACATGAATTTTATAAGTACTTTAAAAGGATCATATTCAGAACCATATTATCCAGAGGGTTGGGATTTTGAAAAAATTGATGCTTGTATTGGTTCCGGTGCCAAAGAAGCAGCAGCAAGACAAGATTTTTGGCATCCAGATTTTAAACCTGAAGCATGTCATTCACTTGATGACTTTAATGTATTAATGGGTCATGAAATAGCTTTAGAAATCAAAAAAACATATGAGAAAAAGCAAAAATTAGCTTTGATTTTACCCGTAGGTCCTATGGGCATGTATCGCTGGGTAGCTTTTTTCATCGAAAAATGGAATCTAAATTGTGATCATGTCTACACTTTTAACATGGATGAATGGAGTGATCATGAAGGAAATACTTTAGATGGTAGTCAAAATGGCTCATTTCAATATGCTATGGAAAATGGCTTTTTTAATCTCCTTGGTGATAGAACGGTACCAGTAAATCAAAGAAACTTCGCAACTAAAGAAGTCTTACCTACCTATTCCGAAAAAATTGCTGCCATAAAAGCAGAGGGTGGCAAATTAGTTACTGTGTTTGGGATTGGACGCACTTTCCACATTGCTTTTTGGGAACCACAGTTTGCAGCTGATTATGAAACAGAAGCAGATTGGCTCCAAGCAGAATATCGAATAGCAGCCCAGTTACACCCGCTTACAATTGAGCAAAATGCTATTACTAGTTACAAATCCAGATATACGCTGATTCCTGTGACTGCAAACACAGTTGGACCTGGTCTCTTTTTCCAATCCGATCGCATGATAGGTGGTTGTGATGGTGTTTTAGGTCGTGGTATGCAGTGGCAAGGGCTTTCCTTGTGGGTAACTTTGCGTCATGGTCCATCTCCTTGGATTACATCAAGTTATATTCCCACAAAGCCAGGCGTTCTCTACTATCTCGATGAGCTGACAGGACCACTTGAGCCAGAAAGCAACTAAAATACTTTTACAGTAAGACATAGATTAAGCAGAAAAAATAAAATTGAGTTATTGGAACTTTTCACAATAACTCAATTTTAAATAGAGAAGAAAAATGAATTGATTGATTTGTTTTAAGGTAATAAATGTTTTGTCGAATGTCTCTGATAGACATCATGGGGACGGAAACCTTCAGCATAATCAACACCACACTGAAAGCCTCGATATTTTGAACAGGTTCTAACCATATCTATAAAATCTATATTATCATGCTCTGCCATCCATTTGACTTGGGTTTGATGTTTTGCCAGAGCCTCCAATTTTAGCTCAATTTGATTACTGATATTAACATAATGAGTAGGATTAAAATCAACACCTGCTAATGTATCCATGTAGAATGTAGGAATAAAGCTTTGGTACATTTGATACTTAGTTTTTCGATGTGGTAAGCCTGATAAAAAAGCGGCCTTGGATACTAATTTGCTGACTTCAATATGATCTGGATGATAATCTTGATCATTGTGCGTTATTAATAAATCTGGTCTAACGAGACAGATAATATCTGCCAGTTCATTTAAGATTTTTTCATCATAATAATTTGCGTACATATCTGGTGCATCAAGATGAAAGACCTCTTTTACACCTATGGTTTTACCTGCTTTTGTGGCTTCATCAGCTCTAATTTTTGCTAATTCTTCAGGTGAGATAAGTGGATGTCCTTGATCACCATTTGAGACATGGCATGCATAAACATCTGCACCTTGTTCAATGTACTTACGCAAAGTACCAAAGCAACAAATTTCTAGATCATCTGGATGACAGCCAATTGCTAATACACGCATAACAACCTCCCTTACAACAGTAGGAAACATTTAATCATATCTTTATTTTAGAGAAAAAGACTTTAGTTTTGATGTTTATTCATTAGCTAGATTGCTGTTCCGATAGTCTGAAGGTGACATCTCTACCCGTTTTTTAAAAATTTGTGAAAAGTAAGAAGATGAATGAAAACCAGAAAAAGTAGCTATTTCACCTATGGTGTGGTCCGAATGTTTGAGCAAAGATTTTGCATGATCAA
>JAAYRJ010000033.1 GCA_012518845.1 Clostridiaceae bacterium
TGGGCAGCAGCTACATTCATTTCTTGATTGATCTCTGAAGCTCTAACATCAAAAGTACCACGGAAGATACCAGGGAAAGCTGAAACATTATTGATTTGATTTGGAAAGTCAGAACGACCTGTAGCTACCACTTTTGCACCAGCTTCTTTTGCTTCATCAGGATAAATTTCTGGAATTGGATTAGCGCAAGCAAAAACGATTGGATCATCAGCCATGCTCTTGACCATTGCTTGAGTTACAGTGCCGGGTACAGAAACGCCAATAAATACGTCTGCATCAACCATAGCCTCTTCTAGACTACCAGATTTTTTGTCTGGATTAATGACTTCACATAACTCATCTTTATATTTGTTCATACCTTCTGGTCTGCCTGTATAAATGATACCACGGCTATCACACATTAAAATGTTTTCACCTTTTGCACCAGCAGAAATTAACAATTTTGTGATTGCTATCGATGCTGCACCTGCACCATTGAGAACGATTTTAACGTCTTCGATTTTCCTATCTGTTACTTTTAGAGCATTAATTAAGCCCGCCAAAGTTACAACTGCTGTTCCATGTTGATCATCATGGAAAATTGGAATATCACATTTTTCTTTTAATTTTGCTTCTATCTCAAAACAACGTGGTGCAGAAATATCTTCTAAGTTAACGCCACCAAAGCTGCCAGAGATTCTATAAATTGTATCAACAATTTCGTCTACATCATTTGACTTGATACAAAGCGGAAAAGCATCAACATCGGCAAAAGCCTTAAATAGAGCACATTTTCCTTCCATTACTGGCATACCAGCTTCTGGACCAATGTCGCCTAAGCCTAAAACAGCAGAACCATCTGTAACAACTAAACATAAGTTATGACGTCTTGTATACTCATAAGACTTTTCGACATCTTTCTCTATTTCTAAACATGGTGCTGCAACGCCCGGTGAATAAGCAATAGATAATTCTTCTGAGGTGCCAACTGGTGCTGTGCCAATCACTTCTATTTTGCCACCCCACTCTTTATGTTTTTTTAATGCTAATTTGTTTCTTTCTTGTTCTGTCATAATATCCTCCGATTTTTTAATAAAACACTTTATTTACATTTCTATTCTAAACTATTTTTAGATTTCAACAAAGTAATACTATAAATAATCTAACTCAGGAATACTCAATTAACAAGATTGTTGTAAACGTTTAGAATTTTTACTAATTATCTATTCTAATAACAGTTTTGGTTGTACATATATGCAATATTTGCTAGATTATAATAAATTTTTTTTTAAGATTTGCGAGTATATTTAACAATCTAAAAATGCTAGAATGTAATTGCTAGTTGTAGAACTAATTCATTTATATAAAAAGGAAAGGAACCTTTATATGAACAAACACAAAGAATTACAATTATGGATTGATGAAGTTGCTGCACTTTGTAAACCTGATGACATCGTTTGGATTGATGGGAGTGAGGAGCAAAACCAACAATTACTTGATGAAATGGTTGCAAGTGGTGCTGCAATTGAATTAAATCAAGAAAAACGTCCTGGCTGTTACCTATTCCGTAGTGATCCTTCTGATGTAGCACGTGTTGAAGAACGTACTTATATCGCAACCAAAAAAGAGGAAGATGCGGGCCCAACTAACAATTGGATTGACCCTGTTGAATTAAAGGAAACAATGACCGATCTTTATGATGGGTGCATGGCTGGTCGCACGATGTATATAATTCCTTTCTCCATGGGTCCGATTGGTTCTCCAATCGCTAAAATTGGTGTAGAAATAACTGACAGCCCTTATGTTGTAGTTAATATGAGGATCATGACCAGAGTTGGCGATGCAGTATTAGAAATTCTTGGCGAAGATGGTGAATTTGTTAAGTGTCTACACTCTGTTGGTTATCCTTTAGCAGAAGGAGAAGAAGATGTTACATGGCCATGTGCACCAATGGATGAAAAATATATCAGCCATTTCCCAGAAGAAAGATTAATCTGGTCCTATGGTTCTGGTTATGGTGGAAATGCTTTACTCGGTAAAAAGTGTTTTGCTCTGCGTATTGCTTCTGCTCAAGCTAAAGATGAAGGCTGGATGGCAGAACATATGCTTATCTTAAAATTAACTAGTCCTGAAGGCAAAGTACATTATGTGACCGGTGCGTTCCCGTCTGCTTGCGGAAAAACTAATTTAGCTATGCTAGTTCCTACTATCCCTGGCTGGAAAGTTGAAACTATTGGTGATGACATTGCTTGGTTAAAATTTGGAGATGACGGTCGTTTATACGCTATCAATCCAGAAGCTGGTTTCTTTGGTGTTGCACCAGGCACATCTTATGATTCTAATCCTAATGCTATGGATACAATAAAATCAAATACTATTTTTACAAACGTTGCACTTACAGATGATGGCGATGTATGGTGGGAAGGTATTGATGGTGAAACACCTGATCATTTAATTGATTGGCATGGTAATGACTGGACACCAGACAGTGATGAACCAGCAGCACATCCAAACTCCCGCTTCACTACACCTGCTGCTCAATGTCCAAGTATTGCTGACAATTGGGAAGATCCAGCTGGTGTACCAATCGATGCTTTCTTAATTGGTGGTCGTCGTGCTTCAGTTGTACCTTTGGTACATGAAAGTATGTCTTGGAATCATGGTGTATTCTTAGGTTCTATCATGGGTTCAGAAATTACAGCTGCTGTTATCTCCGATAAGATTGGTCAAGTACGTCGTGATCCTTTCGCTATGTTACCATTCATTGGTTACAATGTTGGAGATTATCTACAACACTGGATCGACATTGGCGAAAGAGGCGATGCCGATAAGTTACCAAAATTATTCTATGTAAACTGGTTTCGTAGAGACGAAGATGGCAATTTCCAATGGCCTGGCTTTGGTGACAATAGCCGTGTCTTAAAATGGATCGTTGAACGTTGTGCTGGCGATGTTGATGCTAGAGAAACTGCAATTGGCTATATGCCTTCCAAAGATGATCTTTATCTTGAAGGATTGGATATCAATGATGCTGATATGGACGAAATCTTAGAAGTCGATGTCGAGGGTTGGAAAGCTGAAGCAGAATCTGTGCGTGAACATTACAAAGATCTTGATGCCAGAGGTGGAAAATTGCCTCAGGAATTGTATAAACAATTAGATGCTTTAGTTGAACGCTTAGAACAAGCATAAATATAAATACTTATAATTGAATTACTCTTAGCTTAGACACAGCAACGGGAAAATCAGCACGATTTTCCCGTTGTTATTTGCTTAAAATTTGTAGTTTTTGTACACTATATCTATTATATTCCATTTTTCAGAATCTTTTTTAGATAAGGATTACTTTCATGTCAAAAATAGATAAAAAAATAGAAGGCGCTAAAGAGCTTTTCGAAGAAAAAAAGTTTGATCAAGTTTTAACAATTTTAGAATCACTATCCAATAAAAAACTAATCAAAAAACAAAAATTTGAAGTTAAATTGTTACAAGGCGTCGTAAGAATGAATCTAAATCAATACGATGAATCAAAAAAAGATTTGTATGAAGCTCTGGAACAGGCCGAAGATAACGAAAATCTCTGGCAACAAACGAGGGCTTTACATCAACTAGGTATTATTATGAAATTGCTTGGAGATTATCCACTTGCAACAGAATATTTTCGTGAGGAATTACGGCGTTGTAGTTCGCTCATTCCTTCATATTACTCTGATCTTTCATACAATTTTTATGAACAAGGTGATGTGATGATGCTTTCTGGCAATTATGAAGATGCTGAAATGTACTTTAATCACGCCTATACCTTTGCCAATACGGAACGTAATCATCATGGTATAGCTCTTGCTATGGAAGCGCTGGGAAATTTAAACTTACATTTAGATAGGAATGCAAACGTAATTGAGTATTTCCAAAAAAGTGTAGAAAACTTTAAGAAAGCGGAAGCATTTGACGAAGCTGAGGCTGTACAATCAAAAATTGATGAGCTTACTGACTGACTAGTTAATATTTTCGCCTATTAGTCAGCTGTTCAAGAACCAAATTTAGCTCAAGCAACCGATAAGCTAAATTTGATCAACAAAAAATATTCATAACAAAATTAACCTCAAAAACATCAACATTTTTGAGGCTAGTATTGAAGTCATGTAACTGTAAAACCCCCTGCTTTCATGGGGCTAGTATTGAAATCATGTAATCGGAGGCATATCAGAGAAATTTAATAAGTAACTTTAGACTTTAGGAGGTATAAAATGAGAATAACTGTTATTGGAGCAGGCAACACAGGCTTAGCCATGATTTCACATTTGGCTTTAGCTGGAAATGAAGTTGTTGTTTATGACAATTCTAGTGAAGTAGTTTCTGCTTTAAATTCAACCAAATCGATCCGATGCGGTGGTGCTATTAATGACAATGCTACAATTGCATTTGCAAGCACTGACATTTCTGAAGCGATAAGCAACACTGATTTAATCTTAATCATGACTCCTGCTTTCGCTCATAAAGATCTAGCAGCTCGCTTAGGAGCATCACTCCAAAAGGAAGTACCTATTATCTTAAATCCTGGTAGAACTTTTGGGGCAATGAAATTTGAATATTATTTCACTCAAACTAATAAATTTCTAAAGCCCATCATTGCAGAAACACAAACTGTAATTCATACAGCCAGACGCTTGACTGCCAATAAAGTTCATTTAATTGCAATCAAAGATTCCGTTGAAGTCGCAACTAAAGATCCAGATAAAATTGGTGAAATTATTACTGCTCTTCCAGAAGTGATCCGTCCGTATTTTAAGCCAGCAAAATCAATTATCGAAACTTCAATTGGTAATGTTGGCATGATCTTACACTCTACTCCTTTGCTCCTAAATAGTGGCTGGACAGAAAGTCCAGAATTTAGTTTTAGGCATTACTGGGACGGTATTACTCCTCGAATTGCTAATTATCTAGAAAAGCTCGATTTTGAAAGATTAAGTGTTGCTAAAGCTCTAGGCTCAGATTTGCTTAGTACTAAAGATTGGATTAAGCGTAGTTATCACTCAGAAGGTGAGACACTTTTTGAATGTCTGCGAAATACAATAGCATATGAAATAATCGAAGCTCCAAATACCTTAGAACATCGTTATATTTTTGAAGATATTCCATATGGCCTAGTTCCCCTAGAACTGGTTGGAATAAATTTAGGAATTGATATGCATTATACTACTCTGATTATAGATTTAGCCTCAGCCTTATTGGAAGTGGATTTTCGTGAAAATGAATATGATTTATGTCAGCATATTTCTTATTACCTAAAAAATAGAAAGTAGTTAATTGGGATTAATATGTATCAAAAAAAATCAAAAATTGTCTATGCTTTTATCAAACCAGAGCATGATGCCCACACTCTTGGTATCCAAGCTGCTGCGGATTTATTGCGCTCTTGCGATTATCAAGTAATTGTCGCTGATAAAAAAATAGAAAAGGCATTATTTTACTATAAAGAAGAAAGCGCTCGGCGTGAAATTATCTCCTGGTTACGTACAAATGGAGTAACTCGTCTTGGAATAACTTATCGGCTCGATAAGCAGGATGCTCTTAACATTGTTGGTTATATAATTCATGAGCTAAAAAACGAAAAAATGCTTATTCAACAAGGTGGTCCTATTGATGCGATCTTTTTTGGTGGTCTCCCTGAAGCTTGTCAATTGATAGAAAATGAATTTCCTAAATTAGTTCATTGTTTTCAAGGAGGAGAATCAGCACATCAAACATTACTAAGTTTGGGAATTCCCGAAAATGAATTACCACCCGAGATTTTAGAAGTAAACCAGTACGATGAAAACCGCAATAGTTTTGCTAAAGAAATTATTGATAAGAAAGAATATAAAAATTTTAAGAGTCACAACGACAATAATTATCCCGATTATGGTAGTCGGCGTGACAACTTAATAAAACGTTTAAAAGTAGTAAAAGATGGTCATTTTGGAAAAAGACCTTTGACACGTGCACATGTTGGGCCTTACACTTCTGGTCAAAAACATCAGGAAGCAATTCGTGAAGCCTGTGATTGGATCCAAAAGTTAGCTCAAAGTGGTTACCTAGATATTTTATCTTTAGGAACCTCGCAGTTAAGTCAATCTAATTTTGGTGAAAATTGGACAGGTATGAATAATGGCGGAGGGGTTCCAGTAAACTCACCCGAAGAATATATTGAATTATACGAAGCTTCAAGACCGCTACTAATGCGAACTTATGCGGGGACAAAAAATATTAGAGAACTAGCAGAACTCTATGAGAAAACTATAAATATTTGTTGGCATGCTATGTCAATTTGGTGGTTTAATCGACTTGATGGCAGAGGTCCATATACGTTATTTCAAAGCCTCAAGGAACAAATTAATGCGATTCGCTATGTAGCAAAAACAGGGAAGCCTTTTGAAGCTAATGTTTCTCATCATTTCTCTTTTCGCGGTGCTGATGATATTACCTATATTGTCTCCGCCTATTTAGCTGCTAAATTAGCAAAGAAATTGGGTATCAAAACCTTCGTATTACAAAATATGTTAAATACTCCTAGCAGTACCTGGGGTATCCAGGATCTGGCAAAATCACGAGTTTTGCTTCGCTTGATTCGTTCTTTAGAAGATAAGAACTTTACTGTTTTATTCCAGCCACGTGCAGGACTAGACTACTTTGTAGCTGATCCTTATAAGGCAAAAATTCAATTAGCTGCTGTAAGTTGTCTCATGGATGATATTGAAGCAAATAATTCATCCAGCCCTGAAATAATTCATGTTGTAAGTTATTCCGAGGCTTCACATTTAGCCACCCCTGATATTGTTAATGAGAGTATTCAGATCACGCTTCACACTATTAAAGAGTATCGAAAAGCAAGAAAACAAGGTCTTGTTGATGATATGAGTCAACATGAAGAAATAAATGAACGTGCGAATGAGCTTTACAGTGCTTCTTTACAACTAATAAATTATTTGGAAAAATCTATCCCGAATATTTACTCAGCCGAAGGATTTTACACCATATTTGCGGCAGGATTTCTACCTGTACCCTATCTTTGGAATGAAACAAAAGAATTTAGCCATGCAATTAATTGGCAAACAAAGTCTATTCAAGGAGCTATGACGATAGTTGATCAGCACGGAAGACCAATGAGTATGGATGAAAGAATCGAACTTGCCAGCTCGAACCTAAATGATGCAAATTTTGCTTTATCACGTCAATTATAAAATATAGGATTTAGGTTCTAATCTTTGTGCCTGATCAAATTACTGGTTATACTTTTTAGAATAGTAATGTAAATGCAATTTTAAAAAGGCTTGTTAAGGTGTGATAATTTTCCTTAACAGAGGCCTTTCACGTTCTAGTATTGTGTTTTTGATCTAAATTTTTATATAAATTTTCTATACTCTGTGCATAGATCGCTTTCTTATTCTTTATAGATTCGCTCCTTAATAAAAATTCTTACTTCTAAAAATAGCATAAAAAGTGTAGAGATCAGAAAACCAACCATAAAAATGTTATATACTTTAAAAAAATAAGCAATATAGCCTAGTACAACTACTAAATAGAGAATAACCAGTAAATGCCACTTTTTAGAATTGCTATCTCTAATGATTTTCTTTTTTATAACTTCATCCCCTTTAATTAGTTCATCAAGACTCATATCAAATTCATTACTTAAAGAAATTAAATTTGAAATGTCCGGCATTCCTTTTCCAGTTTCCCATTTTGTGACTGCTTGTCTGGAACATTAATTTTTTCTGCTAATTCTTCTTGAGATAAACCCAGTTGCTTTCTTTTATTTTTTAACATTTTTGAAAATTCCATAAGAGACCTCCTTGTTTTTTCTAAAATATATATTATTTTTCGAGGACCAACAAGAAAACCTTGTTTACTTAAGTGCTACTTAGAGTAGCATGCGGTTTTTTCTCTAGTAAAGGAATAAAACTTACCGCTCAACATAATTCTTAGCTCAATATGAAGGAATCAAATTTCTTTTAGCAATATTTTTTCATATCAGTTTTGTTGTTAAAACTATATCATCAAAGTAATAAAGAAAACTTGTAAGGTAAACACTAATATTATGAAAAATAGGAATAGCCAAAA
>JAAYRJ010000034.1 GCA_012518845.1 Clostridiaceae bacterium
ACAGTTGCAGCAACAGAATTTGCTGCTGACGCAGAATTTGATGTTGTTGATTCAGACAAATTTCCAGCTGATCGTATGGGCTTAGATATTGGACCTAAAACCATTGAGTTGTTTTCAAATGCAATTAAAGAAGCTGGAACTGTAGTTTGGAATGGACCTATGGGTGTTTTTGAATTTGAAAATTTTGCCAAGGGAACTAAAGCAATTGCTGAAGCTTTAGTAAATTCCAATGCTGTTAGTATAGTTGGTGGTGGCGATTCAGCGGCAGCTGTAGAACTTTTAGGTTTTGCTGATAAAATCACACATATCTCAACCGGTGGAGGTGCTTCTTTAGAATTATTAGAAGGTAAAGTATTACCAGGAATCGATGCAATTAAAAATGATGGTGGCAGAAGAACTATGGCAGCAGGTAACTGGAAGATGAATGCTGGTGTACCTTCTGAAGCGGAAAGTTTATTGTCTGAGCTGTTACCTTTAGTAAAAGATGCTACTAGTGAGATAGTCATAGGAGTACCGTTTACAGCAATAGATAGAGCGTTAGAAGTTACGGCTTATTCCAACGTTAAGATTGCTGCTGAAAATTGTCATTTTGAAGATAGTGGTGCCTATACAGGCGAAATTTCCGCAAAAATGTTAGCTGAAATGAAAGTCCCTTATGTAATTATCGGCCATTCCGAGCGTAGAGAATACTTTAACGAAACTAATGAAACAGTTAATTTAAAAGCAAAAGCAGCCTTAAATTGGGGTGTTAGACCAATAGTTTGTTGCGGTGAGAGTCTCGAACAAAGAGAATCTGGTCAAACTTTTGATTGGATTAAAGAACAAATTACAGAAGGATTGAAAGATATTCCAGCAGAAAAAATGGACTTTGTAACTATTGCTTATGAGCCAATCTGGGCAATTGGTACTGGCAAAACAGCAACCGATGAGCAAGCTCAAGAAGTATGTGCATACATTAGAGAATTACTTGTAGAGTTATATGATCAAGATATAGCTGATGCCACAAGAATATTATATGGCGGTTCTGTAAATGCCAAAAATGCAGAAGGTTTGTTTGGTCAATCAGATATAGATGGTGGTTTAGTAGGAGGAGCCTCCTTGAAACCAGCCGATTTCAAAGTAATTTGTTTTGCATAATAAGTTTTAGAAAATACTAATATGTAAGGCTCAAGATTATCTTGAGCCTTTAAAATGTGGGAGTAAAATAATATGTCAGAAAAAATACCAAAACCCATCGTATTGTTTGTTTTAGATGGTGTTGGAATTAATGAAAGCACGGATAACAATGCAGTATATTCTGCAAACACACCAAATTTAGACAAATACTTGGCAGAATGGCCATACACCTCAATAAAAACATCCGGATTAGATGTTGGTCTGCCAGATGGACAGATGGGTAACTCTGAAGTAGGCCATATGAATATTGGCGCAGGCCGTGTCGTCTATCAAGATTTGAGTCGCATTTCAAAGGAAATAGATGAAGGAAATTTTTTCAAAAATGAAAACCTTAAGAAAGCGATGCAGTCTGCTAAAGAAAATAATTCTGCTCTACAAATTTTAGGTTTATTATCTGATGGTGGAGTTCATAGTCACCAGGAACATCTATATGCTTTACTTCAAATGGCCAAAGATAATGGAATTAAACAAGTAAACATCCATGCATTTTATGATGGACGTGATGTTGCAACTACGGCTGGAGTTGGTTATACACAAAAACTTCAACAAAAAATAGAAGAAATTGGCATTGGTCAGATTGCATCTGTTTGTGGTCGTTATTATGCAATGGATCGGGACAATCGCTGGGAACGAACAAAATTAGCTTATGATGCCGTGACAGGTAAAGCTTCTAAAACTGGTACAGATCCAGTAGAAGTTTTGCAATTGTCTTATGCAGATAATGTTACAGATGAATTTATTATCCCAACAACGATTGTTGATAATAATGATCAACCTGTAGGGCCAATAAATGAAGATGATTCAGTAATTTTTCTTAACTTTAGGCCAGATCGTGCACGTCAATTAACTAAGGCACTTAAAGAACCTGGCTTTAATGAATTTCTAATAGAAAAAGACTTTTCTGGGTTAGTTTATATCACGATGACTGAGTATCATAAAGAATTCTATGACTTTCCAAATCTTTATGTAGCTTATCCACCACAAAATCTAGAAAATACTTTTGGTCAATATATTTCAGAACAAGGTAAAACTCAATTGCGTATTGCTGAAACAGAAAAATATCCTCATGTTACATTCTTTTTTAATGGCGGTGTTGAAAAAGAATATGAAGGTGAAGATAGAGCTTTGATGCCATCTCCTAAAGTAGCCACTTACGATTTACAACCGGAGATGAGTGCTTATGACATCAAAGATGAGCTGATGAAGCGTCTTGAGTCTAACAAGTATGATGCAGTAATTTGCAATTTTGCTAATGGTGACATGGTGGGGCATACTGGTGTATTTGAAGCGGCAGTTAAAGCTGTGGAAGCTGTGGATGATTGTATAGGACAACTTGTAGAAAAGATTTTGGATATGGGGGGGATTGCGATCCTTACAGCGGATCATGGTAATGCAGAGCAAATGGTTGACCCAATAACCAAAGAGATCTTTACAGCTCATACGACTTTTGATGTTAGAGTAGTTACAGTTGGTCAGGATAAGTACCAGTTACGTTCTGGTGGGCGCCTTGCAGATCTTACACCTACAATGCTAGATTTAATGGGGCTTGACCAACCACAAGAAATGACGGGAGAAAGTTTATTATTAAAATAAACTATTTGAATTATTTTTGAGTTCTAGACGCAGATTTTTGAATAAAACTGACTAAATAATTTATTAAATTTCTGTGGTTTTATCTGGAATTATATAGGAATAATAAACATTAGAAAGTCACAAAAAAACCTATAACTTATGTTATAATTAAACTTGTGACAATATATAATTTATCGTTTAATTTTTCAAAAGGAGAAAAATATGTCAAAAAACAAACAGTTTATGACGATGGATGGTAATACCGCTGCCGCATA
>JAAYRJ010000035.1 GCA_012518845.1 Clostridiaceae bacterium
CACGTTTTTTGTTTTTTATTTTTATATTGTAATGGTACTTGTTCATAGGTGAAATAAAGAAATCACTTTGTTTGAGCAAATTTGTTCTTACCCAATCAAAGTGATTTTGCGATTAAAATTAATTCCATAGATTAGAATTTTATAATTATAAGCTGGTCAGTAAATTAGCTAAATCTCTATGAAAAAATTATTTCCTACCAATAATTAGCAAGGCTATCAATAACAGCCTTGTAGTTTTTATATTTCTGTTGATATAAATCAGTGTATTCTTTACGCGGTTCTACCTTTCGCGATATCTGAACACATTTTTCTATTGCTTCTGCATAATCTTTATAAACGCCTACTGCAATGCCTGCTGCCATAGCTGCTCCCTGAGCTCCTAATTCTTTATCATCAACCACATCTATTGGGATACCTGTAGTATCTGCAAAAATTTGTACCCAGATGCCCGAGTTTACAACTCCACCAGATAGCTGAATACTTTCTGGTTTCTCTCGTTTTGCTAATAGCTTATTCAAATGTGTCAAATGTGAAAATACAACTCCCTCAAAAATAGCTTGAGTTATATGTTTTCTTGTGTGAAAAGAAGTTAAACCAATGATTGATGCCCTTGCTTTTGCCTGTTCATTTGATCCATACAAGAATGGCAGAAATACTAAATCATTTTCTGCAGGATCTATTTCTTCTACCCAGTCATCAACAATTTTATAAATACTTGTATTTTTTTGCTTTGCTTCCTCTCTGAGCTCTGGCAATAATTCATTAATATACCATTCAAGATTACCTGCAGATGTGGGACTGCTCTCTTCTATGAGAAAGTAACCTGGCATACAAAACATTGAGTTAAGTGCAACACTGCCATCAGTTAATGGTTCTTCGCGAATATACTCATTTATGCTCCAAGTACCTGCAATCATGCTAAGCTTGCTTGGATCTCCTAGCCCAGATGCAATGCCACTAGCATTTATGTCAAACATACCAGCTGCTACTGGTGTGCCTTCTTTGAGACCAGTTTGTTCTGCTGCTTCTTTAGTTACAGTTCCACATAGTTCAGCGGAATATTTAAGTGGTGGAAGTTTATCATAGACTTCCTCTATGCCAAAATAGCGTAATAGCTCTAGGTCATATTCTTTTGTATTAAGATTGATTAAATTACCGCCAGAAAAGTCAGTGTATTCACCGTACGCTTCGCCTGTTAACTTGTAACGTATAAAGTCTTTAACTGAAAAAATGTACCTTATGTCTTGATAGGCTTCCGGTTCATTATCTTTTAACCAAGCTAGAATACTTACTGGTTGAGTTACTAATATTTCTTGGTATGTTTTCGGATAAACTTTTTTGTTTGTTCCATCTTTATACCATTTTTCAATATATTCACCTGCACGGCTATCTGTAGAAGGAATCCCTGCATATGCTGGATTCCCTTCTTTATTAATCGTATAAAGACCTTTTCCATGACCAGAGAATGAAACTCCTGCTATATCACTTGAGGAAATATCTGCTTTTTCTATAGTTTTGCGAATAACTTCTGCATTTACTTCCCACAACGCATCCATATCTCGTTCAGCATAACCAGGCTGTGGACTACGCGTATTTGATGGAAGTCCAGCTTTAGATATTTGCTTACCATTTTCATCAAAGATCGCCGCCTTCGCAAAAGTTCCTCCATTATCTATTCCTAATAAATAGCGCATGTTTTCCTCCTGTAATAAAAATTATCCCCAAAGGTCTCTTAAAAATGCAACTGATTCTGCCGCTGCTCTGTCTAGATTTTCCTCTGAAACATCATCAAATATATTACGCCAAACAGAAATGTCTTGACCTACTTTTCCACCCATACTCACAAATGGTTCCATGACTATCGAGCCATCATAGCCTATTTTATGCAGAGCTTCACCAATTTCTTTCCAAGGCATTCTTCCTTCAGCATAAGGTGGCTTTCTATTAGCTTCACCAACATGGAAATTACCTAAATAAGAACCAGCTGTTAAAATAGCATCTTCAAATGAATCTTCTTCTATGTTGGAGTGGAATGTGTCTAGCATCAACTTGACATTTGGTTTATCTACTTGCTTTACATAAGCAAGACCTTCTGCTGCGGTATTCATCATATAGCCTTCAAAACGATTTAACACTTCCATATTAAGCGTAATATCATAATCTGCAGCTATATCAGCAAGTTTCTTCATCCGCTCAACACTTCTTTCAGTGTCAGCTTTTTTATCAAATCCAGAAGAAAAATCTACGGGCCAATATGAATACAAAGCACCACCTATACTGTAGATACCAGCTGTATTCATTTTTTCAAAGACATCTTTCCAAAAATCAAATGCTTTTTCAACTAATTCATTATCCGTACTGGCCAAATTATGTTCTGGTCTAGGGCCATAGCCACCAGTTAAAATAATGTCTTCAGCTTCAGCAATTTTTCTCGCTTCCTTAAAATAAGAAATGTCTTTTGTATGAAAATCACCACAAGCAACTTCTAAGATATCAAAGCCTAAGTTTTTAACTTTTAGGATGTAGTCAATAAATTCTCCACCCCATTCTTCTTCCCAGTATGCATAATAAATTCCGTACTTCATTTTTCCTCCTATATAAATATGGCTCCAGTATTAAACTGAAGCCATAAAATTAATAAAGTTTAATATTACTCAGCAACATAGTCATCTGGTGGTCCCATGATGATGATATTGTCACCTTGTAATTCGATAGGACCAAATCCTTCGATTTCCATGCCATCTTCTAATGTTTGACCTTCAAGTAAAGCTTTTGCAACTCCAACTGTTAAGTAACCTAAACGAGCAGGATCCCAAAGTGTAGCAATATCTAAAGAACCATCAGATAAGAAATCTTGACTATCTTCTTCAGTAGCTGTACCAACAACTGCAATTTCATCTTGTTTACCAAGCTCTCTAATAGCTTGAGCAACACCTAATGGAGCAACTGTTGAATAGCCAATGATACCTTCTAATTCAGGATAAGCTTTAACTAAGTCTAAAGTTTTTGTATAAGCTTCTTGTTGAATTTCATCTGAAGGAATTTTTTCTGTGACTAGGTTTAAGCCAGGATATGCTTCTGCAGCATACTCGGTACCAAAGTCAATCCATGTATTCAAGTTAGCAGCAGATAAACCGCCAGTAACGATAGCATAGTTACCTTCTTCTTTGCCCATAACTTTAACTAAGTTATCAAATAAACGTTCACCTAATGTTTGGTTGTCAATCTGACGTACTGAAGCGTCTACTAAATCACTTTCTGTTGGTGTATCCCAATCAAGAACTATGATGCCAGCATCTTTTGCTTTTTGTAGAACTGGTTCCATAGCAGCAGAGTCGTTAGGAGCTACAGCAATAGCATCAACACCACTATTAATCCAGTCTTCTAACATTTTTACTTGCTCAGCAGCATCAGCTTTTGTTGGGCCATTGTAGATAACTTCAACGCCTAACTCTTCACCAGCTTGAATTGCACCTTCACCAGTTGATTCAAAATATGGGATACCCATCAATTTTGGCATGATACCAATTTTGAAGGTTCCATCTTCTGCACCAGCTTCGGCTTCTTCTGCGTCATCAGCAACTTCTTCTGCATCATCAGCAGCGTCTTCAGCTGCTTCGCCTGCTTCTTCAGCAGGAGCTTCTTCTTCTGCTGGGGTGTCACCGCCACCACAAGCAGCAACCATAGTAAGAACCATTACTAAGGTCAAAAGAATTGATAAAATCTTTTTCATTTTTCCCTCCTGTTTTTTGAGAAAAGCTCTCTATATTATGAGCTTGCTCTTCTCTTTTCAATAAGTTTTTTATTTTTACTAACTTCACTAAAGTGACGTAAAGTTAATACCACAATTAAGATCAAACCAATAGAAATGTCTACCAAATTTCGATCTAAGCCTATAATGTTGAGCCCTGTAGTTACAACTTGGATAATGGCAACAGCAATTACAACACCTGCAACAGAGCCAGTACCACCGCTAATATCTGTTCCACCAAGTACAGCAGCAGTAACTGCTTGCATCATGTAGGATGAACCATAATCAACCTTTGCTGAATTGTAACGAGCTGTCATAACCATACCAGCCAGAGCTGACATAAAGGCTGAATAAATAAACGCCTTCATTATTACTTTCTTAATATCAATACCAGAAAACTCTGAAGCACGTGGATTACTACCTACCATATGTAAATGAACACCAAAAACACTTCTCATTAAAAAGTAGTGACTGAAAATAATAACTACTATATATATTATCATTGGGATTGGTATGCCTAAAATATCATTATTACCTATTGCCATAAATTGTGAAGGCAAGCCAGAAATAGCTCCACCTTTTGTTACATTTAAGCCTATACCTTGAAATAATGATGATGTTCCCAATGTACCCAATAGAGCTGGTACACCTATATATGCAACGAAAGCACCATTTAAGCAACCAGTAACAATTGCCATTACGATCATTACAATTAATCCTACAATAATTCCCAAAATAGGACTATTTACAGCAAATTCACTGGTCATAATTAATGCAGATATAATGGCTATAAAGGTACCTGTTGTAACAATTGAAAGATTGATTCCCCCGGTCATAATGATTGCCATCATACCTAAAGTGAAAATTCCAAACTCTGGCATTTGATATGCCATGGAGGAGATATTGCTTAAAGTCAAGAATTGAGAAGGTCTCAACATACCTAATATCGCAAAACTAATTATAAAAATTATAATTAAGTTCTTCTCAGTTCTATATTTAGAAAGAGTATCATTAAACTTACCCATTATAGGACCTCCTCTGATTCATCTACATCAACATGGACTAATTTTGCTTGTTCACGTTTTCTAGAAATAATATCTGCACTGACAGCTACTAAAATGACTATACCCATAATAATCTCCTGCCAGAATGAGGATATTTTTGCCATAATTAAACCGTTCTGTAATACGCCCATCAACAAAGTTCCTAGGACAGTTCCTAAAACTGAACCAACTCCACCAAGGGTACTGGCACCACCAATAACTGCGATTGAGATAACTGTCATATCTACACCAGCATATGTGTTTGGATTAACTCCTTGTAATACAGAAGTATTGACAACTGCTGCTAAACCCATCATAAAGCCTGAGAAAACATAAATTAATATTGTGATTTGATCTACGTTATAACCAACACGCGCTGCGTTTAGGGGGTTTCCACCTACGGCGTATACACCTCTACCAAAAACTGTATGTCTTAATACAAAATATGTAATGAAAGCAGCAACAATATAGAAAACAACTTGAATTGGAATATTAAAATCGCCAACTTGTAGCAGTCTCATTACACCAAAGTCTCTAAACCATTCAGGTAAGCCAGTAATCATGCTACCTCTAGTATAGTAAAGAACAAGTCCCATAATAATACTGTTAACACCTAATGTTGCAACAAAAGGTGGAAGTTTTGCTTTGGTAATCAAAATACCATTGATTAAGCCTACTAGACCACTTACCACAATACAAACGAGAATAATCGGAAATAAAGATAAGCCTGTTTTAACTAATAATTCACCACAGATAACTGAAGATAATGTAATATTTGCAGGAACTGAAAGATCGATACCACCAGATATCAAAACCACTAACATACCAAAAGCCATAATGCCGTAAACGACATTACCTTTTGCTATATCAACAAAATTTCCTATTTTCAAGAAATTACTATTTAATACTGTTACTATCAAGGAAAAAATAATGATCATAAGGAAAATAGTAAATTCTTTTTTCTTAAGTATATTCTTTAACATATTTTCTCCTTTCTAACGAGATATTGCTTTATCCATGAGCATTTCTTGAGTTAGATTTTGATTCACAAAATCACCAGAAATTCTACCTCTTCGCATGACCAAAATACGATCACAAACTGACAATACTTCAGCAAGTTCGGAAGATACTAAGATAATACTTTTACCACTTGCGGCTAATTCACGAATTATTTCATATATTTCTGATTTAGCACCGATATCTACACCATTAGTAGGTTCGTCAAAGATGATAATTTCAGAATCTGTACCCAACCATTTTGCTATAACAACCTTTTGTTGATTACCGCCTGACAGATTCCTACCTAAAAGCACGGAATTGTTAGGCCTTACATCAAGTTTGTCCATAAGAGTTTGTACATTTTCTCTAGCTTTAGCTTGATCAATGATA
>JAAYRJ010000036.1 GCA_012518845.1 Clostridiaceae bacterium
ATGAAATAGAGGCAGGTGCTAAGCTTGGCTAAGACGATTTGGTTTGATACACATAGTCATTTACAAGATAAAGCTTTTGCGAGCGATCGTGATCAAGTTTTTCAAAGAGCTAAAGATGCGGGTGTAGAGTACATTTTACTTGCAACTTCAAACATTGAGGATTCGCGTGTAGCTGCCGAACTTGCTTTAGAACATCAAAATGTTTACTGCTCTATAGGAATTCATCCACAAGAAGCTGGTCGTTGGGACCAAAAATCAGCTCAGTTTTTGAAAAAGATATATCGCGATATTGGAAAGAAAGCAAAAAGATTAGGTAGAGATAATCCAATCAAAGCCATTGGTGAAATTGGTTTAGATTATCATTGGGACAATGACCCGCGGGAAGTACAAAAATTTGTTTACAAGGAGCAAATTAGACTAGCTAATGAATTAAATTTACCTGTAATAATCCATGAACGGGAAGCTTATCAAGATAGTTATGATATTTTGGAGTGGGCCTATAACAATGGTTTGTTAAAGGATGAACCAGGAGTTTCTCATTGCTTTTCCGGAAGTTGGCAAGGTGCACAAAGATTGATTAAACTAGGATTTACAATAGGACTTGATGGTCCAGTTACTTTTAAAAATGCTAGAAAAGCAAAAGAGATTGCAGCAAAAATCAATCTGGAAAAATTGTTATTAGAAACTGACGCACCATACTTAACACCAGAACCTTATCGTGGCAAGAGAAATGAAAGTTCTTATCTTCCTTACATAGGAAAAGTTGTGGCAGAACTTCGCAATGCAAAGATAGAAGATATTGCAAAACAAACTCTTATTAATGGTAAAAGAGTATTTTCCATTAAATGATTAGATTTGAAAACTTTTGATAAGTAGAAAGAAAAATAGGTTTCAAAGTGAGTAAAGAAAATACATCAAAACAAATAAATGAATATCATTTTGGTGATCCAAAGAAAAATAGTAATAATAGCAAAAAATATAAACCAAAAAAGAAAAAAGTAGTGTCAATATCTGAGCAAGCTGATCAAAAAGATTTAACTTCAAAAAAATCTTATAATAAACAAAATAAGAAAAGAAGTTCACGTCATAAGAGTCATAAAAAGAAAAAAACACAAAGAGGCAGAGTCAAAACTGCAGAAGATGTTAGAAGAGATAATGAGCATTTAGAAAAAGAAATCATTCTAGATATTCAGTCTATACGCCAAATAGAAATCGAATAACAGTTTAAGACAAGCATTCTGAAAACGTATAACACTAAAGTTCGGAAAGAGAAATGCTTAAAGGTCAAAATACACTGTTAATTTGACTTGCATACAATCAGCTTGTATAATCTTAAAGCTGAAGATATAGACTTTGGGAGGTGATTATAATGCCAAAAAGAACATATCAGCCCAAAAAACGCCATCGCAAAAAAGTACACGGTTTTCGTAAGCGAATGAAAACTTCTGGGGGTAGAAAAGTTTTGCAACGTAGAAGAGCAAAAGGAAGAAAAAAGCTCTCATCATAAAACCAATTAGGTTGGTCTTTCTTCTTATTATTCAAAAAAATTTTGTTTTAGAATGATAGGATAAGACCAATTTTATATTAGTAGGTAGCAGCATGAAGCGAACGGAGATGCTTTGTAAAAATTATGAATTTGAGCGAGTTTTCCGTAAAGGGAAATATTATAATTCGAAATATTTAACAATTTATGTTCGACCGCGTCTGGATGATCGCTTGTTGCTAGGAGTAACTGTTTCAAAACATGTAAAAGGTAGTGTCAGACGTAATCAAGTTAAACGCTGGTTACGTGAAGTATACCGTAGCTCTGAAGATGATTTGTGTTCTGGTTATGAGATTGTTATGTTTGGTCGTTTAAGACCTGAACTGATGGACTTTCACAAAATCCAAAGAGCTTGGTACAAACTAATAAAAGATGCCGATATTTATTGTCCCAAAACAGCAAAAAATTCTCATGGCAAAGGATAAATTATTAATTTAATCCTAATGAATTAAATGAAAATTTATGAAAAACAATTGGGCAATTAAATTGATACGTTATTATCAGAAGAATATTTCTGCCTATAGACCGCCAACGTGTAGATTCTATCCAACTTGCTCACAATATGCGATTGATGCAATTGAGACTTGGGGTCTTTTTAGAGGTATTATATTAGTAATTTGGCGAATTTTAAGATGTAATCCCTTTTCAAAAGGGGGTTATGATCCGGTGCCACTGCCAAAGAAAAAGAAATAAGGAGCATGTCAATGCCAACAATACCTGTGATAATGGGGCTTATGGATCCGATCTATAATTTGTTTGGTTGGGTTCTAAGCAATCTCTATATGTGGTTAGAAAACTATGGATTAGTAATTATAGTTTTTACTATCTTAATTAATGTATTACTGCTTCCCTTTGGAGTAAAATCACAAAAAGGCATACTAAAGCAGCAAGGCTTACAAGATGAGATAAACGAGATCAAAAGACAATTTCCAGATGATCCACAAAGACAACAAGAACTTCAACAAGCACTTTTTCAAAAAAATGGTATCTCGCTTACATCTGGATGTTTACCTTCATTGCTGAGATTAATGTTGATTCTTCCCGTATTTAGGATTTTCCAAAAACCTTTACAATACATTGGTGGTGTCTCTGCCGATAACGTTGCAAAAATTGGTGATTATCTTGCATCTAATAATCTATTAACGGAAAGAGGCACTGAAATGCTTGCAAGGTCAGATATTCACATTATTTCGACTCTGCAAGAAAACGCAAGTGCACTTGGAGCTGTTGTTGAAAAAGGTTGGCTAAAATTAAACCAAATAATTGATCTAGACTTTATGGGACTTAATTTGGGCATATCCCCTTCATGGCGTCCTTCAGATTTATTTGGGGATCAAAGTCATGTTTATTTACCCCTACTAATTTTGCCAATTCTAACTATTGTTGCCATGGTAGTTCAAATGCGGCTAACACGAAAAACATCTCAGGCAAAAACCGTAGATAAAGAAGAAATAGAGCGGGCCAAAAAAAATCCGGCTAGAAGTGAACAAGTGCCACAGGGTCAAGAAGGTGCAGGCATGATGAGAGGGATGAACATATTTATGCTTATCCTAATGGTCACGACAGTTTTTGCCTTGCCATCAGCTATGGGTATATATTGGGTGGTGAATTCTGTTATGAGTATTGCTCAGTCTTTGTTCATTTACCATTTTTACACAAAACCATTCCGTTTAGAATTAGAAAGAGATAAGACCTAATTATAATCATTAGAAAAAATCAAATTATTATCGTTAAGCATATTAAGGAGAAATGCAATGACAAGAACAGTAGAAGTTTCAGCACGCACAGTAGAAGATGCGATACAAAAGGGATTGCTGGAACTCGGTATTGAAGAAAATGAAGCAGAAATTGAAGTAGTAGATGAAGGAGATAGTGGCGGTCTGTTTGGATTTGGCAGAAAGGATGCTGTCGTACGTATCTCCTGTGAGAATATAGAAGAAATTCAAGGTGATGAAGTTCAAGTTAGTGAAAAGGAATCAGTAGAAGACACCGAGGTAAGTGACACAAAAGAAGATGCTGAAGATGTTTCGGCAGCTGACCTAACTCCCGAAGAACTTGAAGAAATTGAAGCTGTTGCAGTAAAATTCGTTGCAACTGTTATGCAAAGTTTAGACATTCACGGTAAAATGTCATCTTATTTTGATGAAGACAACGTTTTACATCTAAATGTTATTGGCGAAAATTTAGGTACGGCTATCGGTCGCAGGGGTGAAACATTAGATGCACTGGAATATTTAACTATTCTAGCTGTCAACAAAACTTGTGAACCTTATATCCGAGTTTCGCTCGATATTGGTGGCTATCGTGAAAGACGAATCAAAAATGTTACCCAACAAGCAAGAAAATCAGCAGATCGTGTTATTAAAACCGGAAAAAAATTTACTATGAAACCAATGAATTCCGCTGAAAGAAGACGTGTTCATTTAGCTTTGCAAGATTATTCTGATGTTAGAACAAATAGTGAAGGAAGGGAACCAAATCGTTCCGTTGTAATTTATCCTAGTAATGATTAAAAAATGAATTTTAATTTAGAGAAAAACATTAATAATTCAATTCAAAATAATTCCACAACAGCGGCTACAATTGCCGCTGTTTCTACACCGCCAGGAATTAGTGGGATTGCAGTAATTCGTTTAAGTGGAAAGCAAGCTAGTGCTATATGCGACCAGCTCTTTACACCTCTTAATCAAAATTTTAAAAGGCCGAGTCAAATGCAACCATATACTGTAGGTGTTGGTTATTGGCATGGCTTCGAAAAATCAGAAATTCTAGATCAAGTTGTGTTGACATTTTTTAAGGCTCCACATTCCTATACTGGTGAAGATGTTTATGAAATTTCGTGTCATGGAGGCGAATATATTAAAGAAGCGATTTTGCAAAGTCTCTTTGATGCTGGAGCAGAACCCGCGGGACCTGGTGAATTTTCAAAGCGTGCATTTATAAATGGTAAACTTAACTTAGTTGAAGCAGAAGCTGTGATGGATATGATTTCCGCAGAGTCAAGCAGACAAAACCAGGTGGCTTTACAGCAATTAAGGGGAAAATTGTCTGATCAAATTAGTCAATTACGAGATGACTTATTTCAAGTTATTGCTCAAATTGAGATGATTATCGAATTTCCCGAAAATGAGGACACATTAGAGAAAAGACAGACGATCGTAACTCAATTGAAGCAAGTAAAATTAGTGTTAGAGCAAGCAGTTTCCAGTTTTTCACAAGGAAGGATTATCAGAGAAGGGTTTCAAGTTGTGATCGCAGGTCAACCCAATGTTGGTAAATCCTCATTACTAAATTACTTGCTAGGTGAAGATAAGGCAATCGTTACCTCAAAAGCAGGAACAACCAGAGACATTGTTGATGCCAGAATAATCATTGATGGTTTATCCGTTCATTTAACAGATACAGCCGGACTGCGTTTAACAGATGACATTGTTGAAAAAGAAGGAATCAATCGTGCTTATCAAGCTCTAGAAAAAGCAGATCTTGTTTTTTATGTTTTATCGCCAGAAAATCCTGAAACTTGGCAACAGGATTTGACCGAAATAAATCTTTTGTTGGAAAAAGATAAAAAGATTGCAGTGATTGCAGGCAAACGTGATTTAAGTGAACATAAAGAACTTTCTTTATATATAGATGAAAATTTAGGTCAATTAGATAAGCTAGATTTCTCTGCTTTTGATGATCAAGCAGACTTGTCAATCAAAAAATATATCTTGCAAACCTTTGAGAATTTAGGCAAGGCAGAAAGCGATTCGATGTTGATAACACATTTAAGACATCGCAAAATTCTAGACCAGACTTTAGCTCAAATAGAACAAGCAATTCAAGCATTTGATGGACAAATCCCGCTCGATATAGTTTCCGGTTTATTACAAGCATCAGCTGAAATCTTGGCAGAACTAACAGGCGATGAAGTTTCAGAAGAATTAATAAATACAATTTTTTCAGAGTTTTGTGTAGGGAAATAAACTAAAATGAAAAAAGAAGATTTAAAAGAAAATACATGGTTTGCAGGCAATTACGATGTTATTGTTGTTGGTTCTGGACATGCTGGGGTAGAAGCAGCCTTGGCTACAGCAAGATTAGGTAAAAAAACAGCTATCTTTGCTATGACTTTGGAAAGTATTGCTAATCTACCCTGTAATCCAAATATTGGTGGAACCGCAAAAGGTCAATTGGTTAGAGAAATTGATGCTTTGGGTGGTGAGATGGGTAAAGCAGCAGATGAACAAACAATTCAATTTCGGATGCTCAATTCCTCCAAAGGTCCTGCTGTAATTTCACCGCGGGCTCAGATTGACCGTAGAGCTTATCAAGAAGAAATAAAAGAACGTCTAGAAAAGCAAGAACACCTTGAGCTGAAACAATCTGAGATTGTTGATTTAATTTATGTTAATGATCAAGAAAAACCTTGTGTCACAGGTGTTATAGCAAAAGATGGAATGCACTATATAGGCAAAAAAGTCATAATAGCAACTGGAACTTTTTTAGAAAGCCAAGTTATTATTGGTGATGCAGTTATTGATAGTGGTCCAGATGGTCTTGCACCATCTATTGGTTTAAGCGATTCTTTGCGCGAGCTCGAAATACCCTTAAAAAGATTTAAAACGGGAACGCCCGTTAGAGTCAATGCTAGAACTCTAGATTTCTCAAAATGTGAAGAGCAGGGTTCAGATGATATCATTGTGCCATTCAGCTATGAAAATGATGAAAATCCAAATTGGCAACCAAAAGCAGAGATGCCATGCTATATGACTTGGACAAGCAAAGAGACAAAAGAACTTTTTCTTGATAATATTGACCGTTCTCCTTTATACAGCGGTGTTATAAAAAGTATAGGTCCACGTTATTGTCCTTCTTTAGAAGATAAGTATGTTAAATTTCCTCAACACGAACGACATCATGTTTTTCTAGAACCTACTGGTGTAAACACTTTAGAGTATTATGCTAGTGGCCTTTCTAGCTCAATGCCTCAAGATGTGCAGTACGAAATGTTAAAAACCATTGAGGGCATGGAAAATGCAGAAATAATGCGGATTGGCTACGCAATAGAATACGATTTAATCGATCCAACTTCTTTGCAATTGTCTTTGGAATCTCGTCTAGTAGACAACCTTTACTTTGCGGGTCAAATCAATGGTTCCTCTGGTTATGAAGAAGCAGCAGGTCAAGGCCTGATTGCTGGTATAAATGCCGCCCGCTCGCTTGATGAGCTCGAACCAATTGTACTAGAGCGTTCTGATGCCTATCTTGGTGTCTTGATTGATGATTTAGTTACAAAAGGAACTAATGAACCTTATCGGATGATGACTAATAGGGCCGAATACAGACTTGTTCTCAGACAAGATAATGCGGATCGCAGATTGACTGAACTAGGCTATGAAATAGGTTTGATTTCAGAAGAACGCTATCAATCATTTAAAGCTAAAATAAGGCGAATTGACGCTGAAATAAAACGTCTTAAAGAAACACGTATTCCATATAAAGGAAAGTTAAGCGAAATCTTAAAAGAAAAAAACTCAGCCATTAAGACAGGTAATGTTAGTTTGGCAGAGTTGATCAAAAGACCAGAAATCAACTATCTGGATTTAGCGGAAGTAGATCCTGAGCGACCAGAGCTAAGTTATGTTGACTCTTTTAATGTCGAGGTAGAAATTAAGTATGAGGGTTACATCAAACTCGAATATAAAAGAATTGAAAAATTTAAAAAACTGGAATCCAAAAAAATACCTAAGGATTTTGACTATTTAGCAATTTCTGGTTTAAGAGCTGAAGCTAAAACAAAGTTAGATCAGGTAAGGCCAATTTCTGTTGGCCAGGCAAGTAGGCTTGCTGGTGTTTCACCTGCTGATATTTCGGTTTTAATCGTAGCTTTGGAAGAAATCAATCGTAGAAATTAGGCATCATAACTAATCACAGAATAGATATAGAAAAGAAACAATATGAATTTAGATCCAAAACAATTTGATAATTATTCTAGCTTGAAGCAAGCTTATGATAAAATAAAATCACACATTGAACCTCAATTTTCAGTGCAACAAGAACAACAAACTTTGATGTTTCTTGCCAATTTATTAAAAACAAACGAACAGATGAATTTAACTTCAATTACAGATTATGACCAGGTGATGGAACTACATCTTTTGGATAGTCTTTCTGTTTTACCGTATTTACCGCTTGAGAATAATTTATCACTGGTTGATGTTGGAACAGGTGCAGGTTTACCCGGTATCCCGCTTAAAATTGCTAGACCTGATCTAAATTTAACTCTGCTTGATGCAACAAAAAAACGGCTCCGTTTTCTTGATGAGAGTCTTGAATTGCTAAATCTACAAGAAAATACTCAAACATTACATGGCAGAGCCGAAGAAATCGGCCGAAGAAAACCATATCGTGAAAGTTTTGACTTGGCAATTGCAAGAGCAGTTGCATCTTTGGATGTATTAGTAGAAATCTGTTTACCGCTTGTAAAATTAAATGGATTTTTTGTTGCCATGAAAGGTGTAGCTACAGAAGAAATACAAGCTGCAGAAAAAGCAATTGAAATCTTAGGTGGCGATATTGCTGATATTATTCAATTCAAATTACCTATAAGTGATGCTGTACGTAGTTTAGTTTTAATTGAAAAGATAAAAGAAACTCCTAAAAAATACCCAAGAAATTTTGCCAATATCAAAAATAAACCTCTATAAGTTTTTCTATTTCATAACATTTTCTTGAATGTCATTTAAAGACGTTTTACGTTATAATGTAATATATTAAAGAAAATGTCAGAATTAGAATTTTAGGAGGAATCAGCATTCATGGCTGAAAATAAAAATAAGGATGAAAAGCTTGATAAACTAACTCCACAAGAACGAAGAGAGGCGGAAGTAGATAGAGCTTTTACTAATCCAAATAATGTTATTGTTCCCAGAGATTTAGAAGTAGAAATGCGTAAATCTTTCATAGATTATGCGATGAGTGTTATCACGGATCGTGCAATTCCAGATGTGAGAGATGGTTTAAAACCAGTTCATAGGCGCATTTTGTACTCAATGTTTACCCAAGGTTTTACTCATACACAACCTTTTAGAAAATGTGCGACTACAGTTGGAGATGTTCTAGGAAGATTTCATCCACATGGTGATGCTGCTGTTTACGATAGCTTGGTGCGTTTAGCCCAGCCATTTTCAATGCGTCATACTTTAGTTGAAGGTCATGGAAACTTTGGATCCAGGGATGGTGATCCACCGGCTGCATATCGTTACACAGAAGCTAGATTAACTAGGTTATCTGGCGACATGATGACAAATATTAACAAAGACACGGTTGACTTTAAACCAAACTTTGATGAACATCATTTAGAGCCAGAAGTTTTGCCAGCACCGTTTCCAAATCTATTGGTCAATGGAGCAACTGGGATTGCCGTTGGTATGGCAACAAATATTCCACCCCATAACATGGGCGAAACGATTGATGCATCCATTTATTTAATCGATAATCCAGATGCAGATGCAGATGATTTGATGGAAATAGTTCCCGGACCTGATTTCCCAACAGCTGGAATAATTTTAGGAACTACTGGGATTCGCAAGGCTTATCGTACTGGACGTGGACGTATAGTTGTACGTGCAAAAACAGAAATAGAAGAAATGCGTAATGGCAGATATCGTATTGTTGTTCACGAATTGCCTTACATGGTCAACAAATCTAGGCTGATCGAACGCATTGCCGATCTGATGAAAGACAAGCGAATTGAAGGTATTTCTGATATTAGAGATGAGTCAGATCGAAATCAAGAAATCCGGATCGTTATCGAATTAAAAAGAGATGCAACTCCAAATGTTGTGCTTAATCAATTGTTCCGTAATACTCAAATGCAAGATACTTTTAGTGCAAATCTCTTAACTTTAGTACGTGATGAAAATGATAATTACGTGCCTAAAATTGTTAATTTAGTCGAAGCATTACAATATTTTATTGATTTTAGACGAGAAGTTGTTACTCGCCGTACCAGTTTTGATTTAGAAAAGGCAGAAGCAAGAAAACACATAGTTGAAGGCTTGCAACTGGCAATAGATCATATTGATGAAGTAATCAATATTATTAGAGCTTCGGCAAATGAAACAATTGCAAAACAAAATCTAACAGAGCGTTTTGCATTGTCCGAAAAACAAGCACAAAATATTGTTGACATGCGTTTGGGTCGTTTATCTGGTTTAGAGCGAGATAAATTACAAGCTGAAGCAGATGATCTGACTGAAAAAATTGCCTATTACAAACGTATCTTATCTGAGCCAACTCTTAGAGATGAAATTATCAAAGAAGAATTATTAGAAACCAAAAATCGCTATGCTAATGAACGGCGAACCTTAATTGATCCAACAGCCGAATTTGACATGGATATTGATGATGAATCTTTAATTGAAGAAGAGCAAATTGTAATAACTATGACCAAAAAAGGTTATGTCAAACGAATATCAGCAGATACTTATTCGGCTCAACGACGCGGGGGTCGTGGTATCATTGGTATGCAAACTCAGGAAGAAGACATTATTCACATGCTTCTTACCTGTTCTACGCATGATTTTATTTTGTTTTTCACCAATACAGGTAGAGTCTTTAAACTCAAGGGATATCAAATTCCAGAAGCAGGACGTCAAGCTAGAGGAATGGCTGTAATTAATTTATTGCAATTAAATAGTGATGAAAAAGTTACTGGCTTTGAAGCCATCGAAGATTTTGAAGCAGATAAATATTTATTGTTTGGAACAAAATCTGGTCAAGTCAAGAAAACAGCTTTAAACAGGTATCTAAATATTCATAAAGGTGGGCTGATTGCCGTTAGTTTAAGAGAAAATGATCATCTTATTGGGGTTGAACTAACCGATGACGAGCATGATGTAATCCTCGTAACCAAGAACGGCAAAGGTATTCGTTTTTGTGAAAAAGATATTAGACCCACAGGCAGAAATACTAGCGGTGTACGAGGCATTAACTTAGATAAAGATGATGAAGTAATTGCAATGGTTGTACCAGATGAGTCTGCTAATCTCTTAATAGTAACTGAAAATGGTTTTGGCAAAGCAACAGATATTGATGATTTTAGAGTTCAAAATAGAGGTGGTAAGGGTTTAATTGCTTACAAAACCACCAAGAAAACTGGCAAAGCCATTGGTGCTTTGTTGCTTGATCCAGATGAATCAAATGATATGTTATTAATTAATGACGCAGGTATCATAATCCGGATTAACTCTTCTGAGATTCCTGTATTATCACGTAATACTCAGGGTGTGACCTTAATGCGTTCAAGAGATGCTAAAGTTGTAGACGTTTGTATAATTGATGAAGCTGAGCTGGAAGAAGATTCTCAACAACACGATATTCAACAAGAGGCTAATCCAAACGAAAAAACAAATGATGATCTAGACCATAATCTTGAAATAGATGAGGAAATTACAGAGGAAGATTTGGAAATCACATAATTATATTACTAAGTTGAAAGGGAAATAATGCTTAATTTTGATTTTTGTAGTTCTACATATTATGCCTTTGGCAAAGGTACAGAAAAAAGAGTTGGTGAATTAACCAAAAAGTTTAATGGGACAAAAGTTTTACTCCATTATGGTCAAGGTTCAGTTATCAAGAACGGTTTATTGGATGTTGTTCGTGACTCTTTAAATAAAGAAAATATAAGTTTTGTAGAACTTGGAGGTGTATTACCAAATCCAAGAGCCGAGCTTGTCTACGAAGGGATCGAGTTATGCAAAAAAGAAAAAGTTGATTTCGTCATAGGATTAGGCGGCGGTAGTGCGATTGATTCTGCCAAAGCAATTGCTGTTGGTGCGCTTTACGATGGAGACTTTTGGGATTTTTATGAAGCACTAGCAACTCCAGAAAATGGTCTGCCAGTTGCAGCTGTTTTGACATTGGCAGCTACAGGTTCAGAAGGCTCAAACTCATCTGTAATTAGTAATATGAAATTAGGCAAAAAATATAGTTTAAGATCTGAA
>JAAYRJ010000037.1 GCA_012518845.1 Clostridiaceae bacterium
GTTTAAAAATTAACAAAGATGAAAAAACATTAGTATGTGTAGTTGATATGGTTAATGGATTTGTAAAGCTTGGAGCAATGTCAGACATTGAAATAAACAAAATAACTCCTAATATTATAAATCTATTATCAAAAGATTTTAATAGGATTTTCATTACAGATAATCATGATAAAAATTGTATTGAGTTTAAATCTTTCCCTATACATTGCTTAGCTGGAACAGAAGAATCAGAAATAATAGATGAATTAAAGTTGATTATGAATAAAGATGATAAAGTATATAAAAAGAATTCAACAAATTTCTTTCATTTATTGCAAGAAACAGGCATTGTTTTTGAAGATTATGACAATATCATAATCGTTGGATGTTGTACTGATATTTGTGTAATGCAATTTGCATTAAGCTTAAAGACATATTTCAATCAAATAGATAAACTTATTAATGTTATCATTCCTGTTGATTGTGTTGATACTTACAATGCTCCAGATTATCATGAAGCTGAATATTTCAATGATGTTGCTTTAAGAATAATGGAACAAGCAGGTATTAAAGTTGTTAGTACAATAGAATAACAAATGTTTAAGGCAGGAATTTTAATGAAAGAAAAAACAAGAAAACAATAAGAGACAGTCCTTATTAATTTTGAAGAAAGATAATATAAGAGGGAGAAAATAATATGAGAAAAAATAATGTTGAAGATAATAGGAATTTTACACTTCTAACAGACTTATATCAATTAACAATGATGCAAGGATATTTTAAAGAAAATAGAACAGAGAATGTAATTTTTGATATGTTTTATAGGTCCAATCCTTCTGGGAATGGATATGCTATTTGTGCAGGGTTGGACTCAGTTATTGATTATATCAAAAACTTGCGTTTTACCGATACTGAAATTTCATATCTTAAATCTCTTGGTATTTTTGAAGATGATTTCCTTGAATATTTGAAGGATTTCAAATTTACAGGAGATATTTATGCTATTCCAGAAGGAACTGTTGTTTTCCCAATGGAACCTTTAATTAAAGTAGTCGCTCCAATTATGGAAGCTCAATTAGTAGAAACAACTATTTTAAATATGGTTAATCATCAAAGTTTAATAGCAACCAAGTCAGCTAGAGTATGTTTATCTGCTGAAAATGATATTGTTATGGAGTTTGGATTAAGACGAGCTCAAGGAGCAGATGCAGGCGTTTTAGGAGCAAGAGCAGCAATTATTGGTGGGTGTTTTGGTACAAGTAATGTTCTTTGTGCTCAAATGTTTAATGTCCCAGCTTTAGGAACTCATGCTCATAGTTGGATTATGAGCTTTGAAGACGAATTAACAGCTTTTAGAGCTTATGCAAAGGTTTATAAGGACAATATAACTCTTTTGGTAGATACTTATGATACGTTGCGTTCTGGGGTCCCAAATGCAATTATGGTTTTTAATGAATTAAGAGACTTGGGGAAAATGCCTAAGAATTATGGTATTAGATTAGATAGTGGAGACTTAGCTTATTTATCCAAGAAAGCAAGAATTATGTTAGATGAAGCTGGTTTCGAAGATGCAAAAATTGTAGCATCCAGTGATTTAGATGAGCATTTAATAACTTCATTAAAATCACAAGGGGCCAAAATTGATACTTGGGGTGTAGGTACAAATCTTATAACTTCTAAAGATTGTCCTGCCTTTGGTGGAGTTTATAAACTAGCTGCAGTTGAAGAAAATGGAGATTATGTTCCCAAAATCAAGTTATCTGAAAACACAATCAAGATTACAAATCCTGGAAATAAAACTGTATTTAGATTGTATGATAATAAAACAGGAAAGATTAAGGCTGATTTAATTTCTTTTGCAAATGAAGAGATTGATGAAAGTAATGATTTGACAATTTTTGACCCAGTTGCTACATGGAAAAAGACTACCTTAAAAGCAAATACTTTTAAAGTTAAAGAATTACTATTGCCTATTTTTAAAAGCGGAGAATGTGTTTATTCTTCACCAGAAGTTATTGA
>JAAYRJ010000038.1 GCA_012518845.1 Clostridiaceae bacterium
AGAGCATCTGGAACTAGAGAAAGATATTCTAACAGAGGTTGTAAAAGTCATAAAAAAAGACAAGGGCATTAATCTAGCAACTATCAGATTAAGCAATAGAGAAAAAGCCATCGTGATTAATGCCCTAAGAGATAAATATTCTTTAAGTATATTGCTAAAAGAATTGAAGATGGCTAAGAGCAGCTTCTTTTATCAACAATCTGTTCTGGGTAAAAAAGATAAATATGAAAACTATCGCCAACAAATCGAAAAAATATTTGCAGATTCGTTTAATACATATGGCTACAGAAGGATTCATGCTAGTTTCAAAAACATGGGAATATCCCTTTCAGAGAAAGTCATAAGACGTCTTATGAAAGAAGAGGGGCTGGTGGTTGTTAGGAAAAAACGAGCAAAATACAATGCCTATAAAGGTGAATCATTACCAGCTGCTGATAATTTATTAAAACGAGATTTCAATGCAGAAAAACCAAATGAAAAATGGGTTACTGATATAACTGAATTTGCAATACCTGCAGGCAAAATATATCTTTCTCCGATTGTAGATTGTTTTGATGGTATGCCAGTAAGTTGGTCAATTGGGACGAATCCCACAGCAAAACTAGCCAATACAATGTTAAAGAATGCTGTTGAAACTTTAGAAGAGAACGAAAAGCCGATTATTCATTCTGATCGAGGTGGTCATTATCGATGGCCAGAATGGATTAGGCTTACTGAAAATGCGGGTTTAATCAGGTCGATGTCAAGAAAAGCATCTCCTCAAGATAACTCTGCATGTGAGGGATTCTTTGGTCTGATAAAAAATGAAATATTTTATGGCAGAAAATGGGATGGTATTTCAACCCAAGAATTTATAGGTACCCTTGATTTTTATTTAAATTGGTTTGTCAATGATAGGATAAAAATTGGACTTGGAGGGTTAAGTCCATTACAATATAGAAAATCGATTGGTGCTAATATTTAAGTCCAAGATTTTGTCCGCATACCCAACTGGACATAGGGAGGCTATCATTTATACTTAGGGAGGTACCCTGTTTGTAGTGAAACGATTGTACCAGAGGCATTTCAGATCTCTTTTTATTTATTAAGTTAACAGAAGCATTTAAAGAATTGGGAGTCAAGTATGAAAATAAGCGTCGCAGGTATAGGTTATGTTGGTTTGTCCATGGCAGTTTTGCTTTCACAACGTCATGAAGTAACAGCCGTAGATCTTGTTGCTGATAAGGTTGAGTTAGTTAATCAGCGTAAATCGCCTTTGCAGGATGATTATATTGAAAAATATTTTGCAGAAGATCTTTCGGGTGAACGTAAGCTTAATTTAACTGCAACTACAGATGGTGAAAGTGCCTATAAAGATGCTGATTTTGTGGTTGTTGCTACACCAACTAATTATGATCCTATGACTAATTTTTTCGATACTTCTTCGATTGAAAGCGTTGTTGAACTTGTCTTGGAAGTTAACCCAACTGCTACCATTGTTATTAAATCGACTATTCCTGTTGGATACACCAAATCAGTATCAGAAAAGTATAATACAGATAGAATAATTTTTAGTCCTGAATTTTTACGTGAATCTCAGGCTCTTTACGATAATCTTTACCCAAGTCGTATCATCGTTGGTGTTGATTTAGAAAATCAAAAAATGACCCAACAAGCTGAACTCTTTTCAAGTTTCCTAGAAGAAGCTTCGCTCAAAGCTGATGTTGAAACTTTAATCATGGGAGCTACAGAAGCAGAAGCGGTCAAACTCTTCGCCAACACTTATTTAGCACTTCGTGTTTCCTTCTTCAATGAATTGGATACCTATGCTGAAGTTAAAGGTCTAGACACCAAATCAATCATCAAAGGAGTTAGCCTCGATCCTAGAATCGGTGATTATTATAACAATCCGTCTTTTGGTTATGGTGGTTATTGTTTACCTAAAGATACAAAGCAGCTTCTAGCCAACTACGAAGATGTTCCCCAAAATATCATGAGCGCAATAGTTGAATCAAATCGCACTCGCAAAGATTTCATTGCTAATCAAGTCTTAGAACTTTCAGGCGGCTACAAATTTAATGAATTGTATGATCCTGAACTCGAAAAAGAAGTCACGATAGGTGTCTATCGTCTAACCATGAAAGCAAATAGCGACAACTTCCGTCAAAGCAGCATTCAAGGTGTCATGAAACGCATCAAAGGCAAAGGTGCCAAAATCATAATCTATGAACCAAACCTCGAAGACGGCAGCACCTTCTTCGGCTCCCTTGTCGTCAATGACCTCACCAAATTCAAACAACAAAGCGAAGCCATCATCGCCAACCGCTACGACAACACCCTCGACGATGTAGAAGATAAAGTCTACACGAGAGATTTGTTTAGGAGGGATTGAGGGAGTTATAAATCTTGTAGCGAAATAGTTTTATAAATTAGAGTTGATAAAAAGTAAATTTTATTAGCAATAATAAATACTAATTTAAATTTTATCTGAAAATCTGATAGAATTGATTGACAAAGATTTGCTAGAATTTGAGTTTTAGTTGCAGTCGATATTTACTAGTTAAAGCATGTAATAAAAGAGTGAAGGTTTATGGAGAACATTGGTCTAGTTGTTTGCTATCGGTTAACTAAAGATTCGCAGTTTTTTAATGATTCTTTTAAAAAATATTATTATGAAATAATCCGAAATGATTCTTATTTAGAGGGATTGTATTTTCAAATAGAGCGTAATTTATTAAGGCTAAAAGTACATGAAAACTATCTTTATAGTAATGGTGAACCTTTACAAGAACTATCTATACCAACCAAAACTCGACTTGGTATGATACAATCAACTAAAATTATAAAAAAACTTTATAAAGCAAAACATATTTATGAAGGAAGAATCAATGAAGAATATATCAAACATAGATTTTTATTTTTTGCGATAGATTCTTCGATTTCAGATGAATCGAAAGTTATATTAACTTTTGGCTTTAGTAAAGGTAACAAAGAAGTACTTGATGTGCAGACTAATCTTCTTTCAAATGAGTCTGAGAGATTATATAATAGCTATATAATTAATCCCTCATTAGTGGTTTTGGATAAGGAATGGAAAAATGAACAATAACAAATACAACTATTTTTTTGCAAAAAACAATCCAAATCTTCAAGAGAAAATGGCTACTGAGCAATTCAAACTTTCAGAACAAATTTTGGATTTAAGATATCAACTAAATTTAACTTTTGAAGAAATTGTTGATGAGTTAAACGTAACAGCTGAGGAATATTTGGATATGGAATATGGAGAGAAAAAAATTTCTGTTGAAAAATATGAAGCTGTTATTTTGCAATTGAAGAAACTAGTTGAAGGCACTCATGAAAAAGAAATAATTAAGACTTCAAATTCCTCAAATAGTGCCAGTTCTAATACTATTTTGAAAAAAGATAATGAGAAAATATATTTAGAAAATCAAAACAACAACAAAACACAGAAATTCTCTGATATGAGTAGTTTCAATATCACAATAACTAAACACATAAATAAAATTGACTCAAAATATATAGAGAGATTACAACCTGTTAATTAGAGTTAATCGCTAGTAAATTAAGGAATATGGCTAGGAGATGATGTTTATGAACCTTTTTGCTAATCTTTTTGTTGCAGATAAAATAGAAGATGAATTCGGACATCAATTGTTACGAGTTCACAATTTTAGAAATGCATTTGCTGTTCCATTTTTACCTACTCAACTTTCATTTAGTATCGCTACAATTGTTTCTGGATTTAAAATTGGGGAAAATTATGATTTTATCATTAGAATTTGTGATGAACAAAATAGAGATACTGAGATAGGTAGTTTATCAGTAACTCAAGATGAACCTGATAGTTTATTAACTATGGTAATGGATTCACGTAACACTCCAATTTGGACCAGCGGTATGCATGTTATTGAAGTACTTGTAAATGATATAGTAATAGGTGAAACAAAAATTATGATTTTGGAAGAAGATAAGAACAACAAATAGTAATTTTATTCATTTCTGTAAAGTTAGTAGATATTTGGAACAGCATTCCCCAACAATTAAGTAAGGATAATCGCAAATTTCAATATAGTGTGATTAAGAAACATGGCAGAAGCAAAGAGTACCAATACCCTATCCATTGGCTATCCATGGCAGGAATTGTTAATCGAGTGGAAAAGGTAAATGTAGGCAGAATACCATTAATTTCCTATAAAGAAGACAAAAGTTTTAAATTGTATTTACTTGATGTTGGCTTGTATGGTCGCTTGCTCAATATTCCCGTGGAAAAAATATTAGTAGATGAAAATATCTTAGGGACACAAAAAGGGCCAGTTGCAGAAACCTATGTCTTACAGAGCCTAGTAGCTAATCAACTTCAAATTTTTTATTGGCAACCCAATCAGTACACAGAATTAGATTTTGTACTTCAAAATAAAGATGGTGATGTCCTCGGTTTAGAAGTTAAAAGTGGTAAGGGGGCAAGTTATAACAGCTTGAAAAAGTTCCAAGAAGAATATCATGCTATAGGTATCAGAATTTCGTAAGCGTCAAATGAACCCGCGTCTATTCAAAAGTAAAAATTTGCCGCAGACTGTAGTTATGTAATTATTAAGACCTCTTAAGACGTCTTAATATAAACAAACTTACAAACTGGAGGTTTTTTATGGGAGAATTAACCGTTCGAGAGTTAAAGCGAAATGCCCGTTTGCAGCAGTGGTATCAGGATATAAAAGTGCGTCTTTCTCAAGGTGTAACTATAGAAGACTGGTGTGGACATTTAGGAATTTCGGTAGCGACATACTATTACCGGCAACAACAGGTAAACCAGGCACTGGAAAAGCGCCTTGCCGAAGAAGCATCATCAGTTGAATTTGGATCCCTACCTGAGCCAAAAGCTATCCCCGAAGAGACGAGTGCTACAAAAGCTAGGTTATCTTCATCGATTATGATTAAGAAGTCTGATCTTCAAGTGGAAATCCCAGACGGTATCAGCCGAGAAACCATCTTATCTTTACTTGAGGGCTTAAAATGTTAAACGACTATGTCTGTCCTGGAAAAGTTTACTTAGCCCTTGGTCACACCGATCTCAGGAAAGGTATTGATGGACTGGCTGCTATTATTCAAGAGCACTACGACATGGAAGTACAAGCAAATGATCTCTTTATTTTCTGCGGACGAAGAAATGATCGAATCAAAGCATTAATCTGGGAGGGAGACGGTTTTCTCCTATTATATAAGCGTCTTGAAAAAGGCAGTTTCAGATGGCCACGAACTTCAGAAGAGCTAAAAAGAATCACTCCTG
>JAAYRJ010000039.1 GCA_012518845.1 Clostridiaceae bacterium
TATGGCTTAGCCATCGGTGTAGTTGTCTTTTTATTTTCCTTTATCTTAACTGCCATTATTCATAGAGGAACTAAACGTGACATTGTCCAGTTTTAGGAGGAATTATGAAAAATCAAACAAAATTATTTAGAGTATTTGTTTATGTCATAATCGCTCTTTTTATTCTCAGTATATTAATTCCTATTATTTGGGTCTTCATGTCCTCAATCAAAACAAATGCAGAATTTTATGAGAATCCTTGGAATTTACCTTTAGGTTTTCATTATCAAAACTTTATTGATGCTTGGGAAACAGCAAATATGGGTAATTATTTCATGAATTCGGTAATTGTTACAAGTTTAGCACTTGCACTTTTACTTGTTATCAGTTTGCCTGCTGCCTATATTATCTCAAGAATGGAATTTAAAGGGAGACAAATTGTTCGCACATTTTTGCGCTTAGGTTTATTTATTAACTTATCTTATATTGTTATCCCAATCTTTTTAATGCTGCTTGATTGGAACGCATCCTTACAAACAACCTTCTTTTTGAACAATCGTTTTATCTTAGCCCTAATATATGCTTCAACTGCACTTCCGTTTACTGTTTATCTGTTATCTAATTTTTTCAGTTCAATATCTAAATCATATGAAGAAGCGGCATATATAGACGGAGCGGGTTACACCAGAACAATGATTGATATCATTATTCCGATGGCAAAACCAGCAGTCATTACAGTTATTTTATTTAATTTTCTTTCCTTTTGGAATGAATATATTTTAGCCTTAACGATAATGCCTAGTGATGAGATGAAAACTCTACCTGTAGGTCTTATAAATTTACAGCAGGCTGCAAGAGGTGCTGCCAATTATGGCAGATTATATGCTGGTCTAGTTATTGTGATGTTACCGACTCTAATTTTATATATTTTGGTTCAAAAACAATTGACAGAAGGCATGATGGTTGGAGGAGACAAAGGATAATGAATAAAGATAAATTGGATAACTTGACAGTGAAAAATAGAAGAGATGAAGCATTGACAGGTAGTTTAACTTTACCAAGTGAAGAAAATTTTTATGATGAAACTCTTGAAATGCTCGAATTATTAGGTGCCGATGCTATACGTAATTCGGATGGTACAACTTTGCCAGAAAATTTAAAAGATCTGGCTGGGGTAAAAGTATATACAAATTTTTTTCCTTCGCGTGGACATAATGAATTTGCCCTTGATCATCTCACAGAATGTAGTCGTTTTTATTTATCGAGTGAATTTATTACGGCAGAAAGTGAAGAATTAGAAATAGCTTTTTGTGAAGATTATTTTAGCAAACAAATTAAACCAGATTATGATAACGATCCTTATGCATGGTGGGAAGTTATGAACAGAACAACTGGCGAACCTGTTCCCACAAGTGATTGGTTTGTGGATCAAAAAACAGATACGATTGTAATCAAAACAACTCCATATCATGTCTATTCAGTTAATTTCTTGGCTTATGGTGTTTGGGATCCTGTTCATATGTACAATCACATCACTAATGACTGGGGTGATGAGGTTGAGCGTGATATAGCTTTTGATGTGCGCTATCCAAATTCATCAGAATTTGCTGAACAAGCGATGGAACAATGGCTAATAGATAATCCCAAAACTGATGTAGTTCGTTTTACAACTTTCTTTTATCAATTTTCTTTAGTCTTTAATTCAAAAGCAGAAGAAAAATATGTTGATTGGTTTGGCTATACAAATACAGTCTCACCCTTAGCTATTGAAGCTTTTGAACAAGAATATGGCTATCGTTTAAGACCAGAAGATTTTGTAGATGAAGGATATTACAATTCAACCTTCCGTATTCCTTCTAAGCAATATTTAGACTATATGGACTTCCAGCAACGCTTTGTTGCCAAAAAAGCAAAAGCCTTGGTTGATTTAGTTCATAAATATGATAAAAAAGCGATTATGTTTTTAGGCGATCAATGGATAGGTACAGAGCCTTACGGCAAATACTTTTCTAGTATTGGACTGGATGGAGTTGTTGGTAGTGTGGGTGATGGTGTTACCTTAAGACTTATCTCAGATATTGATGTAAAAATCCGCGAAGGTCGTTTCTTACCATATTTCTTTCCAGATACTTTCTTTGAAGGCAATGATGAAGCCATCCTGGAAGAAGCAAAATTAAACTGGATCAAAGCAAGACGAGCCCTTTTCCGTAGCCCTTTAACTAGAATTGGTTACGGTGGTTATCTTTCTTTAGCCTATCAATTTAAAGATTTTATAGCCTATATTGCAGAAGTTGCTCAAGAATTTCGTCAGATCAAGCAATATGTAGAAAGTCATCAGAGTCTCAAAAAATCAAAGGTCGCTATTCTTAATTCATGGGGAGCAATACGTACTTGGGCACCTTATATTGTTGCTCATGGCAAACCATATAAGCTCAGTTATTCTTATTTGGGCATGATGGAGGCCTTATCTGGTATGGCCGTTGATGTTCAGTTTATTAATTTTGATGATCTAAAGGCTGGGATAGACCCAGATATTGATGTAATTATTAATGCAGGGGATGCCCATACAGCCTTCTCTGGCGGCGAAATATTTACGGATGAAGCAGTTGTTTCTGCTTTACGTAAGTTTGTCCATGCAGGTGGTGGCTTAATTGGACTTGGTGATCCTACTGCCTATCAAGCAAACGGTAGGTTTTTTCAGTTAGCAGATGTTTTTGGGATTGATAAAGAAGTTGGTTATTCACAAAGTACCA
>JAAYRJ010000040.1 GCA_012518845.1 Clostridiaceae bacterium
CTCTACCCTTGCGTTTAATGACTCTACATTTCTCACAGATCGGTTTTACCGATGGTTTTACTTTCATCTTACTACCCTTTCTTTTAGCAACAAAAAATTGCCTCTTTAAAGGCGACGCTGAAACATTGTATCAGATTATAAAAAAAAATGCAAGTTTTTTCGATTTAGTAAAAATTACTAAGCATTCTTTTGTCAAAAAATTATATTAGAAATTTCAAATGAAATTTCTAAGGCATGCGATTTACTATTTACCGCGCCAAGTTATTCTGCCTTTAGACAAATCATATGGAGTTAACTCTACTGTAACTTGGTCACCGGTCAAAATCTTAATATAATGTTGGCGCAACTTACCAGATAAATGCGCGGTAACTTCGTGTCCATTCTCTAAACGCACCCGAAATAAAGTATTTGGTAAAGTTTCTATTACTTCACCCTTGGTTTCTATTAATTCTTCTTTTGCCATTATCTTTATCCTTTCATTCTCATTATTTGCTGTAGTGACAGCATTTTTATCATATTATGTCAGTTCAAACATTGCAAGTATTTCAGCGAGCAAACTTTTTAGCTGGGGTAAAGTTGACTCTTCTAAATGCTTTGCAAATGGAATTGGTGTAAATTTAGCACCAACTCTACGAATAGGCGACTTTAATTCATAAATGAGATCTGTTTGCGAAATTTGAGCAGCAATTTCTGCTCCAAATCCTGCAAATCGAACTGCTTCATGAACAATGATGACTCGCTTGGTTTTGGCAACACTATTTAAAATTGTATCTGTATCAAGTGGTTGTAAAGAACGAAGATCAATGACTTCACAATCAATGTTGTATTTTTTCTCCAAAATTAAAGATAACTCTAAACAGACTGGCAACATACTACCATAGGTAATAATGCTAATGTCTTTACCTTCTCTTTTTAGATCAGCTTTACCTAACGGTATGGTATAAGGCTTTATAGGTACTTCGCTTTCATCAGTGTATAGTGCGCGTGGCTCTAAAAAAACAATTGGATCAGAATCTCTGATAGCCGATATGAGAAGGCCTTTTGCATCGTAAGCAGTGGCTGGCATAACAACTTTTATTCCAGGAATATGGCAGAAAAAAGCCTCTAAGGACTGTGAGTGTTGTGCCGCTGCACCTAAACCTGCCCCAAATGCAGCTCTTAAAACCATAGGTACATTTATCTGATTACCAGACATAAAACGAATTTTTGCAGCTTGGTTTAGTAATGGATCCAAACAAACACTGATAAAATCTGCAACCTGCAATTCTACTACAGGCTTTAGCCCGAGCATTGCTGAACCTACTGCAGTTCCAAGAAAAGCTGTTTCGGAAATTGGAGTATCCATGACTCGTTCAGGGCCAAATTCATATATCAAGTTGCCCGTAACTTGATTAACGCCTTGGTATACACCAACATCCTCACCCATAATAAAAACTGTTTCATCATTCTCCATTTCTTGGCGCATTGCTTCACGTAACGCTAGTCTGATGCTTAGTTTTCTTACCATTGAATTTCCTTTGCTAATTCTGACAATTGTGCAGTTTGAATGGCAGAATTTATTTTATTCTTAATCTTAAAATCTGTTTTTTCTAAATCTTTTTGATTAATTTGTTTTTGTTCTAACAATGAATTTTCTAATGTTTTTATAGGACAACGTTTTTTCCAGGCCAATATTTCTGAGTCTTTACGATAACGATTTTTATCGCTGCGAGAATGACCAGAAATACGGTAAGTATTTAGAATCAAGATCACAGGCTGGTTTTTCAATGCAAATGCACGTGCTAGCTTCATTGCACAATACACTGTTAAAACATGATTACCATCTGCTTCAATTGTCGGCAAATTGAATGCTATTCCTCGCTGAGTTAGGTCAGTATTTGCATGAGATTTATGAATTGGTGTAGACATTCCATATTGGTTGTTCACAGTTGCAAATACAACTGGGAGTTGCCAGAGCGATGCTAAATTCAAAGACTCAGAATATGCACCTTCATTCATGGCACCATCACCTAGATAACATGTTGCGATTGCATCTTTTTTTTGTTTTTTCAAAGCTAAAGCTATTCCACAAGCAAGTGGTGCGTTAGCACCAACAATTCCATTTGCATGTAAAATACCTTTATCTGGATCAATCATATGCATTGACCCGCCATATCCTTTAGAAGCACCAGAATCTTTTCCTAAAAGTTCTGAAAACATCGAGGTAATAGACATTCCTTTACCAATAGCCTCTATATGTCCTCTATGAGTAATTAAAATTTTGTCCTCTGGTGTCATAGCGGCAGTACTACCAATCGCAGCAGCTTCTTGGCCAATAGCTAAATGAAGCGTGCCGTGGATAAATCCAGTTGCATATAATTCATTTGTCTTTTCTTCAAAAGCCCTAGCTAACTTCATTTTATAGAGTAGTTCTTTTTGCAACTTGAAGTTTTGAACGATTTGAATATCTAATTCTTTAAAAGAAATTTCACCATTAGCATCAACAAATTTTATTTTAGACATGCTATAGAATCCTCTACCAATTAAGCCATCACCATTTTGTTGCCTTTAATTCAGTAATTTCATTCGCGTACTTTTTACGTTCTTCGACTGTCAATGTTAAAATTTCAACACCATTTTCGGTAATAGCAAAGGTATTTTCATAATGTGCAGCAGCTTTTTTATCTCTTGTTAAAATCGTCCACTGATCATTTGCAAGAATCACGCTGTGATCACCCTCTGTTATCATTGGTTCTAGGCACATCACCATGCCCACCTCTAATCTAACCCCACGTCCTTTTTTTCCGTAGTTTAATAGATTAGGATCTTCATGTAAATCTGCCCCAATACCATGTCCTGTTAATTCTCTAATTACGCCAAAACCGTGTTTTTCAGTATAAGTTTGGACAGCGTGACCAATGTCGCCTAAACGGTTTCCTTTTTTAACTTGTCTCATTCCTTGCCAAAAGGCTTCTTCGGCTACTCTAACAAGTTTTTGCCAAGTACTCCTAACTTCACCCACAAGATATGTTCTGGCTGAATCACCATGATAACCCTTATATTCTGCACCCAAATCGACAGACACAATATCGCCTTCTTTCAGAAAACGATCTTTTTTTGGAATGCCGTGTACAACTTCTTCATTAATCGAAATACATGCAGAACTAGGAAAAGGTGGTTCACCATAATTTAAAAATCCAGGTGTAGCTCCTTGAGAAATAATATGTTCATGCACTAATTGATCTATTTCAAAAGTACTAATGCCAGGCTTTATTGCTTGTTCCACAAGCTCATAACAAGAACTAGTAATTTCACAGGCTTCCCTGATTAATTCAATTTCTTCCTGAGTTTTTAAAATAATCATACTTTTACTTCTCTCTCCAACAACAAGGACCAAATTTCATCTATCTGAGTAACAAAATCTATTTCCCCACAATCTATTTCTAATAATTTTCCTTGCTCTTCATAATAGTTTATTACTGGTTCTGTTTCTCTTTCATAAATTTGGATTCTATGTGTGACAATTTCTGGACTATCATCTTTGCGATGAACTAATTTCCCCCCACAATTATCACAAATACCTTTAGTTTTGGTAGGAGCTGTTTTTAAATTATAACTGTATGCACAATTAGAACAAACTACTCGACTTCTTAAACGGTCAACAATTACTTCTTGTTCTATAGAAAGTGAGACACAAGCCGTTAATGGAATCTTTAATTCTCTTAACATTTCATCTAATTTTTTAGCCTGATCTAAATTTCTTGGATATCCATCCAAAATAAAGTCTTTCTTAACTAGATTCAACTCAGAAAAAATTAAATCGTCAGTTAGATCATTTGGAACTAGCTTACCTTTTTCTATATAGGTAGAAGCTACTTTACCAAGATCCGTTTGATCTTTGATATGCTTGCGAAAAATATCTCCAGTAGCTATATGAGTAAATTGTTTATACTTTTTTATGCTTTGTGAAAATGTGCCCTTTCCAGCACCTGGAGCACCTAAAATAACTAATTGCATAAAATCTCCTTCTAACACTCTAATAGTGGAAAATTCGATCTAGCGAATTAACACATCTTTCTATTATAGTACATTTTTGAACTTTATGTAAAAGAAAAAGACGGTTGTTGTACAACCGTCTAAGAATTATTAATCTAAGAAACCTTTATAATGTCTCATCATCAGCTGACTTTCTAATTGCGTAATTATATCCATAGCTACGCCAACAACAATTAGAATCGATGTTCCACCAAGCCAGATATTCTGCATAGAGTCTGTTAATAGACTCAGAACACTTGGGAAAAGAACAATAAATACTAAAAACAAAGCCTCAAACCACAAGAGACGACGCGAAGTTTGTCTGATAAAAGCTGAGGTTGAACGACCAGGCCTAATACCAGGGATAAAACCACCATCTTTTTGCCAACGACTTGCTATTTCATCCGGATTAAAAGAAATGGATGAATAGAAGAATGTAAAGGCAAAGATCAAGAAAGCATAGATTAAGTAATATAATGGATTATTGGAAAAATTCAAAAAGAATTGTGCCACTTTTCCATCAAACCCAAATAATGAAACTAGAGTTGAAGGCATCATCAAAACGGATACAGCAAAAATTACTGGTAAAACACCACTTTGATTAACTTTGATTGGCAAATATGTGCTTTGCCCTCCATACATTTTACGACCAATAACTTTTTTTGCATATTGAACAGGTATGCGGCGTTCAGCAGATTGTATATATACAACCAATGTTATCATAGCAACGAATACAAAAATAACTAAAAGTACACCCAAAACAGCCAATATTGTACTACTTTGACTCCACTTCATAAAGCTATAATACACACCAATGATATTATTTGGAAAACCACTAATTATACCTGTGAAAATAATCATTGAAATTCCATTACCAATGCCACGATCATTAATTTGCTCACCTAGCCACATTATAAAAGATGAACCAGCAGTAAAACTTAAAATAACAACTAAAGCATTTAGAACTGGCGGCAAGACACTTACGCCTGCTGTTCTGGTTGAATACCAGTAAGCCGTAGACATTAATAATGCTAAACCGACCGTAACAAAACGCGTTATTTTTTGAATTTGCTTCCGACCTGCTTCACCTTCTTCAGACAATCTTTGTAACGCAGGAATAGCGAAAGTCAGAAGTTGCATAATAATCGAAGCATTAATATAAGGCTGTATACCTAATACAAATATTGGCACTGCTCGTACTGTTTGTCCTGTTAAAGTCACACCGGTAATTGTTTCCATAAAACTACCGTATTGACCTAGCCTGTTAAAGAAATCAGTAAATGCTTCGACACTAATACCTGGAACAGGAATAGCTGTACCGAGCCTGTAAATTAACATAATCAGTACAGTAAACCCAATCCTTTTTCTTAAATCTGGAATTTTAAATGCATTGCGGAGTGTATCTAACATACTACCCATGTTAAACCTCCTCTACCGTGCCACCTGCATTTTCTATTTTTTCTTTAGCAGATTTAGTAAAGGCATTGGCACGAACAGTCAATTTTTTGCTTAATTCACCGCGTCCTAGAATTTTAATTCCATCGTTAACTTTAGGAATTGTCAAGACGCCTGACTGACGAATCATTTCTTCATCAACAATTGAACCGTCCTCAAATTTATTAAGCATTTCGACATTTATCTCGTGATAATGTTTAGCAAATCTTTTATTGTTAAAACCACGTTTAGGTAAACGTCTGTATAATGGCATTTGTCCACCTTCAAATTGTGGGCGAACACCACCACCTGATCTGGCATTTTGACCTTTGTGGCCACGTCCAGCAGTCTTACCATTGCCACTTCCTTTACCACGACCCTTGCGACTTCTACTTTTCGTTGCGCCAGGTGCAGATTTTAAAGTGTTTAATTGCATGATTTTCCTCCTAAGCTTCTTCCACCGTAACTAAATGGGAAATTACTTGAATCATTCCTTTAGTTGAAGCGTTATTTTCTTTTTCTACAGTTTGTCCAATTTTGTTTAAGCCTAAAGCTTTTGCAGTAGCTAATTGCTTATTATTTCTACCAGACAAACTACGTTTTAAAGTAATTTTTAACTTTGACATTTAATCCTCCAAACTAAAGATCATCAACCGAAATACCACGTTTTCTTGCAACTGCCTTTGGCGATAACAAAGATCTTAAGCCTTGTAATGTGGCATTTGCAACATTATTTGGATTGTTAGAACCAAGTGATTTAGTTCTAATATCTTGGATTCCTGCTAATTCACAAATAGCTCGAACTGGACCACCAGCAATAACACCTGTACCTTCAGCAGCAGGTTTCAAAAGAACTTTACCTGCACCAAAGACACCAGTAATTTCGTGTGGAATAGTATGTTCGGCAAGACTAACTTGAATCATATTACGTTTAGCTTCATCTCTACCTTTGCGAATTGCATCAGGTATTTCAGCAGCTTTACCCATGCCTTTGCCTACTTTACCTTTACCATCGCCAACAATAACTATGGCAGTAAAACGGATATTTCGACCACCCTTTACAGTTTTTGCAACCCTACCAATATGGATCACTCTATCTTGAATACCGTCATCTTCACGACGTTGTCTTTGTTGACGTTTCCTTCCTCTTCCATCTTCGCGGCGTCTGTCTCGACGATCTTCACGGCGATTACCACGTTCACTAGTCCGAGGATTGTTATTCATATTTTTACTAATGTTATTTTGTTCACTCATTTCAAATTTCTCCTCTTTAGAACTGTAAACCAGCTTCTCTGGCACCCTCTGCTAAAGCAGCAACTCTACCATGATAGATATAACCACTACGATCGAAAATAACATTTTCTATATTTTCGTCTAACGCTCTTTTGGCAACAAGTTCACCAACCAATTTAGCTGTTTCACAATTGCTTGTGCTCTTAACCTGATCTTTGATTTCAAAATCAAGTGATGATGCTGATACAAGGGTATGTCCATTTTGATCATCAATTATTTGAGCATAAATATGTGAAAGGCTTCTAAAAACGCTTAGTCTTGGACGCTCTGGAGTACCAACTAAATTTTTACGGACTCTAGCATGTTTGCGTTGACGAATTTTATTTTTATTTGCTTTTTTTATCATCGTCTATCTTCCTTTCCTAATTAAGCACCAGTCTTGCCTTCTTTGAGACGTAAGATTTCATAATCGTATTTAATACCTTTGCCTTTATAAGCATCAGGAATTCTTTTTGATCTGATCTTAGCGGCAATTTCACCAACTAATTGCTTGTCAGCGCCTTTTACGACAATCTTATTTTGACCTTCTACTTCAAAAGTAATACCCTCTGGTGCTTCAATTTCAGTCGGGTGAGATAGACCTAAGTTCATAACCAGTTTATTACCTTGTTGTTGAACTCTATAGCCCACTCCATTAATTTCTAAAGTTTTACTAAAGCCAGACGTTAATCCAATCATCATATTATTGATTAAAGAACGAATTAATCCGTGTAAAGAACGATAATGTTTTGAATCATCTAGGCGTTCAACTAAAACTTCTTTATCTTCAATCTCAACTGAAATACCCTCAGGAATTTCCTGCGATAAGGATTCATTACCTTTTTTGACATTTATAATATTATCTTTTACCGAAACATCTACACCATCTGGAATAGAAATCGGCATATTACCTATTCTAGACATATTTTCCTCCTGCTCTTAAGATTACAACATTAATAATTTTAATGCCTTTTCAGAGTTGTATTACCAAATAAATGCCAAGACTTCCCCACCGATACCGGCATTTCTTGCATTTTTATCAGTCATAATACCTTGTGAAGTTGAAATTAGTGCAACGCCAAGCCCATCCAGAACAGTTGGAACTTCTTCCGCTTTTGCATAAATTCTTAAACCTGGTTTGGAAATTCTTCTCATACCACCAATTACAGGTTTGTCTTCAAAGTATTTCAAAGTGATCGTTAATTCACCTTGTTTATTATCTTCTTTGTATTCAACGCCATTAATATAACCTTCTGCTAATAAGATATCAGCAATACTACGTTTCATTTTAGAAGAAGGTACCTGGCAAGTTTCGTGTCCTGCACTCCCCGCATTACGAATTCTCGTAAGCATATCAGCAATTGGATCTGTAATTTGCATATATTTTC
>JAAYRJ010000004.1 GCA_012518845.1 Clostridiaceae bacterium
ACTTGGTTTAAGCGGACCACAAATTGGCAGAGCCTTAAATCAATGTTTGACTGCTATTATAGATGAAGAAATAAAAAATGAGCGAGAAATTTTACTTGATTATCTAAACAAAATTTCTGCTCAAATATTAAAAGAAATATAATTTATAAGCCTAAGCTCCTAAATAAGCAACTTTGACATCAGGATCATCAAGAAGCTCTTGCGATGATCCAGATTTAACAATTTTTCCCGTTTCTAATACATAAGCACGATCTGCAACACTTAAGGCAATATTTGCATTTTGTTCAACCAGCAAGATAGTGACACCATCATCATGTAAAGCTCTAATAACTTCAAAGATCTTTTGGACATAAATTGGAGAAAGACCCATGGATGGCTCATCTAAGAGTAAAAGTTTAGGACGACTCATTAAGGCTCTGCCTATAGCTAACATCTGCTGCTCACCACCGGATAATGTGCCTGCTCTTTGATTTGAACGTTCTTTTAGGATTGGGAAACGAGCATATATTTTTTCTATTTCTTTTTGTTTATTTTCAATAGAGTCAGATATTGCAAAAGAGCCCAGACGCAAATTATCTAGTACAGATAAATTTGTAAAAACACGACGTCCTTCCGGTACTTGAGCGACCCCGGAGCGGGTAATTTTATGTGGTTTCATTTTTGTAATATCTTCACCTGAAAAAGAAACTTCTCCGGAACGTTTAGGTATTAGACCCGAAATACTCTGTAAAGTAGTTGTTTTACCGGCACCATTGGCTCCAATTAAACAAACGGTTTCGCCTTCTTTTACAGAAATGGACAAATCTTTAATAGCATGAATATTCTCATAGTAAACATTTAGATTATTGACTTCTAATAACATCCTATTCTCCTTTGCCGAGATAAGCTTCTATCACTTTAGGATCATTAATGATTTCTCTAGGATTTCCTTCTGCTAAAATTTCACCGTAATTAAGAACAGTTAAACGCTCACAGATTCCTAGAACTAAACGCATATCATGTTCAATCAATAAAGTTGTGATCCCAAATTCATTTCGAATTAACATGATTGTGTCCATAAGTTCATCTGTCTCGGTTGGATTCATACCAGCAGCAGGCTCATCTAGTAGCAATAATTTTGGATCTGTGGCCATAGCTCTAGCTATCTCTAACTTACGCTGTGCACCATATGGTAATGAATTTGCTGCTTGATAAGCAAATTTTGTCATATCAAAAACATCCAAAATTTCGATTGCTTTTTCGGTAGATTCTTTTTCTTCTTGCCAATATTTGCCAAGCCTTAACATCCCACTAAAAGGTGAATAACTCATATCTTTATTTTGAGCAATTTTCAAATTCTCTAGCACAGTTAAATGACTAAACAAGCGTATATTTTGAAAAGTTCTTGCAATACCTTGATGGACAATTAAGTGTGGTTTTTGGCCATTTATGGGAACACCCTGTAACTTAATGGTTCCTTCAGTAGGGGTATAGACACCAGTAATCAGATTAAAAACAGTCGTTTTACCAGCTCCATTTGGACCTATTAAACCTATCAGCTCACCTTCATCAATAGTCAAGTTAAAGTCGTTAACCGCTTTTAAGCCACCAAAATTAATGCCTACATTTTCGCAAGATAATACATTCATCTAAGTACCCCTTCCTTTAGAGGAACTATCAGTTCTATCAAATTTTTCGGCTGCATCAGGTTTAGGACTAACCGAAACTGGTTTAGGTGGAGATTTGCCAAATTTCTTTTTGAGTCGATTAATAACATTTGTAATATGAAACTCTTTTCTGCCTAATAAGCCTTCAGGTCTAAAAATCATAATAATGATTAATAAGAGAGAATAGATAATCATGCGATAATCAGCAAATTCTCTTAACATTTCCGGAACAATGGTTAATACAGTTGCCGATAAGACAGCACCGGTGAAAGAACCCATGCCACCTAAAACAACCATAACTAATATGTCAAAAGATCGATTATAGCCAAAATCACCTGCTCCTATTGTTCCTATGTTATGTGCGTGCATTGCACCTGCTATACCAGCAAAAAAGGAAGAAAGTGTAAAGGCCATCGTCTTATAAAAAGTGACATTAATCCCAGAACTTTCGGATGCAATTTCATCTTCTCGAATCGAGAGAATAGCTCGACCATGTCTACTAGTCATAATTGAATACATTAAGGCAACTGAGAGTGCGGCAACAAAATACATAACAGTAAAATTTTGCATTCTTGGGATGCCGTTAAGTCCTTGGGCGCCACCAGTAAAATCAAAATATTCTATTAATACTCGAATAATTTCACCAAATGCCAGCGTAACAATTGCCAAGTAATCCCCACGCAATCTCAAAACAGGCACACCAATAGCGACACCAAATAATGCAGCAAATAAACCAGCTAATAATAAACCAATCAGATAACCTGGGACACCTGCTAAACCGATATTTTTTGCAAATAAACCGGCAGTGTAAGCACCAATAGACATAAAGCCTGCGTGCCCCAATGTGATTTGACCAAGATTACCCACTGTAATATTCAAACTAGTTGCTAGAATAATATTGATTGTTACCAATCGTAATATCGACATCATGTAGCCTGCAAAAATACCAGCAGCTTCTAAAATCGTAATGATTGCAAAGAGTAGGATAATTAAGCTGAGGTTAATTAGATATGTAATTCTTTTTTCTCGAGGCATAATATCACCTAAACTTTCTCTTTATGATCTTCGCCCAAGAGGCCACCTGGTCTAATCAAAAGAACTAGGATTAATAGACCAAAAACAATTGCATCAGAAAGTCTGCTAGAAATAAAGGCTTTTGTTAATGCTTCTAAGATACCTAAAATCAAACCTCCCAGAACGGCTCCTGGAATTAAACCAATACCACCAACAACAGCTGCTGTAAAGGCTTTTATCCCGAGCATCGAACCCATTAGAGGAGCTGCTTGCGGATATGATGAAACATAAAGTAAGGAAGCAACACCTGCTAGGGCTGAGCCAATTGCAAACGTTAAGGTCAAAGTACTGTCCACATTAATGCCTACTAAGGAAGCTGCACCATAATCCTCACTTGTTGCAACCATTGCTTTACCATATTTGGTTTTTTTCATAAAAATTTGTAATGAAATAGTTAAAACAAGCGTTACAACAATTGTTACAATTGTAGAAATTGAAATATTTGCACCAAAAACTTCTATAGGTTTATGATCAAAAATTTTCGGAACTGATCTAGACTGGGCACCAAATACTTTCATCATTGTATTTTGCAATAAGAGCGAAACACCAATTGCTGTAATTAAATTTGAAATCCGCGGACTGTTTCGTAAAGGTTTATACGCAAGTCGTTCAATTAACATCCCAACTAATGTACAAATAATCACTGTTGGTATAATGGCAAAAACATAGGGAATGTCTGTACCAGCAAAAATTAATTGAATAGAAAAAACTACAGTATATGCACCAATCATTATGATTTCGCCATGAGCAAAGTTAATCAATAAAGCAATACCATAAACCATAGTATAGCCAAGTGCGACCAGAGCATAAATCGAACCGATTTGCAAACCATTTAATAATTGTAGTAAAAAGTTCAAAATAACGCCCCTCTTAATAAAATTTTAGTAGCAAGTTAAGCTAACCTGCTACTAACAATTAGTTATTATAATATAATCATGAAATTAATTCATCATTATTTCAATATGATCTTAAATCAAAGTAAGATGTTTTTTAATTATTACTCTTCAACGTTCTAGCTGAATTTTGTGTAATGAAATATATTATTCTACAATAATACTTTCGTGGAACTTATACGCACCGTCTTCAATAACGATAATTGATGAGGCTTTGATTGGGTTATTATTTTCACCAAACACTAAGTTGCCAGTAACACCTTCTAGCTCTATGCCTTTTAATGCTTCGATTGTAGCTTCGTAATCGGTTGAATCTGCATCTTCCCAAGCAGCTTTTAACAAGTAAACTGTATCATAACCTAAAGCAGCAAAGGCAGATGGATTTTCACCGTAAGCATCAGAATAGTTGGTTACAAAGTTTTGTACAATTTCTGATTCATCATCTAAAGAATAGTGATTTGCAAAATAAACACCTTCCAAACTCTCGAGTGAATCTGCATCTACTACGTCTAAAACGCCATCCCAACCATCTGGACCAATGATTTGAACATCCATACCTAAATCTTGCACTTGTTTAGCAATTAAAACGTCTTTTTCGTAATATTCAGGAACCAACAAAACTTCTGGATTATTTTGAGAAATATTTGTTAATTGAACAGCAAAGTCAACATCATCTGCGCCATAACCTTCGTCGCCAACAATTTCAATACCTAGTTCTTCAGCTTTTGCAATAAATGCATCTGCTACACCATTTGAATAATCATCAGATGTATTTCTTAAAACCGCTGCTTTAGTAGCATTTAGACTATCCGCTGCAAATTGTGCCAAAATTTCACCTTGATAAGGATCTATATAGCAAGTCCGGAATACATTGTCTTTGCCTTCGGTAATTGAAGCCATTGTTCCGGTTGGAGTAATAATAGGAATACCGTCTTCGGTTGAATTTGTTGCTATAGCATCTGATGGTTTAGATGTAATAGCACCAATTATAGCATCGACATTTTCATCAGCTAATTTATTGTAAAGAGTAACGGCTTCGGTTGGGTCGCCCTTATCATCTTCAGAAATAAGTTCTAATTGTCTACCTAAGACGCCACCGTCTGCATTGATTTCTTCAATTGCCAATTCAATACCCTGTAAAGCTGTAATACCATAGACTGCAACTTCACCAGTTTGAGGTCCAATTTGACCAATTTTTATTGTTTCTCCATCAGAATCAGTAACTGCTTCATCTGCTTCTTCTGCGGAGTCATTATCTGTGCTACCCCCGCCACATGCTGCAAGTGTAAAGATCATAATTGCAGCCAATAATAAGCTTAACAATTTCTTTTTCATAATATACCTCCAATTATGAATATTGCTTCTGTTAACTTAATAAATAAAAAGAGATCTGAAATGCCTCTGGTACAATAGTTTCACTACAAACTGGGTACCACCCTAAGAAAGGAACAAATCAGATCTCATGAAAAGTATACCATTAAATCTCAGTTGTCCTCGCTGTTTCTCTAAAAATCTTTACAAATTTGGTAAAGATAAAGAGGGAAATCAGAAGTTTCAATGTAAGTCCTGTAAAAGACAATGGGCTCCAGATGCTAAACCTTTTAAAAGCAAATATCCTTCTTGCCCTAAATGTGGGAAAACTAGCTTCCTTCATCATGACTATAAACTCTACTCCAACTTTCGCTGTAACGATAGAAAGAATTGTAACCATTCCTTTTTTGTAGTTAAACTTGTTGAAGTACCACCCACATCCTCTAAAGACCTAAAGCTTGAATCCTTTACTATGAAAAGAATGAGACATCCTTTCCATATTGTTCTAACTGCCTTAGTTCAATATTTCATTGGTAATTCTACCTTTAGGAAAGTTGCTGAAACTCTTTATCTAACAAATCAAGTTAAAGTCTCTCATGTCACCATCTCTAAGTGGTGTAAACGCTTTGCTCCTGCTTTATTTAATGTTACAAATAGATACAAAGACCAGATTAATGTCTCTGACTCAGATGAATGGCACTTTGATGAAACTTACATCAAGATTAAAGGCAAGTGGTATTATCTATGGCTCGCTATTGATTCTGAAACAAGAATGATTCTTGACTTTCATCTTTCGCCTTACAGGGATGCTACTTCTGCCTTCTCGCTTATTCACAGTTGTCAAAGCCAATATGGTACTCCACAAACTATGTTTGTCTCTGACCGCTATCCTGCTTACAGACAAGCCTTTGAAAAGTTACTTCCTGAGAAGATTCATCTGAGGGTAGAAGACTTTGCTGACAACATTTCTAACAATGTCATTGAAGCATTCAATGGTCAATTCAAAGCTTGGTATAAAACTAAAAGAGGTTTTCAGTCTTTTGAGTCTGCAAACACCTTGATTGCCCTTTACATCTTCTTTTACAACTTCATTAGACCACACCAGTCTCTTTCTAAATTCACACCAGCTCAAGTAGCAGGGGCTAAGTATTCAGAAAAGACTAGGCTGTCCTTACTTCTAATTTCTTAGGCATATTCAGTTCTCAAGGTTCTTTTAATCTCACTGGAGATTATCTTTGTGTGCCTGATTTTTCTTTTTCTTTACTTGGCACTATTTCTTTTTTCTGTTACCTTGATCTTTGATGAAACTTTGCTTTGAAATTAATTTTTTATTTTAATTTCTTCTGCCAGTTTGCATTTCAGATCTCTTTTTCATTCATCTTTAGTTAACAGAGCCT
>JAAYRJ010000041.1 GCA_012518845.1 Clostridiaceae bacterium
TTAACACAAGCTTAGCGTCAGGCTGGTTTAGTTTGTTATCTGAAGTTTTATTATTAACTTTAAACTATGGCTTTTCGTGGAGGTTTTGTAAGGTAAATTTCGCCCGAACGCAAAGCTTCGAACCGTTAGCGTTCATGCTAAGAATCCAGCCATTAAGCTAAAAATGAAACAAATTTGACTATGTTAAAAATTGAATCCCAAGAAGTAAGGTCAGCATATAATAGATTAAAATCACATATTTACTATGATACTGGTGATTTATTTATAAGAAGAAGATTAGCAGAATTTGAAACTAATTTGTCCGCAGAACATGATATTTTCTCTGTAAATAAAGAATACTTAAGGAAAGATAAACTGAGCATATTTAGTGGGTTTGGATTATCAAAGACTCTTGATGAAAAATTTGAAAAAATTGCTGACGCATTAAATGGTAATGATGGTGAGTTCTTTAATGCATTTCTAAAAAAGATAACGGTTAGATACTTACCTAAAACCTTTGAACAAGAAAAATTACCGTTAAACTTTATTTCAAATCGTCGTGAACGACAAAAATACAATATTGAAAGAGCTTCTGCTTTTATTGATATACCAATAGAATTACACCTTGTAACTGTTCTTTGGATAATGAAATATGGGAAGGAACTTGATTCTCAATTATCCGATGATGCTTATGGTAACAGGCTGTTATTAAATAAGGAAAGAAATGATTTAATAAAAGGTTCAGGCTTATTTAAACCTTATTATAAACAGTACCAAAAATGGAGAGATAAAGCTGTAAAAACTTCTAAAGAGGCTTTGGAAAATAATGAAGATGTCTTATTCTTAAATCTAGATATTAAGGATTATTACTATTCTGTTAATATTGACCTAAATAGTTTAATTGAACCAAAACGAAGATATTATCCAACTTTGTTGGAAGTTTTTAATGAAATACATATACAGTATACTCAAAAGCTAAAAGAGTGCAAATTTCCTTTTGACCTAAATAAAAATCTAAAAAACAAGGAAGTTATTTTGCCTATTGGTTTATTGTCATCTTATATTTTAGGAAATTACTTCTTGAAAGATTTAGATACGAAAATTAACAAAAGAGTTAAACCTCTATATTATGGTCGTTACGTTGATGATATATTAATAGTAATCAAAAACCCTATCTGTATTGTAGATATTAATGAAAAGACGCAATACGAACTGATTGCTAGTGAATTAGAAAACATCTTTTGTGAAGAAAAAGAACCTGTAGATGAAGAAAATCCATGTAAAGAAATCAAATCAAAATTAAGACTTAAGGACAAAAAGTATAAGAATTTGTATTGCCAGTCAGACAAAACTCTTTTGTATTTTTTTGACCATGAAGAATCTGAATTAGTTATTGACAAACTAAAACGAGAATTAGACGAAAGAGCAAGTGAATTTAGAGATTTCCCAGCAGAAGATGATAACAAAACATTTGAAGATAGTGCTTACCATTTACTATATGATGGTTCAGAGGGTAAAATAAAAACATTAAAAGATTATAAGGAAAACAGATTTGGTTTAAGTGTTTTTTTATCAAACAAAATATTCTCTGCTTTAAGGCACAAGAAAAAACTTAGAATTGAAGAATCGAGAAAAATTTTAAAATATTTTAAAGGATTAAACTGTTTGGAATCATTCAGACAATGGGAGAAAATTTTCACTTTCTTTATGGTTAATGGTGATTCAGAGTCATTTGTGGATTTTTATATTCATTCATTTGAACAAATTGGAAAAATTCAAAACAAATTTTTAAACGATGAAATTTCAATAGAGGAACGTTCAATAGAAACATCACTTCAAGAATATTTAGACTGTGCGTTTGAGATGGTATTAGCTTTAAATCCAATGTTTGTGAGTAAAAATAATGTTGCTATTAAAAAACTTGAGTTTTTCCAAAATGAGCACAATGATTGGTATAGTTATATTGTTAGACCTTTTGGAGAACCAACAAATCCGAAATCATATTACATTGAACGTTTTAGATTAAGCAATTTAGTAAGGCATCACTATGTGGTACAACCACTAATTAATTACACAAAAATAGTTAAAGACAAAAAACATAACCTCACAGGTTTAGATTTACCGATAAAATTTGGAAATAAACCATTAACGTTTAATGAAATTTCGATTAAAAACTCTCCAAGACCTGTTAAGTTTTGGGAATGTTGTCTAGCTGTTATTAATATCCAATTAGCATCACGACAACTAGAATTGTCCGATGAAAAAGATGATTTAAAGCTTAATCTATTTAGTTTATTTAAAGAAGTAAATGAGGAAGGTGAAGTTGTAAACACTTCATTTTATTTAGATGAGGCTTTTGACTTATACAAACGGATTAATGAAATCCATTTACCTGAGCACTTATTAACTTATGGGGACTTTAAAAAGGATTTTTATAGGTGCTCTTATGATAAACAAAACACCCAATGTGATTTGATTGAATTTCAAGTAAATAAAGAAGATAGACTTAAAAATATTCGCTTTTCATTTGCAAACACTGAAGTTAAGTTGGAAAATATTGAATATAGTATTCGTGGTATTCCTCAAATTAATTCAAGCAGATACAATACTTTCCAGAAGATATTTAAATATACTAGGGAAGAAAATGCAGATATCTTGTTATTACCTGAAAATGTTCTTCCTTATCAACTACTTTCAAGCTTGGCAAGGTTTTCTTGTGATAATTCAATTATGTCAATTTCAGGTCTTGAACATTGGAAAATAAAAAATTACGTATTCAACTTTATTGTTACAGTACTTCCAATTACCGTAAATAATATAAAGGATGCGGTAGTACTTATTAGGTTAAAGAATCACTATGCTCCGTCTGAAAAAGAGCTTATACGGAGCGAACATTTATTTTGTCCTAAACCACAAAAATATAGATATGATTTAATCAATTGGCGTAATTTGTACTTCTCTCCTTTTTATTGTTTTGAATTAGCAGATAGTATGCATCGAAGCTTATTTAAGTCAAAAGTAGATTTGTTGGTAGCATCAGAATGGAATAAAGACACACCGTATTACTCAAATATTGTAGAAGCATTATCACGTGACATTCATGCTTATATTGCTCAAGTTAATACATCTCAATATGGTGATTCTAGATTAACAAAACCGTCAAGCAGTGCAACAAAAGATATATTAAAACTTAAAGGTGGAGTAAATGATACTGTATTAATCGGTGAAATTACATTGGACTCTTTACGTAGATTTCAAAGAAAAAATTATAATCAGACTAAGGATAATAAAGAGTTTAAGCCTCTACCCCCAGATTATGATTACAAAAATGCAATTAAAAGGGAAAATAATAAAAACATACTAGATGATGATGAATAAAGCACGAAACGCTAACATCGTATATAAAACATTTGGCAGTCAGTGGGTTAACGAGCATTTCAGCACGTATCAAAAGTACTTGTAACTTGACAAGAAAGTGCTTCGAAATGCCAAACGTTTCATATACGTAACCGTTGGCGGTCAGTTAAAATACGTTCAAATATAACATTATATACATTTAAAAACTTAAATATGAAGAATAACAGTTTAATGCTTGCCTTTTCGTTTCTATTTTTATTATTGGCAGCTTGTGAGAAAGATTCTATAAAGGATGAAAGTAGCAAACCACTGCTACCTTTAGATACTAACAATAGTTGGACATATGAACGTACCACTACATATGGGACAAATTCCTACTCTACTGAATTTGACATCTGTAATATTGCTGATTTTGAGGGTTATACATCACGAGAGTATGTTGTAGGAGAACCGATTTCACTTTTGAAGAACGATAAAGATGGTAATTGTATAGAATATCTATTTAATGATAATGAATTAGTATACAGTACGATATTGTTTAAGAATGGTCTGAAGAAAGGAGATAAGTGGAATTATAAGGCAGCAGTGTTTACAGATGGTGACTACTCAAAATATGAGATAGAAGAGCGAGAAATAAAATGTATCGTAACAGACTCACTGATCTCGACTCCTGCAGGTGATTTTATATGCGTAGGGTTTGAATATCATCCAGGTGGATTTCAAAGTAATGGTGATCCAAATCATACTATGATCCAATTCCTATCAGAAAATATTGGTATAGTAAAGCATATGCATTATGAGCATGATAATGGAGATACATGGCTGTTTGCTGAAACTGTTTTGGTAGACTACACTGTAAATAATTAAAACCGAACCGCCAACACGCGGTATAGCCAATAAGGGTTTCAGTGGTTTGCGAGCGTTTCAGTCCCGCATCAACTTCTGCCACGATAGATACGAACGTAGCCCGCAATCCCTTACTGGCCATACCGCCAACGTTATGGGCAAGGGCAACGAAATACCTACAACCAAAAACAACTTGATTATGAAAAAGACTAAAAAAATATTGCTCTTAATTTTTGTGAAACTAATAATAGGAGCAACTATATTTCCTCTTATGGACTGGATGATTAATTCTGAAAAACCAATAATTAACGAAGGAACTTATAGTGCATATATTGGATTCGCAATTTTTATTATTGGAGAAACTATTTGGAATATTTCTAATCGAAAGAATAAAATGCTTGAAACGAGAACAAACCTTAAATAAAAGAATCTTTTTGTTTTGAGATTATGTCTATTTCATTTACAACTTAATTAACAAACGTTTATATGAGAAAAATTAATAGAATTTACTTAAAGCTCTTTCTAATTTATGGTTTAACCTTCGGATTGTTAATGACTTTATGGGATTATCTGGATGAAGGCGAAATAGATATCATAAAATTAATATTTATGACCGTATTTTTTGGTGGATTTATGTCATGGACAACTATTAAGAATTTAAAAAAGACAAAAATAAAGGCAAATGGTAAAAATGAATTGAATGAAGAGGATTTCAAGGCAACCCAAGTAAAGTATATTCCTAAAATAATAACATTAGATAGTGCCTTTGAAAGACTTAAAAAATATGACATAGAAAATAGTTGGCATTTAAAAATCAATAATTCAAGAATTGAAGGAAAAACAAAAATCTCGTGGATATCATGGGGTGAAAAAATTCTCATTAGTTTTTTAAATGATAAAATTGAGATTATGAGTAAACCAAGATTAAAAACACAGATGATTGATACAGGAAAAAATAGACAAAATATTGAATTGATTAGCCATATATTGAATGAGGAATACCCCCAGCCCATAACAAAGCTATATACGCCAGCCGTGGCATCCACAGCATATTGAGAGTTTTGTATTACCCAAAACCACGCGTTCAAGCTGATAAATCCACAGCTGGTCTGAAACCACGCCCAGGCGCATATAGCCGGAACGTTGTGTGGCATTTTAGAAAGACAATCGCAACATGGATAAAGATATTAATAAACAGAAAGAAAGAATAGCAAAGATATTTCCAAAAGAGATTGAGGATATATTTAAATGTTCAGAGACTCTTGAAA
>JAAYRJ010000042.1 GCA_012518845.1 Clostridiaceae bacterium
CAATAATCCTATTCTAATTCGATGTAAACAATGTGGAAGTCCAACTGAATTTGATGTAGTAACTCAAAATCATAATTGCCAATATTGTGGTGCTACTACAACAGATAAAGAAGGTTTGAAAGAACGTAATATATGGAAAAGAGAGCACCATATTAAAGTTTCATCTCAAGCTGAAATTGCGGGTGATGTGTTCTTTTCTTGCGGTGGTTGCGGTGCAGAAGTAATTGTACAAAGTGATAAGGTAATTGGAAAATGTGAATTTTGTGGTGGTAGTCTCGTTAGACGATCTTATGCTAAATCTGATAATCTGCCAGGAATTATTGTTCCATTTTTCATTACTTATGATGAAGCTCAAGTACAAGTTAAAAAATGGCTGGAGAAAAATAAAAGGCGGCCCGAAGCCAAAATCATTCAAGAAAACTTGGATCAACTACAAGGATATTATCTTCCTTTTCAACTTGTAAAGGGTAATGTTACTGCTTCTATTAACAGACCTAACACTTTTAGAACTTATTCAGCAGCTTCTTATCTTGATGCTATTGCCATCAACACATCATCTCAGTTGGATAATGAGCTATTAGATGCTGTAGAGCCTTTTGATTTTGCCGCTACTTTGCCTTTTGATTTTCATTATCTTCAAGATTTTAATGTAAAACTACAAGATCTAGGGCAATCATCATTACGTAGCCGTGTGTCGACTGAAGTGGCTAATGATTTTTCTGAAACTTTAAAAAAGAAATTTTCAACAGATGAGCTTAATGTACAGGTGAGACCGCAGAGCCTGCTTGTTATGTCAGCCGCATTACCTTTTTATATTTTCAAGTATCAAGGCGTGGAACTTGTCGTAAATGGACAAACAGGTAGAGTTGCGGTAAAAAAGACAAGAATTCGAAATACTTATAAACACATAATTGAACCTAGCATCATAATTCTAGCAGTTTTTTTGACTACCCTGGGTCTTCTACACTTTTTCAATGGTGGCGCGAATAATTTGACAGAAAATCTGCAACTGACAGCAGGCATTACCTTTGTTTTAGGATTGCCAACATTAATAGCATATACACAAAATAGAGGAGCAGGTATTGAGAATTCAATAATGGGTTCTAATCCTGTCGAGACTTATAGGGATTCGTCAGGTAATTTAATAGTAAAAGAAAACAACCAAGAAAAACCAAGACCAGAACCTGTTTTTCATATGGAATTAGTCAGTGGTCCCACACCCGTAACAATACAGTTCTATAACCGCAGGCGTATACTTGATTGGATTTTTCGTTTATTGTTTTTGAATTTTTCACCTATGTTTTTAGGCGTAATTATTTCTGGATTTAATTTCAGTCAAGTTAACTTGTTTAATATTTTTATTTGGCTTCCCCTTTCGATTCCTGTAACTTTCGTCATATTTATCCAGCAAGGCAGAGTTCTTATTTATGATCATCCAATACTTTATGACTATTACACAGGAAAAGAAATACCAAAGAGGGAATATACTTGGAAACGAGATTTTAGATTTTGGCATTTATTTACAGGTCTAGGAAAGAGTGGTCTTGTCATCGGATTGATTGTTTTTTTGCTTATACTTTATACGATGTCGACTCTACTTATTTCCGGAATCTTCTAAATTATTAGTTTGAGTTGATTTGAGATTAACTTTTGCATTGCATCTATCAGGCTAAAGTTTTTAACTCCAGACTCGTATCGTCTGGAGTTAAACATGACCTTTAAAAAATTGAGTGGATTTTTAATTTCTAGTTGTTTATATGATTAAAAACATACTACATTGCACCATTTGTAGCATTATATGAGTTTTTAAGCTGTAAAGCTCCAATAATATATAGAATCGGTAATGCTAAGCTAAGAATAATACTAATTATTTGCAATTCACTTCCTGCCATTATTGAGACAACATTGCCAACAACGGTTAAGGCTATAATAATACCACCCCAAATTACACAACTAGCTGCCTTTTCTGGTTTTTTCCCTGATGCACCAATTCCTTTAATACCAGCTATGAGCTGGATAATTGCAGCTACAAGTAGGGTACCTCCTGCTACATAAAACATACCAAGACCTTCTGTAGATTCAAATAATGCAGCTAATGCTGATATTCCCATAATAGCTATTATTGCTGAAATAATAGCCAAACCACCACCTATTATCATTAGAATAGATGTCACTTTCAAAAAACTCTTACC
>JAAYRJ010000043.1 GCA_012518845.1 Clostridiaceae bacterium
CTAAAACTAATACACATGCGATAGCAAAAACAGGAGAGGTACAATATGTAATACCTATCGCAGTTTTAGCAGGTATTGCATTAATTAGTGTTATCACCAAGAAAAAAATAGAAAAAAGAGAAAAATGAGAAAAATAGTAAAACAAAGTTTAATCTTCATTATTATTATCTCTCTCTTTCTAGCAATAACTTCTTGTAGAGACTCTGCTGATGATTCAGCAGAGTTTCAGCAAGAAACTAGATTAGAGGCAAAAGAAAAAACAAACGAATCAAAAGAAAAATCTTCTGAAAACGATAAATCTTCTCAATCTGAAAAAACTTCTAAGCAAGAAAAAAAAGATAATACATCAAAAGAAAGCAAATCAAATTCAGAAGAAACTGATACAAATATTCAAAGAAATACTTCAAAAGGTGCAAGTGTAGATAATCAGAAGGCTAAAACTGAAACAACCAGAGCTACTACAGTACCAACTACAACTACGACTGCACCAACGACACAAGCTATTGCTCCTCCTACTACAACTGCAGCACCCACAACTCAGGCAACAACTATGGTTAGAGTCAGTTTAAGTGTTGACTGTTCAGCAGCAGTTAATGCAGGTAACGAAACAGCAAAAGCTATTTCAAATAATGGAGTAATTCTTGGATCAGCTGCTTATGAACTTAATCCAGGTTCAACAGTATATGATTTGATTATGAATTCGGGCTTAACAGTTGGAGCAAGAGGTGGCTATATCTATTCTATCCAGTCGCTAGGAGAATTTGATGTTAACGGCAGAGGAGGCTGGTATTATTATGTAAATGGTGTAAGGCCTAGTTATGGTGTGGATCAATACGTACTACAGCCTGGTGATCATGTTTCTTTTCAATATACTTTAGATTACTAATAGTATGAATAATGATTATCACCCAAAAGTTAATCTGTTTTATTTTTTGGCTGTTTTAGTAATCAGCATGCTAACCAGAAATCCAATTTGGATTTCTTTGTCATTTCTTTTTGCTTCACTTGCTGTGATTAGTCTCTATACCTTTAAGTATTATTTAAAACGATTGTTAGTCATGACTCCAATTTTAATTTTGTTAATCCTGTTTAATAGTCTTTTGAATAGTAGAGGTTTAACAGTACTATTTCAGCTTGGTGAGGGGAATCCAATTACATTAGAAGCTTTAATATATGGTGTATTTAATGGATTGGCTTTAATCAGCATTTTTCTCTGGTTTTATGCATTTAGAGTTTTTATAAAAAGTGATGAAACTTTAGAATTATTTGCAGACAAACTACCCACTATTGGTTTAATGTTGAGCATGATTCTTAAATATATTCCAGATACGATTAAAAAAGCCAATGCGATTTATTTAAACCAAAAGGCTTTGTTAGGTGAGAAAAAACTAAAAAGAAAAGCCAAACTTAATTTATTGATCCAATTGTTTAGTATTCTACTTAGTATCAGCATGGAAAATTCTCTACAGACAGCAGATAGTATGCTGGCAAAAGGATATCCTTCAAAACGAAGAAAAACATACGTAAAAAATCACTTTAATCATTTAGATAGAAATATAAGTATTGTGATAGTTAGCTTATTTAGTTTTCAGATCATAACCTTAATTTTTGGTGGCAGTAAATTTCTTTATTACCCTTTCTTACAATGGCAAAATTTTGAGCAAAATTTTACATTATCTATATTCTCAATTATCAGCTTTGCTCTAATTTTGATATTACCTTATATTTTACGAGTGATTGAAAAACTAAAATGGCAAAAAATATTAGAAGCAGAACGAGTCAATCAAAATCAAATCAAAAGTGGATTAATCATATATGAGTAACAACCAATCAATAATTAAAATTAAGAATTTCTCATTTGCCTATGCTATTGAGCCACAAAAAACAGTTCTAAAATCAATAAATCTGGAAATCGAGCCTGGTAGTTTTAATGTTTTCTGCGGAATGAGTGGCAGTGGCAAGACGACGTTATTACGTCATTTAAAAGATGAGCTAGCCCCTAAAGGAGAAGTAAAAGGAAAGATTTCTTTTTTGCATAAAAATGATAAATTAAACCAAAAGCCACAAATCGCCTTTGTAATGCAAAATCCAGAAAATCAAATTATTATGGATACTGTTTGGCATGAATTAGCTTTTGGACTTGAGAATCAAGGACTTTCTGCTAGTGAAATTGAAAGGCGTATCGCCGAGATAACAAATTTTTTTGGTATAGAAAAATGGTTGGATCAGCCCATAGAAAATCTCTCAGGTGGTGAGAAGCAAATTCTTAATTTAGCCTCTAATTTAATCTTACAACCAGAAGTTTTGATCTTGGACGAGCCAACAACCCAACTTGATCCAATTGCAAAACGTGATTTTTTACAGATGCTTTTTTATACTCATGCAGAAACGGGCATTACAATTTTAATGTCTGAACACAATTTAAATGATTTATTAGAAAACACCGATAAAATTATTTTTTTGGATCAAGGTGAGATTAAGTTTCAAGGAGAACCAAGAG
>JAAYRJ010000044.1 GCA_012518845.1 Clostridiaceae bacterium
GAGACTATTTTTAATGATTAGGTTTTAATTGTCCAAATTAAAACAGAATGTACTGTATGAATTAAACCGGAATGGAGTGTTTGAATTAAACCGGAACGAGGTGTTTGAATTGAACCGGAATACTCAAGGATGGTAAATTCTTTTGACGACATTTTATTTTGATGCCACGAATGGAGTTTCGACGACATTTTATTTTGACGCTATAGGCTAAATAAGGGTTTCAATCATATTAAAAGACTAATAACTGTTGTTTAATCCTATTTTATATATTTTAATCATTAATACTTGTTATCTAGTCATTAACAATAGGTTTTACTAATTTTTTTGTTTTGCTTTGTTTCATAATGAGAAGGGAATTCTATTATTAATTTATAGTAAAATTATCAACATTTTCGGAAACGTTTGCGAACATTGCTGTTTTGTCTTAATGTAATTTAAACGTTTACGAAAAACGAGAAATCATTTTCAATATAATAGGAGGTAGAAAATGACTGGACAGAAGAAAGATACAGTTTTCGTTCCGGTTGATTCAGTTGAAAGTTTAGAGATGCGCTTAAAAGAAATTCAAGAAGCGCAAAAAACATATTCAACATTCACTCAGGAGCAAGTTGACGAGATTTTTTATGCAGCAGCCAAAGCGGCAAATCATCATAGATTAAAGCTTGCTAAAGATGCTGTTGCCGAAACGGGCATGGGTGTGATGGAGGACAAAGTGATTAAAAATCATTTTGCATCTGAGTACATCTATAATACTTATAAAAATGAAAAAACTTGTGGTGTAATCGAAGATAATCAGTCTGATGGATATCGAGTAATTGCAAATCCTGTAGGTGTTGTTTCTGCAATTATCCCAACGACAAATCCAACTTCAACAGTAATCTTTAAAGCTTTATTAGCACTCAAAACACGTAATGGCCTTATGATCAGCCCACATCCACGTGCTAAAGAATGTACAATTGAAGCAGGCAGGATTATTCTTGAAGCTGCTGTTGAAGCAGGTGCTCCAGAAAATATTATTGGTTGGATAGATAAGCCTAAACTTGAGTTGACTAATACGTTAATGCGAGAATCTGATTTAATCTTAGCAACTGGTGGTCCAGGTATGGTTAGGTCAGCATATTCATCTGGTACTCCAGCAGTTGGTGTTGGTGCAGGTAACGTTCCAGCAATTCTTTCTGAAAACTGTGATGTACTACAAGCAGTCAATTCTATTATCCACTCCAAAACATTTGATAATGGGATGATTTGTGCTTCTGAACAATCTATTATTGTTCCAGATAGCATCTATGATGAAGTTAAAGCAGAATTCATTAAACGTTCTTGTTATTTCCTAAAAGATGATGAAATCGAGAAAGTTCGTAAAATAATTATTATTAATGGTGCTTTAAATGCTTCTATTGTTGGTCAACCAGCATCAAAGATTGCTGAGTTAGCAGGTATTACAGTACCAGAGACAACCAAAATATTAATTGGTGAAGTTGAGTCTGTTGATATTTCAGAAGAATTTGCACATGAAAAATTGTCACCTGTATTAGCGATGTATAGAAGTCATAGCTGGCTAGAGTCTTTGGAAAAAGCTGAGCAGATGATAGAAGATGGTGGCCTGGGTCATAGTTCCTCACTATATTTAGATGAATTAAACGAACAAGATAAATTAGAAGAAGCAGAAAAATACTTAAAAACAGCCAGAATATTAGTAAATTCACCTTCTTCACAGGGTGGTATTGGTGATATTTATAACTTCCGTCTAGCACCTTCACTTACACTTGGTTGTGGAAGTTGGGGAGGCAACTCTGTTTCAGAAAATGTTGGTGTTAAACATTTATTAAATACAAAAACAATTGCAGCAAGGAGAGAAAATATGCTCTGGTTCCGCGCTCCGGAAAAAACTTATTTTAAACCTGGTTCATTACGTATCGCTATGCAAGAGCTTGTTGGACCAATGGCAAAACGCAAGGCGTTTATTGTAACCGATAAATTCTTATATGATAATGGTTATACAAAGAAAATTGAAGAAGAGTTAACAGCCGCAAATGCTAGCTATACCGTATTCTCTGAGATACAACCTGATCCAACTTTAGCTTCAGCAGAAGCAGGTGCAGCACGAATGCGTGAGTTTGAACCTGATATGATAATTGCTGTTGGTGGTGGTTCACCTATGGATGCAGCGAAAATTATGTGGTTACTGTATGAACATCCAGAACTTGATTTCTTAGATTTGGCAATGCGCTTTATGGATATTAGAAAGAGAGTTGTTGGATTCCCAACTTTAGGTGAAAAAGCATATTTCGTGGCAGTTCCAACAACCGCTGGTACTGGTAGTGAGGTAACACCATTTGCAGTAATTACTGATGAGAGAGATGGAATCAAATATCCGCTTGCTGATTATGAGCTAATGCCTGATATGGCAATTGTTGATTCTGATCTTATGCTCAATCAACCCCCTGGTTTAACACAAGCTTCTGGAATAGATGTTGTTGCACATGCTTTAGAAGCCTATGCTTCAATTATGGCGACAGATTTTACTGATGGTTTAGCTTTGCAAGCCTTAAAACTTGCCTTTAAATATTTGCCAGAGTGCTATGAAAGTGCAGTTAGCGGTGTAGCTAATCCACATGCTAGAGAAAGAATGGCTTATGCTTCAGCTTTAGCGGGCATGGCATTTGCTAATGCCTTCCTTGGTGTTATGCACTCTTGTGCTCATAAACTCGGTGGTGCTACTGGTTTAACTCATGGTATATGTAATGCGCTAATGATGGAACAAGTATTACGCTTTAATGCAAATCCAGCTCCTCCAAAAATGGGTACATTCCCACAATATGAGTATCCACATACTATGGAGCGGTATGCAGATATTGCTGATGTAATAGGAGTAGAAGGGGACACAACCGAAGAAAAATTTGAAGGTCTGCTCAAAGCAGTGCGCGACTTACATGCTAAGATTGGCATTAAAGACAGTATAAAAGAGTATTATCCAGATGAGAAGGCTTTCCTTGCTAAAGTTGATGACATGAGCGAACAAGCTTTTGATGATCAATGTACAGGTGCAAATCCACGTTATCCATTAGTTTCAGAGATTAAACAAATGTATCTCAATGCATATTATGGCAAGAGAGAATCTGTATAAGGAGGAAGATATGAGTTTAGAGAAATATTTAAGTAAAGATGTTATCGCTACTCGTCCGGGTAAGGTTATCTATCGCGAAGACGATACGGTTGTAAAGATTTTTGATAAATCTTATTCAAAATCAGATATTTTAAACGAAGCTTTAAATCAAGCTAGTGCTGAAGAAAGTGGTTTACCAATACCCAAGTTACTTGAGGTACTCAATTATGATGGACTTTGGGGTCTACGTACAGAATTTATTGAAGGATCAACTCTGTCTGAGATGATGGAAAAGCATCCAGAAAATCAAGATGAATATCTCGATAGATTTCTAAAAATTCAGATCAACATGTTCAATCATAAAGCACCTAACAGATTAAATGATCTCAAGGCTAAATTTCATAATAGAATTTCAAGATCGGGATTTGATGCTACCAATCGCTTTGAACTCCATAATAGACTTGAAGGTTTACCTACTCATAATAAGATTTGTCATGGTGACTTTGTCCCATCAAATATTATTTTACATCCAGATGGTACAGATTATATTATTGACTGGGCTCACGTCACAAGCGGTAATGCTTCGGCTGATGTTGCTTTAACTTATCTTTTGTTCCAGTTGGATGACAAAGTAGAGCTAGCTGAAGAATATTTAAAAAGATACTGTAAAATGACAGATACAGCTATACAATATGTGCAAAAATGGATGCCAATAGTAGCAGCTGTTCAATCAGAAAGAAATATTGAAGGTCAGCAAGAGTTCCTCAGACGTTGGGGTAATATTATGGAATTTGAATAGACTTTTGTTTGAAATCTTAATATTAGTTATTTTAAACACTTTAAAAAAGGAATTCTCAGGAATTCCTTTTTTAATCCGCTAGCAACACTTGAATAATTTTTTGATAAATAGAATCGGCTTCTGCTTGCCATTTTTCGCAAATTTCTCTTGCCATTTTTTCTGTTGGTACAGTTAATGATAATGAAATAACAGTCTCCCTTTTATTTTCTTGTCCTAATGTTACAAAAAATTGTTGCTCAGAATCCATAATATATTTTGCTATTAGCTGCTTGTCTTTGTTTTTCTCTTGACTCAATTGTGCTAAAAAATCAAAAATTGGTTTTGGAATTGTATTTTTTAAAGCCTTGAGCACGGCATGCCCTTCATTGGTTAAATTTAAACGATACACTGGTTTTCCCATGGCTGTTATTTCCATTTCACCTTTGTTTATGGAGGCATGTAACAATTTATTTGCTAACAAATTGTCTAAAGTTTCAGCTGCTTGAAAATAATCTAAATACAGTGATTTAATTGAACTATCAATAACTTCTTCACGAGTTGCATTAGGTATCATCTCAACAATAGCTAAAATTATTAAACTAGCTTGTGAATAAGTTTTTTGATCCATTTTTCCTCCAAGAAATCTTATTGTTTAATGTTCAACAAATCTAGCAAATATTATATGTTTTCATCAATAATAAATTGGCCAACATATAAATTGAAATAATGACCTTTTTGTTCAATTAATTCCTGATGCGAACCCTCTTCAATTATTTTACCATCATCCATAACAAGAATACGATCAGCATTTTTTATGGTAGATAAGCGATGAGCAATAATTAATGCTGTCCGATTGTCAAGAACTTGCTCGATTGCTTGTTGAATTTGCTTTTCTGTTTCTGTGTCTATTGAAGAAGTAGCCTCATCTAGAACTAAAATAACAGGATCTGCAATTATCGCTCTAGCAAAGGAGACCAATTGTTTCTCGCCAGTTGAGAGACGATTGCCACCTTCACCAGCAAAGGTATCATATCCGTTTTCCATTTTCTCAATAAATTTATCAGCATGAACTAATTTAGCCGCAGCTTCAATTTCTTCTCTTGTTGCATCTAGGCGGCCAAACCGGATGTTATCAGCAATTGTTCCGCTAAAAAGATGAGGTGTTTGCAAGACATAACCTAGATTTTCGTAAACAAAAGCCTGAGGTAAATCCTGAATGTTGATGCCATCAAGTAATATTTGACCTTCTTGTGGTTCATAGAAGCGGCAGGCAAGATTAACTAGAGTGGTTTTGCCTGCACCAGTTTCACCTACAATGGCAACTGTTTCACCAGCTTTAATTGTTAAATTGAGATTTTCGATAATGGGTTCATTCTCTTTGTAGTAAAAGCTTACATTATCAAATTTAATTTCGCCCTTGAGGTTAGGCCATGGTTTTTCTCCTTCACCATCAACAAGCCCGTATTCTTTAATTACAGATTCACTATCAGTGATTTCCACTGGCTCATTGATTAAAGTAATCACTCTTTCTGCAGCAGCCTGAGCTGCTTGGATTTCGCGAAAAACACCGGCAACTTGACGAATTGGATCCCAAATTCTTAAGGCATATGTAAATAAAGCATAAAGTGTTCCAATCTCTAAGATGTTTTGTTGATAATACTCACCACCAATTGTTAATATCAAAGCTGCTACGATAATTCCTATAAAAGAAACAACTGGTAAAAAGAAAGAGGACATTTTTGCTGCTTTGAGTGAACTTTGCTTCATACGTCTTGTAGTATCAAAAAATTCTAGTTCATTTTCTTTTTCTCTTAAGAGAGTTTTAGTTGTTTTTGCTCCAGTTATACCTTCGGTAAATTCACCTGTGATTTCGGAATTCAAACGTCTGATCTCTCTTTGGGTTTGTAGCATTTTTTTCTGGAAGAAAATTGTAATTGCTATGATAATTGGAATTCCAACAAGAGCAATTAATGCCAATTTATAGTTTAAGAAAAACATTGCAATTAGGGTGAATACAATTGTAAAACCACCCCAAGTTAAGTCAATCAAACCAAATGATACAACTTCACAGAGCCTAGTAACATCATTTATCATTCGAGATAACAACCAACCAACAGGCCATTTATCATAAAAACTAAAAGATAAATTTTGTAAATGTTCAAATCCTTTTTTACGAATATTATAAGATAAGTCTGTTTCGAAAATACCTGAAGTTACTAGCCAATGCCTGGTATTGAAAGCAATAACGATTATTATAATAAAGTAAATTATTGAGTATAAAATGATACCATCTGTTGTATTATTTTGAATAAAATAGTCTATGGCGTAACGAATCATCAAGGGCGAGATATTTTCTAAGACTGCTAAAATTGTCAAAGAAATAACGAGGCTCCAAACAATTTTCTTATCAGGTGCAGCTAACTTAATGAAGTTAACCCATGTTTTGAAGTTAATTTTCTCTTCGCTTTTATCTTTTTTTCTAGCTACCGTTTTATTTTCTGCATTCATATTATTTCCCATATTATCTTGTCTCATCAAGCCAATTATGTTGAATTTGATAAACTCTTTGGTATAATCCATCTTGACTCATCAAATCACGATGTTTACCTTTTTGAGTAATCTGTCCATCTTCAATCACAAAAATTTTATCTGCCTCATAAAGACTGGAAATACGATGTGAAACAATAATAGTAGTTGTTCCATCTGGTCTTTGCCTCAAAGATTTTCTTATTTCTTGATCTGTTTCGGTATCAACGGCAGATAGTGAATCATCGAAAATTAAAATAGGACAATCACGTATCAAAGTTCTAGCAATGGCAAGTCTTTGTTTTTGGCCTCCTGAGAGAGTAACTCCTCTTTCTCCGACCATCGTATTGTAACCTCTGCTAAATTCTTTGATATCTTCATCCAAATGGGCAATTTTGGCATAATGTTTGATTCTTTTTTCAGAAGCATTTGGTCTTGAGATACGAATGTTGTCTGCTATACTTCGTGAATAAATATATGATTCTTGAAGAATTAAGCCAACTTGTTTACGAAGACTATAACGATTGATCTCTTCTACTGGTATACCATCAAAAGATAATGTACCAGAATCTGGTTCGTATAATTTTTGTAATAACAATAATAGACTTGATTTTCCAGAGCCAGTTGGACCAAGAATTCCAATTGTTTGCCCGGCTTCTATTTCCATATAAATATTCTTCAATACCGGCTCATTTCCATCTGGATATTGGAAGGTTACATTATCAAATTTAATATTTCCACTTAATTTTGGTTCGGCTAAACCTTCATCACTTGGCTCCGGCTCCGCATCTAAAATTTCTTTTAAACGACCAAATGAAATTTGTGCTTTACCGATATCGGCTATAACTCTGGCGAGAATTCTTAAATGAACTAGTAAACGATCTGCATAAGAAACAAATACAATCAAAACTCCAATACTCATCCCATAATGAATGACACGAATAGTTCCTATTATCACAATTAAAGCCAACTCGCCATTAGATAAGATATCCGAAAGAAACCAAAAATTTCCCATGATACGGTATTGTTTTAAACCATAGTTATACAGCTCACGATGACTTTCTTCGAGTTGTTCTAATTCATACTTTTTCCTGCCAAAAGCTTTAATTATACGCATTCCTGATAAATTTTCTTGTAAGCGATTGGATAATTTACCCTCAGTTTCATCCCACAATTCAAAACTATCTCTTCTTCTTCTGAAATAAATGATCGAAGCAACGAAAAGAATCGGGGTAACAGATAGTGCTACTACACTTAAGGGTAGATCCAAACTGATCATAGAAATTATAGAAGCAAGAATTATTGTGATGGCACCAATTATTTGTAAGAACTGTATCTGCAAAAAGCGACGGATCACTTCAACGTCGCTAGTACATCTTTGGACAAGATCACCAGTCTCAGCTCTTGCATGCCAAGCGTAAGGAAGTTTTTGCAAATGAGAATATAAAGTGCGTCTCATTTTTTCTGCACCATTTTCCGCTGTTTTGGCAATAAAATAATCTGCAATTAATTCCATTAAACCACGAAGAGAGGTTAGTACAATAAGAATGACGCCTATGATCCACAAATTATTTAAGAGAAAATTACGATCTCCAAAATTTTCAAAAAACCTAAAAATTAGATTTGTGGTTTGTGATTTTTCTCCAAGCAATATATTATCTACCGTAAATCCTACAACTAAAGGCAATACCATAGTGATGAAAGACTCAATCACAACTGCAATGATTGAAGTAAAAAAATAAAATTTATCTGCTTGATAAAAACTAAAAAAATATTTTAATGTTGATTTTTTCTTCTTCATAAAAGACCCATTTATTTGAAAAATTATTGATTTTATAGAAACTTCTGTCCAAATTTTTTAATTTGGAATGAAAATGCTACTTAATATTTTGTAATAGTAAGTTTAATAAAATGTACTTGAAAACTATACCACATTAGCATAAATCTTCAAGCAGCTGGTTGTGATTTGTTAGAGCAATCTGCTTAATTATTAGAAATACTTATCTAGTAATTTCAAAATTAGTCTATAGTGGACAAATATTAGATTAGGCAAAATAATGTATACTTAAGTTGTGTATTGCTAATTAAGAAGGAATTAATATTAATTATTTTACATATAGTTTTTTATTATGAGAGGTCAGAATGATTGTCGCTTTAAAGAATGTTTTGAGTACGGGATTTTTAGAACTTCCTGATTTTTTTAATCTTGTTATTTTTGATCGAACAATACTTAATTTAATCTTAGCAATTGTCCTTATTTTACTTTCGTTTTTACTAAAGAATGTTTTGGCAAAATTAGTTGTAAGATTCTTTAATAAAACTTTATTTCGCAAAGTACAGTTAGAAGAAGAAACAAAATTGCAAAAAAGAGTATCTTGGTTGTTTCCATTACTAGTATTTAGATTAGCTGATATAGTTTGGTTTAAATTTGAGCCAGAAGTTCATCGTGTTATAGATCCAATAATTTTGGCTTTGACTATTGTATGGTTGCTGGCAGTTAGCGAGATAATCATTCATGAATTTTTTAATCATTTAGCCAAAAACAAATCAGAAAGTTTTAACAAAACAATATTTTCTTTTAGTCTCCAAATAGTTAGAGTCACATTAGTTTTGCTAGGGATTATCATGATCTTACATGCATTTAATATCAATGTAGCTGCTTTAATTACGGGACTTGGAATTGGTGGCTTAGCTGTTTCTATGGCGGCAAAAGATATTATTGCTGATCTAATTGGTGGCTTCACAATTATGTCAGAAAAAATTTTTGAGATAGGAGATTATATTGCCAATCCAGATATTGAAGGTACGGTTGAGAATATTAAATTTCGCCAATCTGAAATTAGGGCATTAGATGAGGGCTTAATTTACGTACCCAATTCACTGTTAACGGAAAACTATGTAATTAATTACACTAAACGTGACAAGCGAAGAGTAGACATTTATGTATATTTGCCTTACTCGACAGAAAATGAACAAATTGAAAAATTGTCAAAATACATCGAAAATGATCTTGCTAGTCAAGATAAAATTTTAACTGATTCACAATATTTAGCTATTGAATCAATTGAAAAGGATTTCATTACATTCTATATCAGATATTATTTATCAGACATAAGTTATCCACTTTTTATGGCAGAACGTGATCGCATATACAAAGTTATTTGGCAATTTCTATTGGATAATAATTTAGATCAGCCTCACACACGTATAGAATTTAAAGCAGAAAAATTTCCAATCGAAGCTAAACAAGATTAAAAAGATGAGATTATTAAGAAAAAATTACTACTTTTATTGTGATTATTTTGACAATTTTTGTAAAATAGTCTTAATCAGACTTTTTTTCTTGAAAAAACCTGAAAATAGTATTAAAATCAGCAATTATTAAGTTTAGTTATGAAATTTATTTTATATTATCAGAAATATTGTTTTATAGAAAAAGTTTAATATAAACTAAGAAAATACTTTAGAGGAATACATTGTGAAAAAGTTATCTTTTTATAAACAACCATGGTTTGCTGCAATGGCGATAGTCATGGTTTTTGTTCTTATTTTATCATTTAGTGTTAATGCTTTATGGCAGGGAACTTTTGGTCGGATTAATAGGATTGAGGCAAATACACTTAATGATAATTTTGATAGAAAAGAAATAGAGGTCATAGAAAAAGAAATTTTAGAAAATCCAATTCCTTATGATAAAGAAATAACTAATATTTTGCTGCTAGGTGTTGATTCTCGTGATAAAAAAGAAGTAAACACACGTTCTGATGCGATGCTCATTTTAACAATTGATCAAAAACAAGGAAAACTCAAATTAACCTCCCTGCAAAGAGATATGCTTGTTCCAATGCCTGATCGTGAAATGGACAAGTTAACGCATGCCAATGTATACGGCGGACCCGAATATGTGATGGAAATAGTTAATAATATTTTACGCTTAAAAATTGAACGTTTTGTCCTAGTTAATATCCGTAGTTTGGAAATCATTATTGATATGATAGGTGGTGTAGAATTAGATGTGCCTGCAGAAGCAGTTCCCTTTTTAGATAAAATTATTAGAGAGCAAAATAATGTCTTTTCGGATACACCTCCTTCTCCTTATATAACCAGCCCTGGTTTACAAACTGTTAATGGTCGCCAAGGTGTAGCCTTTGCACGCAATCGCTCAACTCAAGGCTCAGACTATGATCGTATGGATTATCAAAAACAATTAATTCAAGCTATTTTTTCTAAATTTTTAGATCTTGATTTTACTTCAAAACTAAGCGTTTTCCAAGAAGGTCTTGGCTATGTTACGACAAATTTAACTGAAAATGAATTGCTAGGAATGTTGCAATCTGTTTTACCACTAGTGGATGAAGAGATTGAAACACTTACCATCCCAGTAGAAGGCTACCATAATCACTATGATGGGGAAATATGGCTTAATTTATGTGATTTCAATGGTATGATTCCAATAGTTCAAAAATTCATTTTTGGTGAAGAATTTCCCTTTGATCCAGTGCCGGAAATTCCTGGAGCTCCAAATAGTGTTGAGTCTATTGAAGAGCAACCTGTCTATGATTGGGTCACAGAACCTGAAGATTATCAGATTGATCATTACACGGAACCAACTAGATACGATATGCCTAACTATGGTTATGAACCTAATTATGGCTATGATCCAAATTATGGCTTTGACTCAAACCAAAATATCCCGACACCCGACCCAACTTATTCTGAAACAAGTCCTGTCGATCCTGATTTTCAGGCTACTATCCCAAATGAGAATTTTGAACCACAACCAACTGTTCCTGAGGCAATACCCGATATCTCAGTACCAGAACTACCGGCAGAATCTCCATAGAAATCAGAAGGAAGGCAAATTTGCTCGATTTATTAGCGCTAGTTTATTTTTTGTATCAAATTTTGTTAGGCTGGCGTAGAGGATTTGTTAATATGCTTCTGCGCTTTATCATAAATGTTATTTCTTTGATAATTAGCATTTATATTTTTAGCCAATTATTAAGTTTGTTTTTTGAAAATGCCATTTTTATTATTGTTTTTTGGTTAATCTTTTGGCTACTTAAATCATTTATTATTTATGGCATCAGTAAAATCACAGATATTTTACATAAGATTCCCGTATTGAGTACAGTCAATCGATTATTAGGGTCACTGACCGGGGCTCTGTTGGCATTTGTATTTACAATTGTTATGATCAACTTGCTCACAATTTTTTCTCCATTTTCTATTGAAATAAAAACATTGCTAGATCAATCGTTATTGACAAGCTTTGATTTATTCTCAAAATAAAACTTCATATTTTCTTCAAATTTAGTCATAATTCTTCTTTTATATTTCTTGACAAAGTATAACTTAGATTTTATATTAGCTTTAGCACTCGGAAGAGAAGAGTGCTAATATATTGCAAAAAAATAATTAGATAGATGAAAAAGGAGGTCAACATGAATATAAAACCTTTGGGTGATCGTGTTGTGATTAAAATGTTAGAAGCCGAAGAAACCACCAAAAGTGGTATTGTTCTTCCTGGTAGTGCTAAGGAAAAACCACAAGTTGCTGAGATCGTAGCAGTTGGACCAGGTGGTATTATTGACGGTAAAGATGTCATCATGGAAGTAGAAGTTGGAGACCATGTTTTGATTAGTCAATATGCAGGTACAGAATTTAAGTTTGATGATATTGAATATACAATTCTTAAACAAAGCGATATTTTAGCAATTGTTGATTAAGTGAAAATATACTGGAAGGAAAATATAAATTATGGCTAAAGAATTAAAATTTGATGATAAAGCACGTGCAGCATTATTAACAGGTGTTAATAAGTTAGCTGATACGGTTAAGATTACTATTGGACCAAAAGGTAGAAATGTTATTCTGGATAAAGAGTATGGTACACCAGTTGTTACTAATGACGGTGTTTCAATAGCAAGAGAAATTGAACTTGAAGATCGTTTCGAAAATGCAGGCGCTCAATTAATAAAAGAAGTTGCTACCAAAACACAAGATGTAGCAGGAGATGGTACCACCACAGCTACTTTACTAGCTCAAGCAATTTATCGTGAAGGTTTAAAAAACATTGCTGCGGGCGCAAATCCAATGATAATTAAACAAGGTATCTCAAAAGCGGTAGACGCTGCTGTAAAATCTATCCAAGCTGATTCAAAATTGATTGAAGGCAAAGATGATATTTCCCGTGTTGCATCAATTTCTGCTGATGATAGTGAAGTTGGTAATTTAATTGCTGAGGCAATGGAAAAAGTTTCTAGTGATGGCGTTATTACAGTCGAAGAATCTCAAACTATGGGTACTGAACTCGAAGTTGTTGAGGGTATGGAATTCGATCGTGGCTATATTTCAGCTTATATGGTTACGGATACAGATAAAATGGAAGCTGTTTATGATGATGCACATATCTTAATTACAGACAAAAAGATTTCATCCGTTCAGGACATTTTGCCTTTACTTGAAGAAGTTGTACAAGCTGGCCAAAAATTAGTTATTATTGCTGAAGATGTCGAAGGCGAAGCTTTATCTACATTGATTCTCAATAAATTACGTGGCACATTTAATTGTGTTGCTGTAAAAGCTCCAGGTTTTGGTGATCGCCGTAAAGAAAACTTACAAGACATTGCAATTTTAACGAATGGTACTTTTATTGCTGATGATCTAGGCATGGATTTAAAAGATGTAAAAATGAGTGATTTAGGTCGTGCAGGCAATGTTATTATTACTAAAGATACAACAACCATTGTTGACGGTCATGGCGACAAAAAAGAAATTGATGATCGTATTCAGGGTATCAGAAATCAAATAGAAGAAGAAACCTCTGATTTTGATCGTGAAAAATTACAAGAACGCTTAGCTAAACTAGCTGGTGGTGTAGCTGTTATCAAAGTAGGTGCAGCTACAGAAACAGAAATGAAAGAGCGTAAATTGAGAATAGAAGACGCTTTAGCAGCTACAAGAGCAGCTGTTGAAGAAGGTGTTATCTCAGGTGGCGGTTCTGCTTACATCGATGCAATGGCAAGTGTAACAAAAGTTGTCGATGAGTTAACAGGCGATGTTCAAACAGGTGCTAGAATTGTTTTAAAAGCTTTAGAAGCACCACTATATCAAATTGCTGCAAATGCAGGTTATGATGGTTCTGTCATTGTTGAAAGAGTCAAAAATGCAGATGCAGGTCAAGGTTTTGATGTTATGGCAGAAGAAATCGTTGATATGAATAATCAAGGTATTGTTGATCCAGCCAAAGTAACTCGTTCAGCTTTACAAAACGCTGCTTCTATCGCTTCTACAATGTTAACAACCGAAGCAATTGTAGGCAATATACCAGAACCAGAAGATCCACAAGCTCAAGTGGCGGCTCAACAAGGAATGTACTAAAATAACATAAATTAGACTATTTAAACAAAACGAATGGCTTTATCCGCATGATAAAGCCATTTTTTTATTCGCTTTTGACAAAAGATTGAATTAAAATTCATCTCTTACTATACTAGTACAGATGAAAAGGGATAATAGAAATCGTGCTGTAAAATACAGCAACAAGGTAAAAAGAAAAAACAAAGTAAATTCTTCTGATTCGCAAAATAGTCTCCTCGATTCTAAAATTGCGAGATCAAAGAAAAATATTCAAAGTAACAAAAATCAAAAAACAAGTTTGATTATTATTGCTTTATTAATCTTTATCTTTTTTGGCTTGTTAGTAATAATTATTATTAAAATGCCAGAGCAGCCACAGGTTTCGCAGACTGATTCATTGGATGAGCCTTTAGAAACTGTTGATTACCATGTTCTTCTAACCTTTAATAATAATGAAGGTAGTAATTATCATCCTTTTGCAGATCAATTTGTCTATCTTTCACAAAATAATATTCAATTACTTAATCACAAGAAAGAAGTTATCTATAGTGAAAATATTGATCTTATTAGACCAGTAAATGTTCAAAACGATGAATATTTTTTGATAGCAGATAGAGAATCAGGGCAAGTGATTGTCTTAAATCATCAAGGGAAACAGTTTTCTTTAAGTTTAGATGGCGTTTTTGCTGGCGCATATTTCTCAGAAGGAGATTATGTTGCTATTATTGAAGAAAATCAAAATCAACCTGGTTTTGTACATATCATATCTTTAGACGCTGGACATGTTCATCTGACTTTACAGTTTTTTGAATCAGGTTATCCTTTAGCCATTGTATTTAATGACAATTTAGAATACTTTGATGTTCTTCTTTCTAATACATCTAGTTCTACTTTGCAAACGTTAATTAATCGATATGATTTAGAAGGTAATCAATTAGGTCAAATAAAATTAACAGAGTATCCATATCTTTATGCTCAAATTTTTTATGACCAAGAAGATAACATTTTTATTGCAGGGGCAAGCAATATTTTAGTTTTGGATTTTTCTGAAAATAAAGTTATTGAGACTTATAACACGGGTAGGATAATTCAAATTGTTAACACTAACGAGATCGTTTTCTTTGCCTCAAACCGTATAGATGATGATATATTTCTTGTCGAGTGGTCTGAAACAGAGGAGACGTTTGTAGAGAAAAAATTAGAATTATTAAATCAAATAGATAAGATTTCTTATAATGATTCAGTTGTAGCCATCAGTGGTAACAATCGTATACAATTAATTGACCTAGTGGATAAAAAAATCCTTTTAGATCAATATGTGGATACTGATATTTTAAGAATGACGATAGTAGATAATTCGTTAATACTGATTTCTGAAAGTGATATAAAGAGTATCAAGTTTTAATTTAGATCTTTTAATTTATGAGGAGAAAAGATGGAAGCAGAATTAAAATTTACATATAAAAAAGGCTTTACATATTTTGATATAATTGAATCGCCATTTATTGCTAATAATTTGCTACAATCAAGTATCACTTCTTATGCGATGCGTTCCTCATATTTTGATACAAGTGATGAGTTTTTTAGAAAACGTAGGGCAGTGTTCCGTCTTAGACGTCAAAATGAACGTTATTATCTTACATTAAAACTTTCAATACCAAAACGGCTAGAAACAGGTGAGGGGATTTTTGAAAGAGAAGAATTCGAATTTGAATTGCAGGAAAGGGATAAAAATATTGACCTGGGACTAGGCATTAATCCAGAATGGTTTTTGAGTCGGTTAAATGAAACTCAAGAAAAAAGTAATAGAGATTTATTACAAATTCTTAAGATGGCAGAAAATCGCCCGCTCAGTGAAGTATGCCTAGCAGATTTTACAAGAACCGCATATGTATTTTCCTTTCGAACAAGTAAGTTTGAAATTTGTTTTGATGAAGGCTATCTAGGAACATCCGAAAAAATAGAGCAATTTTCTGAATTAGAATTTGAATTGTTGTTGGGGAAAATAGAGGATTTGATTGCTTTACGAGGAATTTTACTCGAACACTTGCCACTTATTCCAATGGAAAAAAGCAAATATGGTAGAGCAATTGCAATTGCTGATCAATTAAAATGAGTTACTTTGATGTTGTAATAGCAGGGGGTGGTGCCTCGGGTGTAATGGCTGCCATTTCTGCTAAATTACATAATCCAGACAAGGAAGTACTATTACTAGAAAGACAAACAAATTTGCTCAACAAAGTTAGAGCTTCTGGTAATGGACGTTGCAATCTCTCGAATCAACATTTGAATGCTGATTGTTATTTTTCGATTGGATCTTCTGATAAACAAAAAAACAAATTTGTTCAAACTGCTTTGAATAAAGTTGATTATCCTAAAACCAAGAAAATTTTTGAAAGTTTAGGTTTATTTTTGCGGGTTGATCCATATGGTAGAGTTTATCCATATGCTGAGCAAGCTGAATTGGTTATTGATTGTTTGATTGATTATTTGCAAAAACTCAATGTTGAAGTTTGGCTTCAGCATGAATTGACTGATTTAGAAGAACTTTTTGCTGGAGCAAATAGTTATTCCTTACATCCACAAGTAAATTTCAATCTATCTATAAGTTCATTATCTGTTTCGGATAAATTACGAAAAGAAAATATAACAAAAACTATTCAATGTAACCAACTAATTTTGGCCTGTGGTAGTTCAGCCGCAAAAAATTTAGGTGGTGTTGAAAACGGCTACAAATTATTAAAACAACTAAATGTAGCTATTAGTGAGCTTCGGCCAGCTTTGGTACCTCTTATTTTGGCAAAAGATAAAACTTTTCAAGTGTTGAGTGGTCAACGTTTTAAAGGGAGAGCAACCTTATTTGCAAATAGAAAAAATGTTTTTCAAGTTAAAGGCGAATTTCTATTTACCAAAACTGGCTTATCAGGTATAGCAGCAATGGAATTAGCAAGATTTATTAAACCTAAAAATAAATATTTGCTTCAAATAGACTTTGTACCTGATTTGACTAAAGAACAATTAAAAGAATTTGCAGCCAATTGCTCTAAGTCAGTAAAAGAAAAACAATTTTATCACATAGCCAAAGGTTTTGTCAGAAAAAATATCGCAAAGTATATTAGTTCTAGGACAAAGACTTTTCAGGAGCTTATCAAAAATTTAAAAGAGTTACCATTAGAAATTACTGGAACTTTACCTCAAGAAAAAGCCCAAATAATAGCTGGAGGTGCAGTTTTGGATCAGATTTCATTGTTAAGTTTTGCTCTCAAAAAAAATCCTAATATATATGTCTGTGGTGAACTTCTTGATGTTGATGGCAGAACTGGTGGTTACAATTTACAATGGGCGTGGACAAGTGGCTATATAGCTGGTCAATTAAGATCGATGTTCTGAGAATTGTGAAAAAAGCAAGCCCTTTAATCTAATTGTTCTTGTAATTCTAAAATTTTTAAATATAAATTTTCGTAATTTTCTATTAATTTTAATAAATGATCATATTCTGTATAAATTTTCTCATCTTTGGCATCACTAAAATTTTTCTCTAGTTCTATTTTTTTTGTTTCACAAACATTCATTTTTCTTTCCAAATCGCTTAATGCTTCTTGTGAAATTGCTCTGAACTTTCTAGTTTGAACAGGATTGGTTGGGAAATGATTGATATTTACTAAATTTTGCTGCAACCTTAGATCTTGTTTAGAAAAGAGATCATTATTTTTTTTAGTATGGACTAATTCCTCTTTATTTTGATTGATATTATTGTTAGAGTGGTTTTCATCAGATTGATTGATCATGCGTTTTTTTATTATATGATCATTTTGTTTGCTGTTTTTTTGATACGCGTTTTTTTCAGCTAGACGAAAACTCTTGTAGTTTGGATATGGTTTGATCTCATTATCTACGAAGCCTAAAACATATTGACCAATTTTTTCAATAAAATAGCGATCGTGGCTAACTGCTAAAATTGCACCTTCATAGTTTAGCAAAGCATTTTCTAAAATTTCGCTAGAGTTGATGTCAAGGTGATTAGTCGGTTCATCTAGAAATAAAATATCAGGATTTTCGGTTAATAAATGACACAAATATAGTCTTCGTCTTTCACCACCCGATAAGGTATGTAATTGCTTGAAGACATCGATGTTACGAAAACCATAAAGAGCTAATCGATTTCTAGCTGCACCTTCTGTGAGATGTGGATCCACCCATTGCAAGCTTTCAATAACAGTATGGCTCTCATCAAAAAATTCAACTAATTGACGCAATACACCATATTTTATATCTTTTGTTAGCCTTACTATTCCTTCAGCCGCTTTTTCTTCACCTAATAATGAATTTATTAAAGTTGTTTTACCACAACCATTTTTACCAACAATAATAACCTTCTCTTTCCCTCTTAAAGAGAAAGAAAAGGGTTTAAATAAAGAGTGTGACTGACCTTCAAAAGTAACACTTAAGTCTTTGACACTTAGGATTATTTTGTTTGGATCACCCAGGTCAATACCTTTCAAAATATCAAATTTTAGAGATGTTGGATTTTTACTTTTTGAGCTTTTTAAATCATTAAGTCTAGCTTGTAATCTTCTTGATTTTTTTTGGCTAGACCGATACGAGCCTATTTTGCGGTGAGATAACATGGTCTGAGTAATTTCAGCTTGTCTTTGAACCTGATCTTCTAATTTAGAAATTTCTTTGTTAAGGAATGACTCACGTTCTTTTTTTAAACTAGCAAATTTTGAAAAATTTCCATTATAAAGGGTTAGCTTACCATGCTCTAGTTCGGCTGTTTTTGTAGCAATTTGATCAATAAAAGCACGATCATGTGAGATGAAAATGACTGTTGATTTAGTTGAAGTCAAAAATTCCTCTAGCCACTCAGTCGCGATATGATCTAAATGGTTAGTAGGTTCATCTAATAGCATTACATCTGGTTCTTTTAATAAAAGTCTGGCTAAAGAAATACGCATTCTTTCTCCACCAGATAACTCACTCAAAGGTCTGTGTGCTGTTTCTTCTGAAATGCCTAAACCAGCCAGAATAGATTTTAATTTGTAACGATAATTATAGCCATCTAAACTTTCAAATTTTGCCGTAGCTTTTGCATATTCACGTAATAAATTTTGATCTTCTTCATTATTTATTGCAATTTGTTTTGTTAATTTATTGATCTTAGTTTCTGTTTGATAAATTTCAGCATCATAAAGTGCATTACTTTCATTTGAAGCATTACTTAATTCTTGTTCCAAATGACCAATTACAATATTTTTAGCTACGATAATTTCTGCATTTTCTGAATCAGGTTGTTCTAGACCAAGAATAATTCTAAATAATGTAGTTTTGCCTGCTCCATTTTCACCAATAATCGCTAATTTATCACCAGGATTTATTTGCAAATCTACATCTACTAAAACATCTTTTTCATAATATGATTTATCTATGTTTTTTAAACTTATTTGACTCATGAGAGTTATTATACACATTTTTAATAGAATTATGCTTTTTCAATTTTTTCATATAAAGCTAAATTAGCATATAATCTAATTGTGTTAGAATTGGTTGGTATAGTCTTATAAATATAGAAAGAAAAAATATGAATATTAAATACGCAATTTTTGATTTAGATGGAACCTTATTAGATACAATTGAATCTTTAATTAAAACGGGTAATTCGATGTTAAAAGAATTGGGGTATGAACCGCGTAGTAATAAAGAATTTAGAAAATTTATTGGCTATGGTGCAAAAGAACTAGTGCGTCAATTAATTGTTGCAGCTGGAGATGAAGAGGCAAAGCAGCTCGAAGAAGCATACAAAATTTATATGCAACTTTTTGAAGAATATTGTGTTTACAAAGTAGAGCCTTATCCAGGCATTTTAGAATTAATTGCAGCGATGCAAGAAAGAAATATTCCATTAGCTGTTTTAACAAATAAACCTCATCAAATGACAGGTAGGGTCTTAGCAACGACATTTTCTGAAGATACCTTTGCATATGTTTTGGGGCAGAGCACTCGATTTCCTAGAAAGCCAGATCCTACAGCGGCACATTATATTGCAGAAAAACTTGGTGCTAAAAATATTCAAGAAGTAATAATGATTGGTGATAGTGATGCTGATATCCAAACAGCTAAAAATGCTAAGATGCTTTCGGCAGGAGCAGCTTGGGGATTTCGTGGAAGTCAAGAATTAATTGATAATGAATGCGACATTCTACTTGAAAAACCAACCGACTTAATCCAACATCTTTAACTAGTAAGCTCAGAAAGTGAAAACTTCTATGGCAAAAAAGAAAACCATATACATTTGCTCAGAATGTGATTATGAATCATCTGGCTGGCTTGGAAAATGTCCTTCTTGTCAATCGTGGAACAGTTTTAAAGAATTTCAAATTGATAAATCAAAATCCAGCTCGAAAAGAACTTGGCTTGATGCAAATGAGTCAAAAAATGAAATTATTGATTTGACCGACATTCATGGTAAAAGTCAAGAACGATTAAAAACTGGTATCAATGAATTGGACCGCGTTTTGGGTGGCGGATTCGTTAAGGGGTCCTTGGTTTTGCTTGGTGGTGATCCAGGGATTGGCAAATCTACTCTATTGCTTCAAGTTTTAGGACAATTAAATTATCACTACAAAACTCTTTATATATCTGGTGAAGAATCGCCTGAACAGATAAAAATGAGAGCAGATCGTTTAGGACAAAACACAAATACTGCAAAAATTTATACGGGAACTTCGTTTTCAGAAATCTCAAATGTTTTGTCTGAGCAAAAACCACATTTAGCTGTAATTGACTCAATTCAGACAATATATGATGAAAATTTAAGTTCGGCTCCTGGTACGGTTTCACAAATTCGCGAAACAACAGCTGGTTTGTTGCGATTAGCAAAGCGTTTAAATATTTCAATTGTCTTGGTAGGACATGTTACGAAAGAGGGTGGTCTTGCGGGACCTAGAATACTGGAGCATATGGTTGATGCAGTTTTATATTTTGAGGGTGAAAAGTCGGATCAATATCGCGTGTTACGTTCTGTAAAAAACAGATTTGGTACAACTGATGAAATTGGTCTTTTCGAAATGACGCAAAGTGGATTAAAATCTGTAGCTAATCCTGGTGAAGCTTTGCTAGTTGGTAGACCTTTAAATGTGCCAGGTACTGCGATAACAACCTCACTTGAAGGAACTAGAGTCATTCTTTTAGAAATCCAAGCATTGATGAATCTAACTGACTTTAATCAACCAATTCGTAACACACAAGGAATTGATCGGTTAAGATTGATTATGCTTTTGGCAATTTTACAAAAGTCATGTCAGATTAAAACGGGCTTATATGATGCTTATGTCAATGTAACTGGTGGAATGAAAATTAATGAAACAGCTACTGATCTGGCTGTTGTAATGGCAATAGTTTCAAGTATTCAAGACAAACCTATAGATTCTAATCTAATACTGATTGGTGAACTTGGTCTTTCTGGTGAAATTAGAAATGTCCCTAATATAGAAAAAAGAATTCTTGAGGCCGTAGGTTTGGGCTGGAGAAAATTTATTGTGCCAGCAAGTGCTCAGAGAAATCTCAAGAAGCTGAATATTCCAAAAGACTGTGAAGTAATTTATGCAAGTTTGTTGCAAGAAGTCTTGGACATTTTATTTTTTTAATAATTGAGTAATATTTAATTGAGGTGATGAATGTATAAAACAGTTGCAATAATTACAGCTGCTGGCTCTGGTCAAAGAATGGCTCATGCAGAAAACAAACTTTTCCTAAAGCTTGATGGAATCAGTATTATTCAGCGTACTATTAACACTTTTTTACAAATTAAGGAGATAAAAAAATTATACCTAGTGGTTCAAGAAAACGAATTAGAGCAAATGGCTGACCACCTAAAAAAACTCAGCAGGCATGATATTTCAAGAATAAGGTTTGTTATTGGAGGTCAGACAAGACAAAATTCAGTACTAAACGGACTTGAAAAAATATCCGCAGATTTTTCCAAAGAAAATTTTCCCCTGGAGAATTTGATTTGTCTTATTCACGATGGGGCACGCCCTCTAATAGAGAAACAAATCATTTTAAACTGCATTAACGAAATTGCATCCCGCAAATGTGGGGTTGGTGTAGGGGTACCAGTTAGCGACACTATTCATGAAATAGATGACAATTCAAAAATAATTAACACTCCAGACAGATCTAAATTGGTTGCAATTCAGACTCCACAAGGTGCTTTTTTTCACCAATTATTGTACGCACATCGTTTTGCACAAAAAAGTAACTACAAAACAACAGATGATATTTCTGTATTGCGGTTTGCCAAAATCCCAACCAAGATTTATTTCAGTAATGAAAAAAATATTAAAATAACATACCCTCAAGATATTCTTTTAGCAGAAAGAATACTTGAAACAAGCAAGAAATAATATGATATAATTAGGTTTGATTAATTTAAAATAAAGAAAATAAAGTATGAACAATCTGGGAGGACAATATGGCAAAAGTTTCACGTTTTGCAACGACTAGAATTTCAGCTAGTTTGATAGCTGATTACCGAAAGAATGAAGAAGTAAAAGATTCTTTCTATCTAGACGGCAGGATAGCCAGAAAACGCGAAGAATCCGGTGCAGATGTAACCAGTTTTGGTGAAGATAGAGGTTTCTTTTATGCGATCTTTGCTAATAACCTAGAGGATATTTCACAAGACTCGGCGACAGCATCGACCTTAAATAAGATGACAGAGGCTATTAAGTTAAGTAATGATAAAATAGATAATGAAATCAATGACTTAGCAGATTGTGCCGTAGAGGTTGGTGGGCGTGCAACCATTGCTAGAGAAGGAGTAAAGCAGTCATATTTTGCTGGCATTATCCTTAAAGAAGCCGAGATTGCAGCTGTAACCCGCGGTGGTGCCTGTGCTTTTTTATATCGAAATAATGCATTATACCCTTTAACAACTTGTGACTCAGAACTAGTAAATGCCGATTATCATGGAAATCAAGTTGACCATATGTTGGATTTTGCAGCAGGAATTGCTGGTACAATTCGTTACTCTAATATAGCTCAAGTACAAGCTGAAGATGTAATGATTATTTGTAACAAAGAAGTTTTTGATGCAATAGGCCAAAGGCAATTGATCAAAACATTATATGAAAATGATGATTTAGGGGAAACTGCAAGCATTATAATTGACGATGCTAGATTAAAAAATGACCAAGATTCTTTACAAATACTACTGGCAAAAGTAGAAGAAGTTATCCCCGCAGGTCGTACCAGCCGTTTAAATTTAGGTTTATTCCAAAATCAACAAGATGAGATGACTCAAGAAACAACAAGGTATCAGCCTATCACTACTGAGCCATCTGACGTTGATGAAGGACAGGCGCTAGATTCGGACACAGACGAAACATTTAAACCACAATATCCAATCAAGGACGAAGATCCGCAAGAAACTGACGAAGAAATTATAACATCTGATCCAGATGATCCTTTCAAACCAAAAGTTGAAAAAGACACTGCTGAATTTGAAACTGTCGGTGTTTCCGAAGTTCCTGATGAACCAGAAAGCCTAGATTCAATAGACCTTATGGAATTAGAGGAACATCAAGCAGTAGCATCTGATGATCTTAATACAGATGATATAGACGATATACCTGTATTTGAACCGATTGTACCTAGCAAACAAGAGGAGGATCTTTTTTCTGCTGGACATCGCTATGCAGATGAAGATTTTAATGATTTTGTTGATGATGAATATTTAAGTGAAGATGAATGGGAATCAGACATTAGCGATTATGATGATGAAGATGAATATGAGTATGAAGAGGACTATTACGAAGGAGA
>JAAYRJ010000045.1 GCA_012518845.1 Clostridiaceae bacterium
AACAATTAATAATCATTTAAAAAAGACTCGAATGTTTTTACGAGTCTTTTTGTTTAGGCTTTTAACCTGCATTAATCAGTTATTAATAGTTTTCTTATATTCTGTAACCGACAAGGAATCAACAGTTTTTCCTAATCGTTCAATGGTAAATTCCTTCTTCCCTTTTAACCTTCGAATATAAACCTGAATATTTGCATCTTCATCCTTTTTTAAATACTCGGGCGGTGTATATTTTAGTAAAAACTCAGTACTTATATCAAAGTATATGTACTCTCCATACTATCCCTATTTATTAAAAACAATTCGTCATCCTCCTAGCGCACCAAATACTTACCTTTAATTCTATACTTTCGTAAATTATCAGTCAATTTCAAGAGAAAGTACGAAATCTATTAGTCTACTAGATAGTCTCTTCTTTATTGCTGAGCTTTTAAAAGATTTGGAACATCTTCTTTAGTAATTAACATTAATGATTCCTTACTAATGGGTTCTGTCGATTTTGATAATCGCTTTGATTGATTCATCGTGATCTCATCAAATAAGTTCCGCACGTATCGGCCATTTGAAAAATGATCATTCTCTTCACTTAATTTAGCCTCCAAAAAATGATGCACTTTTTCAATGGCATGCTTTTCCGCGACATAATCATTTTTCTGACAAATATAATTAAATATTTTAACTAACTCTTCTAATGAATAGTCATTAAATGTAATGAAAGTGTTGAATCTTGACTTTAGTCCTGGGTTGGATTGAAAAAATTGCTCCATCAAGTTGGGATATCCTGCAACAATAACAACTAGATCGTCACGGTAATCTTCGAGAGCCTTTGTTAATTCAGTAAGACTTTCTTTCCCATAACTATCACTCTGATCATTCTCTGTGATACTATATGCTTCATCAATAAATAACACGCCGCCTTTAGCACGATTAATTAACCTTTTTACTTTAACGGCAGTTTGTCCTTGATATTCAGCAATTAAGTCCGTTCTACTTGCCTCAATAAAATGACCTTTACTTAGTAATCCAATTGCTTTATACATTCGACCAACAATACGTGCTACTGTTGTTTTAGCCGTTCCAGGATTACCGATAAATGCCATATGTAAAGTTTTATTTGATTTTTTCAAACCATTTTTTTCTCTCATTTGTTGAATTTGATTGTAATCAATTAAATCTTGTACTTGCTGTTTAACATTTTCTAGACCTACAAGTTCGTCTAATTGTTTAACCAAATCAGCTAGCGATACATTTGCGGAGTCTTTTAAATCTTGATAAAGTTGATTAACTTTTACTGATCCAAGATATTTATACAATATCTCAATAATTTTTTCTTGCTTTCGCTCTATATTAGATATGGTCTTTTTCTTAGTGAGAACTCCTAGATTTTTAATTAGTTCTAAAATAGCGACATCAATTTTTTGATCTGTTATTTCAACAATTAGTTTTTCATATTCCGCTGTTTGTTCTTGTCCTAATAAGACATCTAGTTGCTTAGCCTCTTTCATTAACTGACGTTGATAATTTTCTGAGATCATTATAACACCCCACCAATGAGTAAAATCACTAAAAAAGCAAGAGCACCTAAACTAATAAATGAAATAAGTTGAGTTGTTTTTAATTTTACTGTTAAATTACTTGTCAATTTATTAAGTTCCATTACTGACTGATTACTCTTTAACAGTTCAGACTTGAAAAAAGTAGACAGATTTTCTTTTTCTTGTTCAATTTTCGTAATGTCATTTCTAATTAAATCAATTTTTTCATCACGTTCCTTGTCGCTTTCTCTTAACTGCTCAGATAGCTTTTTCAAATCTGCTTGAATCAATTGCTTAAGTTCAGTTAATTTCAGCTCATAACGACTAACTTCATCATTTATTGCTTTAATTTTTGTCGTATTGTCTTTATTCACTGCATATAATTTAGTGATATTTTCCTCTTGATCCACAAAAAGCTGATTCACTGTGCGAGCTTGCTTCGTCTGAAGCTCATTAATCTTATCTAAATTATCTTGAAACGTTGCTTGTAAAGATGCAACTACTTTTAATTCAGCAGACACATCAGTCAATGTTTGTTCATGATAGTCGATTTTTTCTTCAATTTTGCCGACATGAGTTTGCGTTGTTAATTGATATTCAAAAATATAATCAATATCTTCTAAATGTCTAATTGTTTCAAGTTTTTCTTTGTAATTTTTCAAAACTTGAATAATCTGGGCTTGCTGATTAATGATTTGCTTAATTTCACTTTGATTTGTTTGCACGCCCTTTAAACCCTTTAACGCCTTATCGTTCGCTGCTTCAGCTGCTTTAAGAGAAACTAAAATACCTTGAATATATTCTTTATCTAGAGCAGAGAAGGTATCGTAAATTGTATTGAACTCTTGAATGGTTCTGACAAGCACTTTATTTTGCTCGATCATTTTGTCCTGAATACTTTTAGTTAACTTATTTAAGTCATTACCTGTCACATCATAGTTAAACCAACCAAATAAGCCACCTGTCGTGGGTACACTTGGCAATTTAGCTTCTTCAGGTAGCTCTTTACTAAATGTTTTTAAAGCCTCTTTGTTTTGATTAAAAAGCTTAGCATTCGTTGCGATAATACTTGGTGCTTGATTATTTTGTTGTTTTTTTGCTTTTTTTGTACTGGTCATTTTTAATCACCTCAAAGTAATTCTGCTAAATCTTGTTGCATTTTTGCTAAGTCACTTTGATTCTCACTGGTCATATTTGTTTGATTCGTTTGAGTAGATTCAGCTCCAGGCATTATATTTTCAAGCGATCGTTGCATCACTTCTTTAGCCATTTTGTGATTTGCTGAAATTTCATTTATAACATTAATTCTTGAAACACTAACCCGATTTTCAGCGACAAACAGTTGTTTATCTTGAAGATTAATAATTTTATTTTTCTTACTAATCACTTCATGGTCATTTTCTTCTTCTAACTTTTTACTAATAAACTTATCGATCATGTTTAAAACGATCGCTCCGATTAAGCCAGATACTAGACTGGCCAAAAATAAACCAATCATGTTGGCAAGTGTGCCCATTAATGGTATCGGGGTTTGCATGCCTGGAACAGCTAGTAAGACTTTTTCAAAAACTTCTCCTAGAAATAGAGCACTACCACCAACTAAGCCTGCGGTGATAATTTTTCCAACCTGAGCTACTTTTACACTGAATGGTTTATCCTTGTTTTTCTTATCTGTAAGATATTTAACGGCATCGATAATAGAATGGACACCTTGTTTAATTAAACTCGCTAGCTTTTTAAACACGCTAACAATAGGACCGAATATTTCAGAAATAACTGTACCAATAAGTGCTGAAGCCCCAGCTTGAAGCACACTTTGCATATTAGTGAAAAATCGACTTATTGATTGTTTCATTTCAGCTAAAAAGCGATTAAATGACTTGGATTTTTCCTTTAAAAAGCGAATCAATCCATTCATAATCTCTTTCAACAAACGAAAGAGCGCCGAAATGGCCATCGTTTTTAAAGCGTCTTTACCTGCTTTTTTCCCAATTTCTTTTGTCGCACCGACCCTGATATCCCGATTGATCGGTTTTCTTGCTTCTTTATCCGCTCGCAACATAAGATCATCTTTTGCGGATAACTTATCGTTTAAACGTTTATTGTTAATTTCTTTTTGTAAACGTTTATCAGCAGCGGACATATTCGAGTGATCTACTTTTTCATTTGCTATTTTATTTTGCTCAATCAGTGTTTTTTCTCTTATCTCTCGCTTTGTTAGGTAGTCTTTGTTGCTTTTTGCGCCTTTACTTTTATTCAGTGATTCATTTGTTGGCTTCAAATTTTCTTTTTTATTAGCTAATTCAGCAACATCTATATTCGCTTGTTTTCTCCGTTCATTTTCAAATAACTCTTTTCTCGTCACCACATGATCTAAATTAGCTTTTTCATTTCTTCTTAAGTCTTTTCCTGTGTATGCATCCTTTAATTTACCAGATTGTTGCTGCTTTTTCATTGCTTCAGTTTCTTCTTTATAGCGTTTGTCATTCATAATTGATCTCGAAATGTCCTGATACTGCTCCGGATGTTCACGATCATACCGTTGAATCAATGTCTCATTAGTTATATCTAACCCAATTTGATTCCCAAACTGTTTCCACACCTCTTCTGCAACTACTTTACCTAAAGAATCAGGATTAGCAATCATTTCTCTTTCTCTTTCAAGAAAAGCCAAATCAGAGAAACTATCTTCTAACTGTTTTGATAAACTACCTTCGATTTCTTCTAAATCAAAATCTACCTCAATATTATTAATCTCTAAATTTTGTTTTGCTTTATTGTGAGCCATTTATTCTAATACTCCTTTCAGAAGAAGCTTTTTAATCGTCTGTTAATTTTGACGCAATTCATAAGTACTACATCAAATTATAAATGAATTAAAAGAGTATGCAAGAAATAGTGACAAATAACCTTTTAACTCAACAGTTATTGAATTTATAATATATAACAACAAAAAAACAGGGTATCCCCTATTTTAATCAGGAGGTCCCTGTTTTTTGATGTTCATATTTATTTATATTGTTAGACTTTTGCAAAGGTTTATTATGTGGGTACAACTACCTTTCCAACACCGAAACCATTTCTATATGGGACGAGTTGATAGAATTGATAGATTTGCAATAACATCATTTAAACCTGCATTATTCATAACTTGATTTTTTATAAGTGTTTCTCATATTAAATTGCTAAAAACGAATGATAGTCAGGGAAATTTATTTTTTATGACTAAATAAGTTTGGATGCCAGTTAAATTTTCACTTAAAATTGCCCTTGTTTTGACATTATGCTTAAAAATGGGCAGA
>JAAYRJ010000046.1 GCA_012518845.1 Clostridiaceae bacterium
AATGTACCAATATCATTTTCATATTCACCTGAAGTCATAGTTATTGCTTTTTTTCACCTTTAGATTTTATGTATAGGGAAGAATCAAGCCAAATTAAGTGATAGTCTCCAATATAAACTTCTATATCTTTATTTTTCATTAACAGTTCCAATTCCATGATATCTTCCCCCTTTAGATTAACTGCCCTTAACGAATCTGCACAACTTAGTGTAGCCTATCCAATGGACAATTTCGTCACCATCCAGTCTTTAATATTTTGTATTTCATTTCGGAGTGCTTTCCCTAAAATCATCTATTAACATCTATCAGACATAAGGCTTGACTACAATTTGTTTTTTCCTACTTTTTTAAAACTTAGTGATGTAACAAGATAACTATTCTACACTAGATTATTACACTCTATTTCTTATCTCTCTTTTAACAGCTAACGCCTCTTTTAAAACGATTGACTTAAGAAAACCGTCGACCAGGACGTTTCTTTTTAGTTTCTATTAATCTGGCGTCAATTATTTCATCTTTCTCGTTTATGTAAAGTTCTCTTATGTTGTTTTCTGCAAGTGGATGAAAAGCTTTGACAAAGGCCACTTTCTCTTTTGTAAGATCCTCTGTAAACTCCGATACTTCTGTGTAGATATTAGGGATAACTTCATTACCCTTATCATCTATAAAATCCCACAATCCATTCTTCAAGAATTTAGTAACCTAAGTTCGAGTCGGCAGCAAAACTAAATTGGGAGTTCGATCTAGATTCATAGAATGGTCCAATTACAAATTCACCTTCTTAGCATTCTCCCCTTGCATACAATTCTGCCATGTCTATATTTTCTGGAGAGTTGTCTACTGTATGATGAGTCTTCTCTTTTCTTTTTTCAATTGAAGCATATTTTTCCTCCTTTCTTCTATTATATCGCGTTTCTTCTTCCTTTTGTCTTTTTATTAATTTTATTTTAGAGGTAATAATGACAATTAGTATAATTATCCCTGTTTCAATTATATTGAAGTCCAAATTAGTCATCTCCTTATTTTCATAACTACCAATGCCTAAATCATTTCATTTAGTTTTAAAGGTTTTTTTAATTAAATCGACATATTCTCTATATTCGTCTGTGCCTTGAACTTGAGATAGTGATTCTGCAATAGAGCTGTAGTACCAATGTTGCGATTCTTTTCCCGCATTAAATTTATCCCATAGCTTATCTTTTTGTTTTTCATAATCTCGGAAGATAGATCTCATGTTTGACAATTTATCAGCAAGCGTAGCGATTTCAACATCTTTAGACTGATTTGACTTTAAGAAGTTTATTGTTGCTTCTTTTCTATCGTTCCATGCTTTAGACTTATCTTCACTCTGACTTTTGACTAAATCTGCAATATTTTTGTTGAATACTTCTTTCAGTGTTTCATAGGATACAAATGCATCTTCAATTGTGTCATGTAAAATGGTGGTAGCTACGACATCACTATTAGCACTCCCGTCTCTGCTCGTTAAATTTGATGCAAGGACTCCAGCTTCAAGACAGTGTAATATATATGGCATTTTTGTTCCTTTTCTCACTTAGTTTGAATGAGCTACTGTAGCAAATCCAATCGCCTTATTTATCAATCTGCTCAACTCGCTTTCATTTTCGATATAATTTTCCTGCTTGTCGATCATTCCTTACTACATTCTCATATCCAAAGCAATAACTTTACTTAAGTAGGGTTCTTTTAAAGTGAATTCTGTTAATATTGAATCTGCAAATGGTATTTCTTTAATCGTTTCCGGATCAGCGATAGCCTTCATTACTTGATTAGCATATTCTGATTCCTCATCTGAAAGATTATAAGTTGCCAGAAAGAAAGTGCCAACATCATTTTCAATCTCACCTGAGGGCAAAGTAATGGCCTTTTCCTTCTCCTTTTCCTTCTCCTTATATTTTATGTATAGACTTGAATCAAGCCAAGTTAAGTCATAGTTTCCAATGTATACTTCTACCTCTTTATTTTTCATTAACAGTTTCAATTCCATTACCTCTCCCCCATTCTAATGATCACTTTAGTTTACACGGTAGTAGTTATAGCTCCCCAGTTCCCCATCTTTAAGCAAGTCATACAATTGCATGCCAAGATCTTCTCCACTTCCCCATCCAGGCATTTCCCACAATATTTTCACCTTGGATCCATCAACTTTTATTATTTCATCAGGATCAAAACTTTGACTGACAAAATCAATCGTTGCTTCTGTTGTCCAGTCTCCTTTTAATTCAATAATAGCTTCATATTCATATCCCACAGCAAAACCTTTTTTATCAATATATCCTTTAAATTCACTGCACTTTTTCTGTCTTTTATTTTTTAATGAAAATTCACCTTTCATGGTATTCCTCCTTGTTTAATTTTCTATATTTTTTGGAAAGAGTATTTAATTTGATCCCCCTTTAATCCAAATTGATCTCTGGAAATCTGTTCACGAGTTCAAGTTTAACTTCTTCATTAAACTCAATACCGTAAAATTAAACTCTGTTATCTCCTATTTAATTTTGATCTATATTGATTGTATAATAAGCTATGGGTCAAAAAGTTCGCATAGGGGTATTAATATAATGTTAGTTTATTGATAGTCTACTCACAATAACTTTCTTATTTACGATACCTGTGACATTTTGCTATTGATTAGTATTTCACGATTAAAAAATTACAACAGATCGTTTTAATAAGTCATGTGATTTAAATGTGGATAAAAAGATAGTGAGGATAGTTCAGAAATAAAAATTCATAGCACAGAAGTAGTAGTACCACTTATTACGAAATCTTATAAAACGAACTGAATTGCTTGATAATTTTCAAACCATTGTCTCACACATCGGACTATTTCTGATTTAAAAAGTGATAATATGTCCATAGTCGCCCCGCCTCATACATTTTCCAATGATTTCGAACAGAAGTGGTCCGAGGTTAGTCTACGTCAGACGATATAACATCCCAACTCTCTTTATTTGTCCGATATCAGCTAAAAATTACAAACTTTCGTTCATAAATTGAGTTGCTTCACTTATCATTGAACAATGGATGAACATTATTTTGTCCATCCATTGTTTGTTCTTATGGTTTGTTTCAATTTAATTCAGATGAGTATTCAAATCTTTGATTGCCTCGAAGAGATCGTTTTTAATTAGGTCAGCGATACTTTTTATTTCAACTTCATCCTTAGATAAGTTGCGATAGATCTGATCATTCTCAACAAGGTTATAGTCGGCAGTATACAAGCCACCACTTAACTTGTCTGACATTGTTAGTACTGGTTTTTTCCCTCTATCGGTTCTATCACTATAAGCTAATAGCTGCAACCTAGTATTTGGGAATCTACCTTTGCTGTCACCAGAGAAGTAGATACTTCTACTCTCATCTTCAGTCAATAGATGAATTCCTTGTCCTTTACCACCCGTCAACTCTATTTTAGAGAAGTTCAGGTTATATTGCCTGATAATTTCTGGTTTAATTTTTGCGAATCGTTCTTCTTTTCGATATTTACGATCTAGATTTAAGTCAACCTTGGGTTCCTCAGCTAGGTATTGATACAGCTTTCTAATCAGTAATCTGACCCCGTCATTTGGTGTATGATCTTGATTATAGATATACTCATTAATTAAGAATACTAGTTCTTCTAGATCTGTTTCGCTATCTCCCGCAAGTGCTTTCAATTTATTCATATGCTCAGTTTCTTCTTCACCCATGATTTCTTGATTAAGCAGAATAGTGAAATCCAGCTCTTCTTTTGAGAAGTTCTTCGTTACGTAACTAGTATCTTTTTGAAGAACATCCATGCTTCTTTGCAGATCATCTTTGAAATCAGTGATAATTTTTATTATGTCTGCTGCATAAATATCTGATGAGTTTACTAAGTATTCATCATTAACCTCTGTAATGATTTCGATCAGTTCCTGATAACCTACAGCATACCAATTCGGATTTGTCGGTTGTTCTTTTAATGGAGTTAAGTAGACATAGAAAGGCTTGATATTTTTTCCTTTTTTATTAATATAACTTTTCACAGCTTCTTCATACTTGTCCAATTGAGAGTCGAAGCCAGTTGATTCATGCTCAGTCGTGAATTGCTTTAGTTCGATAGCAAGGCATACTTCTTGATTAAGATCACTATAGAATATATCAATGTCTTCTAATGATTCGGCAATTGCCTTTATTTGTTTATTTTTGGCCAAGTCTAGTTGATAGTTCGATTGATTATCAATTCTTTTTATTAATTTAGTAGCGAATACGTTGCCTAAGTTATGGTTTTCATTGGCATCGAAGAGCCACCTGATCATTTTAGAGTATCTAATTTCATGTGATGATCTTTGTCTCGAGCTAGCAATCTGTCCGTATTCTAAGATCGTCCAGAAGTTTGGCCTACTCTTTAAATCAAGGTAGTTTTTCACCCAATTTACTTGCTTGAATCCTTGTAGCTTTTCTAAGTAATCTTGATAGAATCGTGAATTGTAAGTCATGTAATACCTCCTAATTTTTTATTACTACTTAACTTTTTACTATATATATCATAGCACAATGGATGGTCTTTACATTGGCCATTCATTACCTGTCTTACATTTGATAATTTTCCATTACAGTTTTGATATCTTTCTTTATTTTTTCTACTAGAGTGTCTGGTGCTAGTACCCTGACATAGCGTCCATATTGTAAAGCCCATATTTGAATCGCATTTTCATTGACAGTTACCTTAACAGATACTTCATCTTCTGTTTCATCAAAAAACTGATGTCCTGGCCCAAACCAGTCAATAAAATCATTGATGATGACCTTTTTTAATCTTAAAGTGACTGAGATTGATTTCCCGGAGTACATATAGACTTGCTCAAGCACATGCTTTGCTAAATCAAAGCCTTTTTCTAACCCTTTTACCTTCTCAATCGGCTTTCTTTTTCTCTCCAAAATATTAATATTTGTCATACGATCAAGCCGATAATAAATTGCTTTATCAGAGTTGTCATGGTTGGCCATTAAATAGTACCTACCATTATTGGCAATCATTCGATAAGGATTGACCACGTATTTTTTAACTTCGCCATCTCGATCTAGTTGCGGGGTGAACTCATCTTGTAAACTTTCATTCACTTGATAGCGATTATAATTAAAAGAAATTTGTTTTGATTGATCAATTGCATCATCTATATCTTCAATATTGAGAAATAGACTTTGATTCTTAGTCTGTTCATTTGAAATAACACTAATATGGTTAACTCTTGATTTAAAATATTTGCTAGATAATAATTCTAGCTTTCTTATCAACGTCTTTCGCTGAGTAAGATCAATTTGTTTTGAAAATAGCAATCCATCGATCAGTAAACTTATCTCACCCTTAGTGAATAAATGATTGAGATGAAAATCACTATACATGGAGGTGTCTGTTTTTACCTCTTTTTCTTTTCCTGTTTTTTTATCTATTTTTTTAGTTTTCACCGTGCGTTTTGTGACTTGATAGTCGATATCGTATCTATTGTATTCATCATAGCCAAAGTCTTTAAGGTGATGATCTAAATCCAAAATATTTTCTCTAATCACTTTTCGACTTGGTTTCATCTCATAATGATCTGCTAACATATCAATAATTTCTTTCTGAGACAGTTTGTGCTCTTCGTCAGAATACTTATGAAGAATTTTAAAAATATTAAACATAATATCACTTTTAAGTTCTTTTTTACTCATATTAAATTCTCCCTCTATAATTTAATCATATCTTTCCAAGCTTCATAAATAATCACCATCGCTAGCGTATCTAATTCACAATACTTTAGTAAACCTTCTGCGATATTATTTCTTATCTCATTTGGAATATCTTCAAATTGTAGTCTTTCATAGGCGATCATTGCTGCACCACCATCTTTAAGTTCGTCAGAATTAAAACCTAGTAATTCAAACTCTTCCTTGGAGATATCCGGGAATATTCTTGGTAGAAGTGAATATGGATCTAAAACCTTGCCATCTTCCTTCTTAACCCAAGTCCAATCTTTAAAATTCAAACTTTTTATGCCATTGTCTGTACCATAAATGGGTTTAGAGTATTTATTTTGAATATATTCTGAACTATTTAATATTGCTGGTAAAACTGCTTTTATTGAATTAGAACCTCTCATCATAGGATCATAGTAATATCTTTTCACTAGCTCTAGCATATCAACCATCATTCTTGGGCCTTCTTCCCCCTCATACTTGGTTATGCTTTTAATAAACGATAATAACTCATCTCTATCCTCTATTTGTTCTTTTTCAGTCTCTAATTGTTGATAAATTTTATTTAAGTATGAATTTTCGTGATTTGAATACATGAAAATGGTTCCATCATCTTTATCTAACTCATTTTTCAGTGCTCTGACAAATTCATAATTTGGGAAAACACCAGTTTCAATATTGAGGTATTCCCCTTTATGTTCTACTTCTCCATTTTCATAAACGACATGATGAGAAAATTGAAAAGCTATTCCTTCATAAGGCTTTCTTCCTTTATTGAAAGGAATCACTGGTTGAGCAGTTTCAAAGTCAATAAAATGAAGGGGGTAAATCCATTGGTCCATTTCCCGTCTAAGACTTTCTTTATCCAACCAATAATCTCTATCTTTGTTTACACTTTTTTCTATTTGTAACCATTGTCTTTCTCTCGTCGATAATCCACCTTCATTATCTTTGTATTTCATGGGTAAATCATCTAGAGTTAAATCTTGTAATTTTATTTTACCTTGCTCGAGTTGTCTATCAATTAATCTATTATTCCAAAGGTCAAAGATCGTATCGTCCTCAAAATCATGATCTTTCCAACCAAAAGCAATCTTAAACGATTCATGAAAACCACTTTTCTTACCTGCTTTCATCTCTTCTTTAGTTGCTTTAAACTCATAACTTTTATAGTTATTTGTTATGATTGGATTCATCCTAATATCTTCTTTGTAGTGATATGCAAATTCACGGATTAACTCTTCAAACGTTAATTTTTTATTCATATAGTTGTATGTCTGCTTATAGACGCTTTCACATACTCTATCTACCTTTATAGTTATTAATAATTTTTCAGACAAATCTGCTTCTGTTATATTATCAGAGACGTGCACAGAACTTTGGCCGTCTTGCCCTCTCACTATTTTAAATTTCTGGTTTAAACCATCTGTTGGAGCGCTGGCATTTTTATTTACCAACATTAGGTAGGGGACAGTTTTATATGTTGGAAAGGCTTTTTCCGCAACATAATTTTGAAATGCAATATCTTCTATATAAGGCTTCCAATCTGAAGTTAGCGGAACTCTTTTACCAATAAACTGTTCCTGAGTTGTCTCACTTGTTGATTTTGCCTTTACTTCTATAAGCTTAATATGATTTCCCTCTTTAACTAAAATATCTACTCTCACAAAGAAGTCGTTATATTTAATAGCAGCTTCATAGATAATACAGTTTTCTTCTTGTAATAATTTATTTGTTTCTTCCAAAGCTCGATCATAATCCAATGTGGTAATATCATATCCACCTGGATAATAAAGTTTAGCGAGTTCACCTACTTGAAATCCCCCCTCTGCGAGTGAGTGGAGAAATGAATCTTCATAAGACTTATTGACATACTCTTCCTTTCCAGTATAGAAGAGCTTTGTCGGGCATTCCATTGCTAGTTTAAAGAGTGATTTTGTTAAATATCTGTTTTTCATCTTATTCCTCCTCGTATATTATGTTTAGGCGTTATTTTATTAATGATTTTTATGTTCGCGGGCTCATTTGTTAAATCTGGAGACTGTAAGGTGATACTTTTAATGATTTCAGCTCTTAGCTTGCCTGATAG
>JAAYRJ010000005.1 GCA_012518845.1 Clostridiaceae bacterium
AACAGGATCCAAAAAAGCATGATATTACCTATGAAAATGCTCAAGCTAGAGAGCGCACTCAAATCTTGATGGATTTAGCAAATCAAAGAGGTGGCATTGTTCTAGGTACTGGTGATTTGTCCGAATCAGCATTAGGGTTTGTAACATATGGTGGTGATCATTTGTCTATGTACCACATCAATGCTGGCATTCCTAAAACTTTATTGCGCCACTTAATCAGATACGAAGCTGTAAGATATCAAAAAATGTCAGATCATTCTGCTAAAGAATTTTCTAAAACCTTATTTGATATTTTAGATACACCAGTAAGCCCAGAATTATTGCCTCCAAAAGCTGGAGAGATTGCTCAAAAAACAGAGCATATCGTCGGACCATATGAACTGCATGATTATTTTTTATACTACTTTTTAAAATACAATTTTAAACCGAGAAAAATATTGTTCATGGCAGAACAAGCCTTTAGAGATAAATATGATCAAAAAACGATCCTTCATTGGCTAAAACTTTTCATTAGGAGATTTTTTAACAATCAATTTAAACGTTCAGCTATGCCTGATGGACCTTCTGTGCTTGATATTACGTTATCTCCACGCAAAGGTCTCTCAATGCCAAGCGATGCTATCAGTAAAGTGTGGTTAGATGATTTAGATGATTTAGAAAGAATTTAAGTATCTAGTTTTAAATACAAATCGTTTGACAATAAATTAATCAAGAATTAATAATTATATTTATAAAGGAAAGTCTATGCCAGAGTTACCAGAAGTAGAAACAATTCGTCGCTCATTAATAAAAAAGATTGATAAGATGGTCATTTCAGAGATCATTGTCTGTCATCCTGACGTCCTCTTGAATTATGGAGATTTTGATTTAAAAAATTGGCAAATCATAAATATTAAAAGACGCGGAAAATATTTGCTTTTTGATTTAAAATCGACCGAAGATAATTCAAACAAAATGTTAATGATGATTCATTTACGTATGACCGGAAAACTCTTATTAGAAGAAAAAGGAACATCACCTGCTAAACATACACATGTAAGGTTTTTGTTAGAAGATGGAAGTTTCTTAGATTTTAATGATGTTAGACGTTTTGGTAGAGTTAAATTATTTAAACCTGGTCATGAAATTGAAGATAAAGGATTTAGAACTTTGGGTCCAGAACCTTTAGGTGATGACTTTACTTTAGAATATTTTTTGAAAGAATCTAAACGTCGACCTAGAAGCACAATTAAATCTTTTATCTTAAATCAACAAGTCATTGCTGGAATTGGTAATATTTATGCAGATGAGAGTTTATTTAGAGCAAAAATAAAACCTGATAATTTAGTAGGAGAAATATCTAAAGATAAATTAACTTCTTTACATCAAGCAATACGTGAGATTATTGAAGAAGCCATTGGTCATCGTGGGACTTCTTTTCGCGACTATGTTGATGGTCTTGGTAACAAAGGATTTTTTCAATTAAAGTTGGCTGTTTACCAAAAGGAAGATGAACCCTGCCAGATTTGTGAGACAAAAATTGAAAAGATAAAAGTTGCTGGTCGTAGTACTCATTATTGTCCTAATTGTCAAAAGTAAAAAAAATAGCCTGTGAGATCTTTCACAGGCTATAAAAAACGCAAATATCTAAAGAGTTAGATTTAATTTCGATAAGGAGCAATTTCAATCCAATAACCATCTGGATCTTCGATAAAATAAACACCCATTGATTCATTTTCTAAAGACACCACACCCATCTCTCTGTGGAATTCAAGTGCAGCTTCATAATCTT
>JAAYRJ010000006.1 GCA_012518845.1 Clostridiaceae bacterium
GGTGAAACCCTTTTTGTTATTGGTGTTGGAAGAGCTAGAAATTGGGGTTGAGTTGACAGATTAGATTTTGGGTAGGGGAGTTGATAGGATAGATAATTGGGGGAAATCGTGTTATATTTAGACTAACTAATATTACGAAAAGTCCACTAAATATGATTAGTCTAAATGTAATTATTGGAGGATAAAGAAAATGTCTGAAAATCGAAGGGTTCATTTTATTCCACCAAGACCTGTACAACGAGAGAAACGTGTGGGGATATATTGTCGAGTCAGTTCGAACAGCATGGAGCAGTTAAAAAGTCTAGTAAACCAAGTCTCTGCACTTACCAGGTTAACAGCCGTTACTCCGAATTGGTTGCTTGTTGATACATATATAGATATTGCATCAGGGAAGTCTGGTTCAAAAAGAAAAGAATTTATTCGTATGTTAGAAGATTGTCAGGCGAAAAATATTGAAATTGTTATGACTAAAAATATTAGTCGCTTTGGTCGTGATACAGTTGAAGTGCTAGAGTCACTTCATAAGTTGAGAGAACATGGGGTTCGTGTAATATTTGAACAGGAAGGACTCGATACAGCTGATACAGATAGTGAATTGATGATTTCGATTATTGAATCAATTGCACAAGCAGAAAATGAATCGCGCAGTGAAAATATTAAATGGGGCTATAGACGTCATGCGGCACAAGGCACATCAAAATTATATAACCGAAAATGTTATGGCTATGAAAATGATGAAGAAGGTCTGTTGGCTATTAAGAAAGATGAAGCTAAAAATGTACGATTGATTTTTGAACTGTATTTACGCGGGCTTAGCATTATTGGTATAAAACAGGAATTAGAGAAGCGCAGAATAAAGACACCAACAGGAAAAGAAAAGTGGAGTAAACGAACGATTGATGTCATGTTAAGTAATGAAAAATATATTGGTGTTGTGAGGTTGCTTCATTCTAGTGAACATGAGGAACATTATATTTCAGAAAATAATCATCCAGCAATTATTTCAAAAGAGAAATTTGAAGCGGTTCAGATTGAGAAGAAGAAGAGAAGTAATGTTGTGAAAGGTGAAGATGGTAATCGAAGGAAGAGTAGGAAGTATAGTTCGAAAAAATAATAAGCAGGTATGATAATTCATTTTGAATTCTTTAAAATCTTGATTAGGGAGTGCTGATACTTGGGGTATGATAAATTCAAAAATAAAGTATGTAATTATTATAGAGCAGATCCATATACTAAAAATAAAGTTGAATCGTTTAAGCATACTCTGGATAAAATAGTTACTCAAGAACTTCCAAAAAGAGATAATGAACGACTTTTTCAAATTAGGGATTTTACAAACACTTCAGAGTTAAAATTAAACTTAAATTACAACAATGTCATGTGCTATTATTCGGAAAAAAAGAACACGTTGAAAGTAGGAGTTGTATGTCCGAATTGGGGTCATGAATATGGTGGGTGGAGAAATATATCCAAGGATGAATTTGTGTCTGATCAAATAGATTATTTGTTCCGCTTTATATCCCAATATATTTATAGGAGTTATCAAGTAAATTTGATAGGGGCCATTGCATTATCTGCTGACATTCCTACAGACTTTAGAGGTAATACTGTTACGTGTATTTATGGAGATAATGCTAAGCAACATATCAACGCTTTTGAAAAATATATAAGTATTGAACCTTCTATGTTAAATACGAAAACATTAGGTTATCTAAAATTGATAAACGCGCTTGACCCTTATGTAAATAAAGCGGTATTTTATTACGTTAGATTTTTGAGGTTATATGAATTGGACTTTACAGAAGAAGCCTTAACAGCAGCAGATAATATGGTTGATGTAATATTTCAGTCGATAAAAAAGAGACTTAAGAAACCAACTCAAAATCGTGAGGAAATGAGCCATTATGTCTATGATGAAATTAAACTTTATGATAGTGTTGCAAGGTATAATTTAGATAGATTATATTTGTTAAGATGTAGATTCACCGCCCACCCATCAAGATCAAAATGGTGGGATTTTTACGAAATATACGAAGGTGAGATAGAAGAAATAAAGATATCGATTCGTAAATTGTTGATAGCCTATTTCAAGTATGAAAATAACAACAGAGAAGTTGATGCAACTCCTATGCTGTGGAGTTCATGGTTTAAAGAACACTGTGACATTATATATGATGCTGTATGGTTTCATGAAGTACCTTAAAATAACCTAATCAAAAATGGATATGCTGACTTGACAAGGTTGATGAAAAGTCATACGGAAACAAGCAATATCCTAATGTAAACGATGTGCAGAATAGCCTAAGTACATCATGTGGAGTGCATAGCATTGATGTCTAGGGTGGAGGAATAGGAACTGTTGAAGTGTTGATAGAATAAGGTTTTCCAGTGATTTTGGAGAATGTCCAAGCTGGGAAATCTTATTTTTATTTGATTGAAAAGGGAGCTGATTTTTCATTGGAAGTGGCGGTGAGATTTATTATGAA
>JAAYRJ010000047.1 GCA_012518845.1 Clostridiaceae bacterium
CTGTTGCACCTCCAGCAACCCCACCCACAACAATTATTCTCATATTTTCCTCCGTTTTAACAAGTTATTAAATAATCTAATATTCGCTTATAAAAACATTATAGTGCGATTATCAACAAATTCAATTATGAAAATAAAATACTTAGAATTGTTTTTGTTTGATAGTCCAAGTTAAAAAGTGCTATGATCAACTGAATATATTTTTTATAATTTTTTCTGCAAATTTCAGTGTATGAGAATTATATGGTCCAATATATTACAGGAGGTAGAAGACACTAGATAGTCTTAAAAATATATGTATAAATTCATTAAAGATATTTCACCAGCAGAGCTTGATGCTTTTGTGGAGCAACACCCAGCTTGTCATCTGCTACAATCATCTGCCTGGGGGCATGTTAAAGAAAATTGGGAGCCCTATTATGCTGGTGTTGAAGAAAATGGCAAACTTGTCGCAACAGCAGTAATTTTATCTCGTCCAGTTATTTTTGGTAAAACTTTTTGGTATATTCCCAGGGGCCCAATTTTAGATTATCATAATCAGGACTTGCTCAAATTTTTCTTAGAAGAAATTATAAAATGGAGTAAAGAAAAATCTTGTGCTTTTTTACGAATTGACTCGGGCTATGAAAGAAGCATTCATTATATGGATGATGACGATCAAGAACCTTTATTTCCACTAAATGATGAAACAATTTTAGCCACATTCAAGGAGGCTAATTTTGAGCATCAAGGCTTTACGATGCAAATGGACGAAAGTATCCAGCCTCGCTTTACAGCCACGGTCTATGCCGAGGATGTAGCTGATGGTTATCCCAGACGTATCCGTCGTTTTATCAAGGAGTCAGAAAAAAACTACGTTGAAATAACTAAAGAAGGGCCAGAAGCTTTGCCAGATTTTATGTTTGTACTATCGTGTACCGAAGAAGAGAAAGATATTAATTTAAGAGATCAATCTTATTTTGAAAGATTGTTCGAATTATACGGCGATAAAGTTCAGTTATATATGGCTAGGTTACCCTTAAAGAAAGCTATTGAATCTGAAAAGATTAAACTCCAAGAATTAGAAGAAAATATGGCCAATTTGCCTGAATCTGCTCCTAAAAGAAAAATTCAATTGGAGGAGCAAATATCCTCCGTAAAGCGCTTTTCGAAATTTTTTGAAGACCAACATAAGATAGATGGCGATGAAGCAATTTTGGCAGGTGCTTTTTCAGTTCATTATGGTAACAATACAGAAATTCTATATGCAGGAATGAATCGTACTTATAGCAAAATCTCTGCTCAAGTACCAGTGTTTATAGAGACTATGGAGGAAGCATTTGAAGCAGGTGCAGAAAAAGCGAGCATGGGCGGAATTCCAGGCACAGAAGATGATGGCTTAACTCGTTTTAAAAGATTTTTTAGACCTAGAGTTGTTGAATATTTGGGTGAATTTGATTATGTTCATAACTCTTTAATCTATTGGGCATTTAATAATCTATTACCAATTTATACAAAAATTCGTAAGAAATTAAGTGGAAACAATTAAGTCTGCTCACAAACAGCAAATTTTTTAATAAAGAAATTTACCTTGCTAATTAAGATTTTATTTGCTATATTTATTCTAAATTTGAATATTAAGGCTATGAAGAGGATAAAGTTAATCAAATAACAATTAGTTGATTGACAGGCCACCTCGGAGCTGCGGATAGAACGGGAGTGCTCGATTGTACAACTAAGTAAGATTCGCTGTTAGTCCTGACAGTATAGGATAAGGTATTTATACCGTTGAGTGCGGTTAATTGTGAGGTTAATCGAATTTAGGTGGTAACACGGAATTTTAATTTCGCCCTAAGCAGGTTATTTGCTTAGGGTATTTTTTATGGAATAGAGGTATTGAAAAAATGAGAACCTTTCAAAAATCATCAAAATTGTTTAATGTTGCATATGATGTTAGAGGACCTGTGGTGGATGAAGCCATGCGGATGGAAAAAGAAGGGATTGAAATTTTAAAGTTGAATATCGGTAATCCTGCCCCTTTTGGTTTTGAAGCACCACAGGAAGTACTTAATGTAGTTGAACAGGAAATACCAAACTCACAAGGTTACACAGATTCTAAAGGGATCCTTGAAACAAGAGAAGCAATAGCAGCTTATCACAGGAGTCGAGGTATCGAAGGTGTAAGTGCGGACGATATCTACACAGGAAACGGTGTTTCTGAATTAATACAAATTTGTATGATGGCATTGCTAGATCATGGAGATGAAATCTTAGTTCCAGCTCCAGATTATCCATTATGGACAGCCATGGCGACCTTGGCCGGCGGCAGTGTACGTCATTATTTATGCGATGAAAAATCTAATTGGAATCCAGATATTAATGATATTAAGAAAAAGATTACCCCAAAGACTAAGGCGATTGTAATCATTAATCCTAACAATCCAACTGGTGTAGTTTATAGTGAAGAAATCTTAAAAGAAATTGTAGATATAGCTCGCAAACATCGTTTGATTATTTTTAGTGATGAAATTTATGATCGTATTTGTATGGATGGTGTTAAACATACATCGATCGCTGCTTTAGCACCTGATTTATTTTGTATCACAATGAATGGTTTATCCAAGTCACATTTAATTGCTGGCTTTAGAATTGGTTGGATGTGCTTATCTGGACCCAAAGTTGCGGTTAGAGGTTATATTGAAGGTCTTAATATGATGTCTTCAATGCGTCTTTGTTCTAATGCGATTGCCCAACATGCAGTTCCCGTTGCTCTCAACTGTACAGAAGAAACAAAGGCATTGATTGCACCAGGTGGCAGAATATATGAACAAAGAGAAGCCATTTGTAAAGCTATGGATAAAATAGAAGGACTTAGTTATGTCAAGCCACAAGCAGCATTTTATGTTTTTCCAAAGTTGGATACGGAGCGGTTTGGGATCGTCAGTGATGAAAAATTTGTCTTTGATTTTTTAAAGAAAGAACATGTGTTGTTGGTACGTGGAGGGGGTTTCCATTGGCCAGAACCTGATCATTTTAGAATTGTTTATTTGCCTGAAATTCCAGTCTTAGAAAAGGCTATAGCAAAGCTAGGAAACTTTTTGCAGGATTATCGTCAAGATAACAGTGACCGTCGATATCATTTTACACATAATTAATTGATTAAGTGTTAAAATTTATACGATCTAAAACAGCCAGTTTAACTAGCTGGCTGTTTTTACTTACAAGATATTACCATTTTCTTTTTTTCATTGCATTTGACCATGTAAAGTGATAACCTCTTTTTTATAAATAAAAATACAAAAATAATGGTGGAAATTGATAATCTATGAAACAAACATTGCTTTATGAATCTCATCAGAAATTGAACGCAAAAATGGTTGATTTTGCTGGCTGGAATATGCCATTGCAATACACAGGTATCAAGGACGAAACATTAGCAGTAAGAAAAGATGTTGGAGTTTTTGATGTTTCACATATGGGTGAAATTTTTGTTTCAGGCAAAGATGCTGCTGAATTTCTTGATTATATTTTGTCAAGAAAAATTAGTGATAAAAATCCTGCGCTAACAAATTACGCATTTCTTTGTTATGAAGATGGTGGCGTCGTAGATGATTTAATGGTTTATCAATTAAACCCAGAGTTATTTATGCTTGTAGTCAATGCTGCTAATACCGAGAAAGATTTTGCCTATATCCAAGAGGTCTTAGCTGATTTTCCAAAAAAATCAGGTGTTTTGGTTGAAGATAGATCGGATATTTATGGACTACTTGCTGTTCAAGGCAAAGACAGTCTGGAGCCAGTCCAAGATGCTTTAGCAAATGTTTTTCCAGACTTAGGCCTTGTGTCCAAATTAGAAGAACTAAAAAGATTTAGGCAAATGCATTTACCCTTAGAGGAAGCATTATTAATCATTTCAAGAACTGGCTATACAGGCGAGGATGGTTATGAAATATATATACCACAAAAATACGTAGTTTCTTTATGGGACAGCATTTTAGAATCTGGCGTTAAACCTTGTGGTTTAGGTGCCAGAGATGCACTACGTTTAGAGGCAGGCTTGGTACTATACGGCAATGAGATTTCTGAACAAATAAATCCGATAGAAGCAGGCTTGACAAAGTTTGTTGATTTAAATCGTAATTTTGTTGGCTCCAAAATGTCAGAAACTTATCGTTATAAAATCATCGCAATCAAAGCGACAGATAGAAGCATACCAAGAGAAAACTATAAAGTTTTTTATCAGGGAGAACAGATTGGCAAAATAACATCAGGTAGTTTTTCACCTACTTTAAATAAAGGTATTGCTTTTGCCTTAGTCTCGCCAGAACTACCAGACGATGCAAAAACTGTTCAAATTGAAGTTAGAAGAAAACAAGCGGATTTTTTAATAACAGAAACACCATTTATACAATTTTAGGAGGATCTTATGATAGAAATAAAAAATGATCGTTATTATGCAGAAACACATGAATGGATTTTATTTGAAGACGATATTGCTTATATTGGCATTACCGACTTTGCTCAATCAGAGTTAGGTGATATTGTTTATGTAGAGTCTGAGGAAGAAGGCGAGCTGTTTGAACAAGGTGAAATTTTTGGCAGTGTAGAATCAGTAAAAATGGCGTCTGACCTTTATATGCCAATAGACGGTGAAATTTTAGAGTTTAATGAAATCTTGGCCGATGAACCAGAATTAATCAATGAAGATGCTTATGAAAATTGGATTATCAAAGTTAAGGTCACAAATCCGGATCAGCAAAATGATCTACTTGGCGTCAAAGAATATCAAGCTGTTATAGATGAAGAATAATTCAATTTAGTTTAATATTTTTTCTGCCGGATTGCTTTTTTTGAAGCAGTCCGGCTTTGTTTTATAATAATAGATATGTAACTAAAAAAGAGAACAAGGAGAAACTAAATGAGTGGCTATATACCGATTAATCGTGAAAAACGTAGCGAACTTCTCGAATCAGTAGGAATTAAACTTGAAAATATTTTTGATTCAATTCCTGACGATATTAAATTAAAAAATATCGAAAACTTGAATCTGCCGATGGAAGGTATGAGTGAGTCTGAAATTGTTGAAGCCTTAAGTGAATTAGCGGAACGCAACAAACGAGTTGATCAATATGATTCATATTTAGGGGCAGGATTTTATGACCATTATATTCCTGCTGTAATAAACCATATCATAGGCAGGCAGGAGTTTTTGACTTCATACACACCTTATCAAGCAGAAATGTCACAAGGAACTTTGCAAGCAATTTTCGAATGGCAAAGTTATATTTGTCGGCTGACAGGTCTTGATGTTTCTAACTCCTCTATGTATGATGGCGCATCTGCAGCGGCAGAGGCATTATTACTTGCGTGTCGTCAAACACGTAAAGAAAAAGTTTGGGTTTCAGAGGGTTTGAATCCAGAATATATCGAAACTATCAAAACTTATTTTGAATCTGGTGGACTAGAGGTAGAGATAGGCAAATTAAATGAACAAGGTACAAGTGCTGGTACATATCCAGAAGGTAATGATTATGCTGCATTTATGATTCAAAGTCCTAACTTTTTTGGAATAGTTGAAGACCAAGCAGAACTAGTAGAAACAGCGCATATGAACAAAGCAATGGCAGTGGTTTCCGCTGATCCTATTAGTCTTGGTTTGTTAAAAAAACCTGGTGATTATGGAGTGGATATAGCTTGCGGAGAAGCACAACCTTTAGGTGTACCTTTAAATTTCGGTGGCCCCGCTGTTGGTTATTTAGCAGCCAAAAATAGACTACTAAGAAAGATGCCAGGTAGAATTGCAGGACTTACAAAAGATAGTGAAGGCAAGCAAGCGATTGTATTAACTATACAGGCTAGAGAACAACATATTAGACGTGAAAAAGCCACATCTAATATTTGTACAAACCAAGCTTTATTAGCAACAGCAGCGACCATTTATCTTGCTCTTAATGGTAAAAGTGGCTTAAAAGAAGTTGCAGAACAATCAGCCGCCAAAGCAATTTATTTAGAACAAGCCTTATTAGCTACTGGTTATTTTGAAAAAGTATATGATTCACCATTCTTTAGAGAATTTGCAATTCGCCTAAAAGATGAAATAAACCTAACAACTAATGATTTAAACAACAAATTGTTAGAAAAAGAGATTATTGGTGGTGTTGCACTTGATGATCGTATTTGGCTATTAGCTGTAACTGAAAAGAAAAGCAAAGAAAAAATGGATCAATTTGTTGCCAATGTAGTTAATATAATTTTAGAAGAAGGGAGTAAATAATGATTCAAGAAACTCCATTAATTTTTGATTTGCCGCAAAATGCTGATAAACAAAATCGTTTGATCAAAGCATGTGATGTAAAAAAACCTGACTTTAAGGAATATTATCAAGAAGATTATGCAGAAACTCTACCAGATATTCCTGATCTGGCCGAAATTCAAGTAGTTAGACATTTTACAAATATGTCTTCCAAAAACTTTGGGGTGGAGAATGGGCCTTATATTCTTGGTTCATGTACGATGAAATATAACCCTAAGATCAATGAAGACATGGCTGCTTTGCCTGGATTTAATAATACTCATCCACTACAACCAAGCGAAACTGTTCAAGGAAATTTAGAACTCTTATATCGTTTAGAAATTCTACTAAATGAAATTTTTGGTATGGATGCCTTTACCTTCCAGCCTTCAGCCGGTGCTCATGGTGAATTGGTTGGGGTGATGATGATCAAAGCCTACCATCAAGCACGTCAAGATACTAAAAGGAAAATCATGTTAATTCCTGATTCTGCTCACGGCACAAATCCCGCCTCAGCAGCGATGGCTGAATTTGATATACGTGAAGTAAAATCTAATCAGCATGGGAGGGTGGATTTAGATGATTTAAAGAATAAATTAGATGATACTGTAGCTGGAATTATGCTTACAAATCCTAATACTTTAGGTATTTTTGAAGATGAAGTCAAAGAAATGACAGATCTAGTGCATGCGGCAGGAGGACTTTGCTATTATGACGGCGCTAACGCAAATGCTATTTTAATGCAAACTAGACCAGGAGATATGGGTTTTGATGTAGTTCATCTTAATGTTCATAAAACCTTCTCGACTCCACATGGTGGTGGTGGACCCGGTGCTGGTCCAGTTGGAGTAAAAGATATCCTAAAGCCATTTTTACCTACCCCAGTAGTCGAAAAGAAAAACGATCAATTTGTTTTGGATCACGATCTTCCTCAAAGTATTGGCAAGGTTAGAGCCTTTACTGGTTCTTTTGGGATCTACATTCGTACTTATGCCTACATTTTGACCTACGGCGCTGAAGGTTTAAAAGAAGTTTCTGAAGCAGCAGTAGCAAACGCAAATTACTTATTGGAAAAGTTACGCAATCACTATGAATTACCTTTTGATGTACCGCCCATGCATGAATTTGTTATTACAGGTCAAAAACAAAAGAAAGAAAATGGTGTTAAAACTACTGATATTGCGAAACGTTTGATAGATTTAGGTTTCCATCCGCCAACAGTATATTTCCCTTTAATTGTGCCAGAAGCAATGATGATCGAACCAACCGAAACAGAAACAGAAGAAGGTCTAGAAGGTCTGGTCTCAGCGTTTATTCAAATTGCAAAAGAGGCTAAGTCAGATCCTGATCTGCTAAAAACCTCTCCACATCATATGCCAATTAGAAGACCAGATGAAACTTTAGCAGCAAGAAAACCTATCTTAAAAGCTTGATTTAAACGTTTACAATCAAAGACAAAATAACAATATATTTGTGGATAAGTGGCAACTTTTTAGTGAAATTGCCACTTTATAAAAAAATCAGTGTTAAAGATAAAAATTATTTGAAAATAAAGAGAAATTTTATTACTATTAAAGTGTTATAAAAACAATTAATTCAAGCGCGTTATTTTAGTAAAAACGCAAAGAAATCGGGAGGATTTAATTAATGGCAATTAAAGTCGGTATTAATGGTTTTGGTCGTATTGGTCGTATGGTTTTTCAAGCAATTTGTGACCAAGGTTTATTAGGCGATAAAGTTGATGTTGTTGCAGTTGCAGACGTCAGCACAGATGCAGAATATTTCGCATATCAATTAAAGTATGATTCAGTTCAAGGAAAGTTCCAACATGACATCGCAACAGAAAAATCTGATCCTAGTTTAGAAGCAGATGACACAATCATCGTCAATGGAACAAATAAAACACTTTGTGTTCAGGCAGCAAGAGAACCAAGTGGTTTACCATGGGGAGAATTAGGTGTCGACTACGTTATCGAAGCAACTGGTTTGTTCACACATTCTGACAAAGCCCAAGGGCATATCGATGCAGGTGCTAAAAAAGTAATAATTACAGCTCCTGGCAAAGGTGAAGTTAAATTATTTGTTTATGGTGTAAACCATGAAGAATATGATACAGACGCAAACAATCTTGTTTCTAATGCATCTTGTACAACCAACTGTTTAGCACCATTAGTCCACGTTCTTTTAAAAGAAGGAATCGGTATCGAAAAAGGTTTGATGACTACAATTCATGCTTATACAGCAACCCAAAAAGTTGTTGATGGTCCTTCCAACAAAGACTGGCGAGGTGGCCGTGCAGCAGCAGTCAACATTATTCCTTCAACCACTGGTGCAGCTAAAGCTGTTGGTCAAGTCATTCCAGAAGTTGACGGTATTATGACAGGTATGAGTTTCCGTGTTCCTGTTCCAACAGGTTCTGCAGTAGACTTAACTTTCAGAGCAACACGTGATACATCTATCGAAGAAATTGATGGCTTAATGAAAAAAGCTTCAGAAACATACTTAAAAGGTGTTTTAGGTTATACAGATGAAAATTTAGTATCCACTGACATTATTTCTGATCCACGTTCTTCAATTTATGACTCATTAGCAACCTTAGAAAACAATTTACCAGGTGAAAAACGCTTCTTTAAACTAGTTTCATGGTATGACAATGAGTGGGGCTACTCAGTTCGTACAGTAGATCTCTTAATGTACATGGCAGAAAAAGACGGTGCTTTATAATCCAAAGCTAATACAATAATTAACAGGGCTGTCTAGATCTAGACAGCCTTTTTTCATGACAAATCTAGCCTAGATCGTGGAGGGGGAATTGGAATTTTTACAAAATGTGATTCGAATTTTTATTGAGCGTAAAGAATTCTTTATAGAAATTTTGTTAGAGCATATTATGATTTGCTCGATAGCTATTGGACTTATTATCCTAATCGGTTTAACCGTAGGAATTTTAATGACAAAATCTAGAGTCCTAGCAAAAATTATGCTTTTTTTAACCAGCTTTCTTTACACAATTCCATCAATTGCTCTCTTTGGATTTTTTATCGCCTTCACAGGAATTGGTAACAAAACCGCTATTATTGTCTTAATCCTCTATGGTATTTTACCTATGGTGAGAAACACCTATATCGGAATAAAAGAAGTAGATGAGGAAGTTATTGAAGCAGCTGTTGCAATGGGTAGCAGTAGTTGGCAATTACTATATAAAATACAGCTACCGCTGGCTTTACCAGTTATTATGACAGGTATTAGAACAATGGTAATTATGGTAATTTCCTTAACGAGTATAGCTTCATTCATTGGAGCAGGAGGACTTGGAGTTGCTATTTATCGAGGTATAAATACTTACAACCTTGCCTTAACTTTTGCTGGTAGTTTATTAGTAGCTCTTTTAGCTCTCTTTACTGATTTTATAATAGGTCTTTTAAGCCGAAAATTAAATAAATATATTAGCAAAGATACAAAAGTAAGTAAGATTGGAGAAAAACAAAAGTATGAAAAAGTTTAAATATCTAATAGCATTTTTATTGGTAGCGGTATTAATGTTAGGTGCGTGTAGCAACACAAACCAAGATAATTCAGATGAAGCTACAGAATCGGTTTCAGAAGCAGCTTTAAGCAATGATGACAAAGATGATGATGCAGAAGATGTAGAAGTAAAAGACGCAGAAGATGCAGAAATCGAAGATGCTGAAGAAGTTATTACTGACTCTGATAAAGAAATAGTAATCGGCTCAAAACCAATGCCTGAAGGTATTATTTTAGGAGAAATGTTGGCTCTACTTGTCGAGGAAAATACCGATATTGCCGTAGAGAGACAATTCGAACTAGGGGCTACACCTATATTACATGAAGCTATTTTAAACTCTGAAATTGATATTTATCCTGAATATACTGGTACAGGCTGGTTAAGTATTCTAAATCAAGAGCCAGTGCAAGATTCAACTGAATTATTTAATCAAGTTAAATCGGCTTATGAAGAAGAGTTCAACTTAACTTGGTCGCCAATGATTGGATTTAATAATACATATACGATTATCGTTAATAATGCTACTGCTGAAGAATATAATTTGGAAACAATTAGTGATTTAGCAGAAGTTAGTGATCAGTTAATTTTTGGAGCAAATGGGGATTTCTTTGAAAGAGCTGATGGCTTTCCATATGTAGAAGAAGAGTATGGCATGAATTTTAAAGAAACAACAGATATTGATATTGGTCTTAAATATCAAGCTTGTGTAGAAGATGAGATTCAAGCTACAACTGCCTTTACAACAGATGGTTATTTGAGCGAAAACAAAGTTAAATCTTTACAAGACGATAAACAAATATTTGCCATTTACGATGCGGCTTTTGTCTTGCGTCAAGAAATCTTAGATGAATATCCAGAACTAGTAGATGTATTAGAATTAACAAAGGATCTAATTAATGATCAAGAAATGCAAAAATTAAATTATGCAGCACAAGTCGAAGGCAAAGCTCATGAACAAATTGCTAAGGACTATTTGTTAGAAAAAGGATTAATCAATTAACTGCAGAAACAATGATGTTAGAATTGTTGTTTTTAGATTGAAAAAATATGAGTCAAAAAGAATTAATCAGATTTGAAAATGTTTCTAAAATATTTGATACTAATTACGCACTCAAGGAAATTAATTTAACGATTAACCAAGGAGAATTTGTTGTTTTCCTTGGTGAATCTGGTAGCGGTAAAACGACTTTACTGAGGCTTATAAATCGTTTGATTGAGCCAGATGCGGGTACTATTAAAATTAAAGGTCAAAATTTACAAAATATTAATCCCATGCCACTGAGGCGAAAAATGGGATATGTAATTCAGCAAACAGGTTTGTTTCCGCATTTGACTATTAGAGACAATATTACCTATGTTCTTTCTTTGGAAAAAAAATCAGAACAAGAAAAAAATCATATTGCAGAAGAATTAATTTCTTTAATCGGTCTCAATTCTAGCTATTTAGATCGTTATCCAAACGAGTTGAGTGGTGGAGAGGCGCAAAGAGTAGGCGTAGCCAGAGGTTTTGCTAATGATCCAGAAATTATTCTAATGGATGAACCCTTTGGAGCTGTCGATGACATTAATCGTCGCAAATTGCAGAAAGAATTAAAAACATTAAATCAAACATTAAAGAAAACAATCGTATTCGTAACGCATGATATTCAAGAAGCTTTCTATTTAGGTGATCAAATTTGCATTCTTAGAGAAGGCAGATTAATTCAAAAAGGCAATGTAACTCAACTAATTAATCAACCAGCAAATAAATACGTCTCAGATTTTATTGGCATCAATGGCTATATCTCACAGCTAGAACCAGAACAAATTAAAGCTGCCTACAAAATTGCTCAAAATCAATAATCCAAATATGCAACATCTAATTCTAAAACAACAATTAAGTTTATTTTAGGATTGACAATTTTGTTTTCCTTTCCATAGCAATAAATTCGAAAGTGCTAATTGTTACCAAATGACTTGTTAATTTAAGGTAAATTATTAATAAATAATAATCAGTATAATCTCTGCTAGAAAGGAAAGTCCATGGAAAAGTCATTAAAAATATTTTTCACATTACCACATTATCTGCCAGTGACTGAAAAGGAACAATACATTCAGTTTTTAGTATTTGCTGAAGTAGCTAAAAATGCTGGCATAAATTTTGAGATGATTAGTTTTCAGGATTCTCCAGGTCGATTTTTAACAGAAACTGTTGTTTTTGAAGCGATGGAGAATACTGACGATTCAATTTTTCCCATCACAGTCTTGAATAATAAAATTATAAAAACAGAAGCACTCCCGACAATTGATGAATTTTCAAAATGGTTCGAGAGTCTTGATCAAATGTCTTTCGAGAAATTACTAGCAAAACAAAAGGATATTGATCCGCCAAAATTTTTGTCGGAAGAAGAATTTGCTAAACTTTGTTCCGAATCTGCTTGTGCAAGTTGCTTTACAACCTGTAGTTTTCGTGATTCAGATTTGAGAGAAATTGATTTTTCAGAGGGTTTAACATTTCTCTAAATGTTATTCTAAATGATCTTGATTTTAGAGTGAATCAAAGCTTGAATTGTTAAAGTGTGCAAAAATTATGCTAATTATTCAAAAAATATTTAAAAATAAACAGATTTTTATGTATAATACATATACAAACTAAAGATTAGTTAATTATAAAAACGTTTCTTTACAAAATAGAGAAACCCGAAGGGAGAAACGCAATGAAAATCGATATTCTTGGTAAAGGGATTAAAATCACCGACGATATTGTTGAAATGGTCGAGGATAAACTATCAAAGTTTGATCGTTATTTTGACGATAGTGCACAAGCAGAAGTTAAAATGACACCCTATCAAGATCAACTAAAATTAGAAATCACATTCGATATTGATCGTCATTTTTATCGAGCCGAAAGCGTTGCGCAAGATGTTCGTTCTGCCTTGCAAGCAGCAGTCGATATTCTAGAAGGGCAATTTCGCAAACATAAGAGCAAGATCAAAAAACAGCGAAAACAATTTGGCTATATGAAACAATATTTAGCTGAAGAATTTTTAGAAGATTTCGAAGAAGAGTCACCATCTACAATTTCTAGACACAAAAAATTTCCGATCTTAGCAATGGATGAAGAGGAAGCAACGTTACAGATGGAAATGTTAGGACATGATTTCTTTGCCTTCTTAAATGGCCATACAGGTAAAGTTAATCTCGTCTACAAAAGACATGGTGATAGTGACTATGGCTGGATTGAGCTAGACTATTAATACAATATAAATTTACATAATATCCCACCTAACTAAATTCATTTAATATAATCAAAATCGCTCCACCTTGGGGCGATTTTAATTAGGTTATAAATATTAATTATTTTAAATTCAAGTTCATAGTCAAAGAGAAAAAAGATAGTATATGCTAAAATAGATTTTGAAAAAAACAAATAAACTAATAGAAACAATTTAAGAAAGTAAGATGTTACAAGAAAATATACAAAACTTAATCAAAGATTTGAATCCACAACAACAAGAAGCGGTCCTCCATGAAGACGGTCCTTTGCTTATTTTAGCTGGGGCAGGTTCAGGTAAAACCCGAGTGATTACTTATCGGATAGCATATTTAATTGAAGCTCGCAATGTTTGGCCAGGACAAATTATGGCAATTACCTTTACCAATAAAGCTGCCACTGAGATGCGCGAACGAACTGAACAATTAATTGGTTTTAAAGCTAGAGGTATGTGGATAGGAACATTCCATAGCATGATGTTACGTATTTTAAGGCAGCATGCTGAACGAATTGGTTTTCAGCCAAACTTTACAATAATGGATACAGATGACCAGCAAAGATTAATCAAAGAAATTCTCAAAGAGCTTAAGGTTGATGAAAATTTTATTAATGCAAAAACAGCTCATAATAAAATCAGCTCTGCCAAAAACAAAAGAATTGATTGGCAAATGATGGAAAAATCAGCTGGTAATAATTATTTTCAAAAACAAATAGCTGAAATTTATAAACGTTATCAGGAGATGATGCTTCGAGCTAATAGCATGGACTTTGATGACATTTTACTATTTGCCGTCAAATTGTTGGAAGAAAATCTGGATGTTCGGGCTGCCTATCAAACACGCTTTAAACATATTTTGGTTGATGAATATCAGGATACAAACCATGTACAATATTTGCTGGTTAAGTTACTTGGCCAAAAACATCGAAATATTTGTGTAGTTGGTGATGACGATCAATCAATTTATAGTTTTCGTGGTGCTAATATTCAAAACATTCTTAATTTTGAAAAAGATTATAAAGAAAGTAAAGTCATTAAACTGGAACAAAATTATCGCTCAAGTAAAAACATTCTTGGAGCAGCAAATGCAATTATCAAGGAAAATGAAGGTAGAACCGACAAACGACTTTGGACTAATCAGAACAACGGCGAGCCAATCCAATTTTATTTAGCAGAAAGCCATTATGACGAAGCCAGATATGTTGCTTCAGAAATAAAACGCTTAACAAATCGTAATAATAATCCCATAAAAGCAGGTGAAATAGGTATTTTATACCGAGTAAATGCTCTTTCTCGTAATTTAGAATTTGCTTTAAGAGAGCAGGGTATAAACTACAATATCTATGGTGGTTTGCGTTTTTATGATCGTAAAGAAATTCGAGACTTTTTGGCTTATATGCGTGTTGTTTTTTCAGAAAATGATGAATTAGCATTGATGCGGATTATTAATGTACCAAAGCGGGGGATCGGCAACAAAACAGTTGAAACAATTAGTACACTCGCTGGCAAAGAAAATGTTTCGATGATGCAGATAGTTGTCAACGCAGATCAATATCCGGAGCTTTCTAGAGCTTCAGCGAGGTTGACGGAATTTGCAAATCTTATCGCTGGTTTAAGGCAAATTCTAATAGATGACAAAATCACATTTCCTGATTTTTCCAGAGAAATTTTAGCTCAAAGTGGTCTCTTAGCAGAATTACAAGAAAAAGAAAAAAAGGGCGAAGAAGACGCTTATACTAGGATAGAGAACCTGCAAGAAATTATCTCTGACACAATTGAATTTGAAGAAAAGATTAAACAAGAGATAGAACAAATCAAATCTATGGAGACAAATCTATTTGATCTAGATGTGCCCGATTTAAGTAAAGACGATCAGGATATTTATTCTGAAGATTTGTCTTTGACCAGTTTGACAAAAAACTTTTTAGAACAAACAGCCCTTTACTCTGATCTAGATCAAGAAGATGCAGAAAACACTGTTCGTTTGATGGCTGTCCATTCTGCTAAAGGTTTAGAATTTGATGCTGTATTTTTGATAGGTATGGAAGAAAGTATTTTTCCTAGCTATCGTTCCTTTGATGATCCAGAACAATTAGAAGAAGAACGACGCCTTGCCTACGTGGCAGTAACCAGAGCTAGAAAATATTTACATATAACTGCAGCTAACATGCGTTTGCTTTATGGACAAACTAAATATAATCCAATCTCACGTTTTCTTTCTGAAATTCCAGATGAATTTATTAGAGAAGTTGGCGGTAGTCGCTTAAGTCAGCAAAATAGGACAAATAGATTTGGCGGTAGAACATATGAGTCAACCCAGGCAAGCTCTAACTACGGTTCGAATCACAAGTTTCATCGAGCTAGCTCAATACCAAATTCTTCGTCATATTCTCAAAATTCACCAGGAAAAAAATCAAAAGTCCTAGGCTCATTTGGACTTAGTTCAAAACCAACGAAATCATTGAAACAAGACAATGGTATTGTTGTTTCACAGTTAAGAGAAGGACAACAATTTAGTCATAAGAAGTTTGGTCTGGGGGTCTTAGAAAAAATTGATTATGTTAGCAAAGATGCTATTTTAAGTATTAAGTTCGATAGTGGTCTCAAGCGAATGATGGCAAGTTCAGCTCCAATCAAAGCTGTAAAAGATTAGATTTTTTCGGGGAGAATCTAAATGCAATTACCAAGAAAATTAAAGCAACAAAGAGAACTTGAACATTTGAGTCCCTTTGCTTGTCCTAGCATTAAAAGTCGTGGCAGAAAAAAAGAAGAAATAGATTGTAAAGTTAGAACACCCTATGAAAGAGATCACGGGAGGATTCTATACTCTGTTGATTTCCGCCGTCTTAGACAAAAAACCCAAGTATTCTTTAATCCACGCAACGACCATATCTGTACAAGAATGGAGCATGTTTTATATGTAAAATATATTGCTAGTATAATTGGTAAAGCTTTAAATTTAAATGTGGATTTAATCGAAGCTATTGCTTTAGGACATGATATCGGTCATGCACCTTTTGGTCATACAGGCGAAAGAGAGCTTCAGGCGTGTTTAGACAAATATCAAGCAGGTTTTACCTTCCAACATGAACTACATAGTTTACGAGTTATTGATATTTTGACCCATCATAAAGAAAACAAATATGGTCTTAATCTAACTTTTGAAGTTCGAGATGGAATTGTCTCTCATTGTGGTGAAAAATATAATGAGTTTCAACTAGCACCTAATCGAACCAAAAAAGAAGAAGATCTAATTCCAGATGCAGAAATCCATAAACCACCAGCAACCTTAGAAGGCTGTGTAGTTAGGATGGCTGACAAAATTGCATATGTAGGTCGTGACATTGAGGATGCGGCTAGAGCTGGTTTGCTAGGTTTTGATCATTTGCCACTCAATCTAAAAACCGAATTAGGTAATTCCAATAGTGAAATTATTAACACTTTAGTTTTTGATATTATTGAAAATAGTTATGATCAGGATTCTATAAATTTGTCGCATAGCAAAGGTCAAGCTATGGAAGAATTACTAAATAATAATCTACGTCAAATATATCGCTCTGAGCGTATTCAACGATATGAGTTTACTGTACGCAATGTGATTCAAGGCTTGTTTGAAATTTTCATTGAATATGGCAACCAACGTGATCGTTTAGAGAATGAATCAAAGAACAATTTTGTTTTTAAGAATTTTTTAGAATACCTAAAAAAACATCCTGAAAGAAATAGTACAATTTATCGTAAAGTAGTAGATTATATTGCAGGTATGACAGATCACTTTGCTCAAGAAGCTTTTAAGCAGATTTTTCAAGTATAAATGTTTGCGAATATAGTTGGAGATTAATTGATGAAAGACCATAAAAACACATTCTACGCGATGCTTGATCGGATGAAATATATTGAACGCTGGTCACTAATGAATAACATCAAAAAGGAAAATCTCAAAGAGCATACTTTTGATGTAATTGTTCTTGTTCATGCACTCATTATGATTCGTAAAGTCTATTTCCCTGAAAATAAACCTCAATTAAACCCCGGAGAGGCTGCTTTATACGCCCTTTACCATGATGCTAGCGAAATAATTACTGGAGATTTGCCAACCCCAATCAAGAATTTTAATAACTCACTCAAAGAACAATATCAAAAGGTAGAACTTTATGCTGAAAATGTTCTTTTGGAACATCTGCCAGTAGAGTTAAGATCTGAATATGAACAATATTTTAAACCTGATTTTTCAAATAAACTAACACAAACGACTTTGCAATTTGTAAAATATGCGGATACCTTATCTGCTTATGTCAAATGTATCAACGAATTAAAATTAGGCAATCTTGAATTTAAGGATGCAGCTATTTCCACCAAAGAAAAATTAATCAGCTATAACTCAGATGAGGTCAATTTCTTTTTAGAGAATATTATTCCTGCTTATGAACTTAATTTGGATCAATTACAAAAATAAACGCTTCTAATAGTTATTACAACAATATTACTGGATATCGAGTTTATCTCATCATTATTACGAGCAGAATAAGTATTGTTAAAATACCTTGCTTCTTCTATTTCTCTTGATGTGCAAATGTTAAAATAACGGAACAAGAAAGAGAATTTTACATAGGACTATTCGAGATGAGTGTAATCAAGAAAAGTAAAAACTTTAAAACATTGCTTGTTATTTTATTAATATTGAGTATTATTCCGCTTGTTTTATTTTTGGATAGAGAAACTCAGGCAGAAATGAACTTTCCGGTTGAAGCTGTTATTAATGCTTCCCCCAGACTTAATATTCGCAAAGAAGCCAATACTAAAATCAGTGCGATAGGTTCAATTAACTATGGAGAAGAAGTCCTCTTATTAGAGCAAGTTTCTGGTGAAATAATTAATGGCGATAATAGATGGTATCGAATTGATTACAATAATCAGGATGGCTATGTCTCAGCTCAATATGTGACAATTCAAAGTTGGCAGCCGGAATTGCCACCAACGCCACAGGATCAAGAATTTGAGAGATACCTTGAAGAACAGGGATTTCCAATTTCTTACAGGCACTATTTACATCAACTACATAATAAATATCCCAAATGGCAATTCAAAGCCCTAAACATAAACTCTGATTTTGATTCCATGCTCAATAATCAATATAGACCAGAAGGATCAATTAATTACGTTGCAACTAGCTATCCAGATGGTTTTAAATCAAAAGCTTCTAAAGATTTTGATAAGGAAACCAATACTTGGGTTCAATATGAACCGGGTTGGGTGGCTGCAAGTAAAGAGGGTATTGCCTACTACATGGATCCACGTAATTTTTTAGATGAGACTCATATATTTATGTTTGAAAGTCTAAGTTATAATCCAGAAATTCATACTCGGGAGGGAGCTTGGAACTTATTAAAAAATACCTTCATGGAATCAGAATACTATTTAAATGCGTATATGAAAGCAGCAGAAATTTCAGGCGTCTCACCTTATCATCTAATTTCTCGAACAAAAGTCGAAGTTGGTGCACAGGGTTCTGATGCTACTAGTGGGGAAGTACCTGGTTTAGAAGGATATTACAATTTTTATAGTATTGGTGCTTTTGGTAGTTCGACCAACCCATTGATTAATGGGTTATATTATGCACGTGATGCACACAAAAGTAATCCAGCTAGACGTGAACGATTGATGTTACCTTGGGACTCCCCAGAAAAAGCTATAATAGGTGGCAGTATTTTCATAGGTGATGATTACATTAATAATTATCAAAATACTCCTTATTTACAAAAATTTGACTTATTGCATAATCCCAATTATATACATCAATATATGACTGCAATTATGGCCCCTGCAACCGATGCAAAAAATATGTATTATGCGTATTACAATCAAGGGAATTTAGGTGAAGCCAAGGAATTTTTAATACCAGTTTTTACCTCGATTCCTGACACGGTTGCCCCCTATCCAGATAGTTCAGGCGGGACCCCCAATAATTGGTTGCGTTCAATATATATAGACGATGCTTTGTTACCGGGATTTGAAACTTCAACTTATCAATATCAATTTGATTTGAACGTTCCCAATAATCAAATTACAATCCAGGCAAATCCATATAATCCCTATGCCCAAGTCGATGGAGTAGGGACTTATTCACTTACTCCAGGTAAAAACGCCATTAAATTGACAGTAACTGCAACTAATGGTGAACAAAGATTTTATGAATTGATTATCAATTATCAAGGACAAATTCAAAATGAAATAAAAAGAGTTCAAAGCGATGTATATCAAATTCAGCCTAATGGTTATATCTATGGTTTAGATGAAAAACAAAACTTGAATTTGGCAGAAAATGCTTTAAAAAATATTAATACAATTGATGGTACAACTCTTTCTATCGTTTCTACTAATGGTCAACAAAAATCAAGTGGAAAATTAGCTACGGGAGATTTACTTCATCAAAAAAAAGGTGATGATATCGTTGGCACTTATACTTTTATTCGTTTAGGAGATGTTAATGGAGACGGGGATATTGATATTATCGATATCGATGTCTTGATGCGTTATTTATCAGATTATCTTGAACTAAATGAAGTTAGCCTTTCAGCTGCCAATGTTCTACAAGATGGTGAGCTGGATATCTTTGATGTTGATTTGATTCTAAGACATGCTGGTGGTCATTTAACAATCGATCAATTCCTTAAACCAATTTCTGATTAATGGGGAGTTAACATGAAGAAAAATCTAAATAAAATACTGTTAGTAATTGTTTGCATTAATTTAATTTTTGTGGTTACAGCAACCTTTACTTTTGCCACTGAACAGCAGCCAAATAATCAAACAAACACAACATCTAGTCAGGTGTATTTCACGGTTTCAAAATCAGAAATTAATATAGGCGAAGAATTTTCAGTTTCAGTTATAAATAATTCAGGCAAACCAGTGACTTCAGCCTCAATTGGCCTTGACTTTGATCCGGAACGTTTTGAAGTAGTTGATGCAAAAATTTTTGGTACAGATCCTGCCTATAAAAGCGTTAGTGAAGGTCAATATACTTTATTTAAAGTTCAAGATGCAGCGACCCCGTATGCGGGAGAAGAAATTGCCCGTTTTGTTTTGATAGCAAAAGAAAACATTGCAGGCAATTCATCTTTACAATTGTCTACATCTAAAATAGGTTATGGTAAAATTGGTGAGATGGTAATGGAACTACCGGTTGAGAATAAAGAAGTGACATTTACCCTAATTAATTCAAATCCAGAGGAAATACCGCTCGATACTGGTACTACAATTCCGGAACCTACAGATCAAGACGAACCTTTAATTCCGAGTGAACCAAGTCATAAAGAGCCTGAAATTACTACTTCACAGACTCTACCTTCAGAATCTGAGGAAGAAACCAAGGTAACAACCACACCTACAACTACACCAACCAGTAAAGCACAAGCAACTGAGTCAATTACCAAAGAAACTGTAGAGTCAGAGGAGCCAACAGAACCAAGCATTACAACTAATTCCACCACAGCACAACAACCAACAAAGCCAGATAATAAGCCTACATCTACAAATGAAGCCGAGTCATCTCGAAATACACAAGATGATCAAAATAATGGCAAGGAAACTGAGCAAGAAACGATGAGAACATTTGTTATTGAAGTAAATGAAAACTCGGTGGATATTATTGCAAATGAAGAGCAGACTGCACCAATTGCACAAGCAAATCACCCAACTCAGACTACTACAGAAACTAGAAACAATCTGCCTGCCAGCCACACCGAAAGTGAAACAAGTGACAAACCAACTGTACAAGTAGAACAAACTACTAATGAGAACAAAGAAGAAACTGAACAAAGTGAAGCCACATCTTTATCGACTGAATCAGAAGAGGAGACTGAAGCTAACAGTTCAGCCATAAAAATCGAACAAATATCTAGTCAAAATACCAAAACGAATGAGCTTGAAAACGAGGATGAGAAACAAGCTAAACAAGAAAAAGCCTTTGAATTGACAGAAGAAGAATCAGAATTGCATAATTACGTAATCATGGGCGGGTTAGCAATAATAGCTCTAGGTTCAATAGGTGCTCTTGGTTTTATGGTTTTCCATGGTAATAGGCCAAGATAGGAAGGCATGTGTTTTGACAAATAGGGATTCCGCAGAGAGTTTCAAGAAAAAAATAAAATCTAAGGAATTTATTATTTATCTGATTGTAGGGGTAATTGTTACTCTTGTAAACTGGTTGACATATACACTCTTATTTACAATCTGGCAAAATAGCAATTGGCGTTTAGCAAATTTTATTGCTATTTTCACTTCGATCTTAGTTGCCTATTTTTTAAACAGAAATTATGTTTTTCAGTCTAAAGCTAATATTTTTCCAGAAATAATTTACTTCTTTGCTTCGAGATTAGTCATTTCAGCTATATTTGAACATGGAGTTATGGAATTAATGATTAATGTTTTAAACTTTAATCCAGTTCTTCATGTTTTCCAATTTGATTTTCCAATTATTAAAGTTATAGGCTCAGTTTTTGTAATCATTGGAAATTATATAGTAGGAAAGTTTTTAATCTTTTCTGAAGACAAGTATTTTGTAAAAAGACAGAGCAAAATTTCACAAAAATAATTTTTCACGATAGGTGTTAGAATGACTAATTATGAACGAAAAATACATAATTCAAAATCAAACGTAGATTGGTCTTTTGATCAGGCAATTGAGTTTTTAGCTTCTGCAAAACGACTTAGTAAAAGACCTGGTTTGCCACGACTAAAAGAATTATTGACAAGATTAGGAAACCCTCATTTTGCTTGTCCTGTTATCCACGTTGCAGGCACAAATGGCAAAAGTACTGTTTGTTCAATGATTGCTTTTATTGCAGCAGAAGCTGGTAAAAAAGTAGGTCTTTTTACTTCGCCTTATTTAAAAAATATTACTGAAAAAATTCGCATGTTAGATGGTAAAAGTGGATTACAACAAGTTTTTGAAGATTCACGTGCTGTAGAAATTTCTGAGCAAAACTTTACTAATATTATGGCTGTTATTGCCTTTGAAATAGAAGTGATGAAGGCAAAGGGATATGGAATTCCTTCCGAAGAAGAAATCCTAATAGCTGCTGCCTTTATCTATTACGCCGAAATGGAATGCGATTTACTTATTTTAGAAACTGGTATGGGTGGCATCATGGATGCAACAAATATCACAACAAATAAAATTGCTACTATTATAACTGCTTTAAGTTATGACCATGTCGAACCAATGGGTAAAGACATTACAGAAATTGCAAAAGAAAAAACAGGAATTATCCAAAAAGATGTTCCAACTTTTCTATATGATCCTTTCGATACAGTTCTATCTGAGGAAGATGCTGCCAAAGTTACAGATGTTTTTATCAAGGAAACTAACAAATTAAACTCACCCTTAAAAATTGTCAAACGATCTAATTTAGAGATTATTTCATCATATCTTTCTGGTCAGTCTTTTAAATATAAAGATTTAGGTCCATTTACAATTCAATTTGGTGGCGATTATCAAGCACAAAATGCGGCTCTAGCTATTGAGGGCTCAATGCTTTTTACAGATACTCACACAATCGAGAATGGACTTGCTTTAGCCAGATGGCCAGGCAGATTAGAATCAGTGACCAAAGATCCCTATGTACTTATTGATGGTGCACACAATCAACAAGGTGTATTAGGACTTAAAAAACATCTTGAAAAATTCTTTGCAGGTCAAAAGATTATCGTATTGATGGATGCTTTAAAAGGTAAAAATTTTCATGAAATGATCGAAACCTTCCTCTCATCAAATCTCTATTCTGTATCTCAAATAATTTGCACAGAATCTGATTTTGAGAAAAAATTATCTGCTAAAAAATTTGCCAAAAAAGTTCAGAAGATCAAAGCAAAAGGGAAATCTAAAGAAAATCTAGAAATGCTACAAATAGACGAAAACTTATTGAAGTGTTGTGTAAAAATTAATGACAAAATTATTTTATATTCAGACGATAGAAAATTAGCAACTAAATATGCTTATAAATTAGCCGTAGAAAACAATGTACCGTTAATTGTGTTTGGATCACAATATTTGATCGGCAATGTTAGATCAGGCTTGTATGATTTGTCGAAAGGTAAAGAAATTTGAATTGGCAAAGATACTATAAATTTTTTAATTATTTAAATATAGCAGAGGCCGATTATTTTGCAACGCCCGAAAAAGCAACCCAAGCTATTTCTACATATAATCGTGCCTTAAGAATGCTCAAAAATAACAAAGATCAAACGGAGGCAATCAAGCTAATCCAAACTATAGCTGATGACTATCCAATGTTTCCAGAACCTTCACATATATATGGAATTCATTTAGCTGAGCAAGGTGAATATAAGGAAGCATTAGAGTATCTTAAAAGAGTCTCATTACTTGATATTACGGATGAAATGGCCAATATGCTACAGGAACAATTTGTAGTGATTGAACGCGAACTAAAAGCCGAAAGAAGTAGTGCAAGAACTCAGACACAGAAAACTAAAGAAACTCCACAAAACAAAAAAGCCTCATTAGGATCTGTTTTGCAAAAAGCACCCAAACATCACAATAAGGAAAGTTTAAGCAAGTCAGAGATCAATGCTATTAATAAAAAGCTAGGTAACGAAGATCCTAGTGATTTAAGTGAAGAGATAGCAAGAGAAAATCGAGTTTCAGATCGCAGATTTTTGATTTCTGTATTTGTTGTTGCCGTTTTGGTAATTAGTATTTTTTATTTTGTGATTAGACCAGCAGTAGTAAATCGCCTAGATGGTGGACAAACAGTTAATCAATTGCAATGGTTAGAAAATGAAATTACTGATAGAGCTAAAGACGATCCAGAAATAAATAAATTACTTAATGATTATTTGTCAGAATTTAGTGATGAATCTGATAAATAATAACGACAATTTACCGACAACAGAAATGGTGAAAAATGCAATATCAAACGACACGTAATTCCAAAAAATTATATTCTTTCGAAGAAATGATCAGGACAAACATTCCAGTTTCAGATGGATATTTTGTACCAGAAAAAATGCCAGTTCTTTCGGATACATTTATAAACGAATTAAGACCATTGAATTTTTTAGAAAGAGCAAAGAAAATATTTTCCGTTTTTGCTCCTGATCTAGACGAAAGCCTTATTTCAGATATTATTGAATCGGCGTGGCGAGATGATTTTGAACTCGAAAAATTACCTGAGAGTAAATTGTTAAATCCTTATTTAGAAAACCCAGCATTTATCTTTATGTGTAACGGAAAAACAGGATCCTACTTGGATTTTGTACATTCTTTTTTACTCTCGATCATTAAATATTTAAGCAAAAAAGATGAAAAATGGTTATTGATAACCAATGAAAAAAACACTGATATCAAAGCTATGTTGGGCTTAGATTTTGATCCTGAGCAATTTACTCCTGTTATCATTGTCAACAGTCGCAATACCAATAATTTTACTTTGCGTGAAATGCAGTATATCTGGAATGAAAAGCATTTTTCTTATAACGACCAGGAAGTAAATAAAGAACAAGAAGAAATATTAACTTCTGATCAAAATCGCGATACAACTAATTTAGAAGATCTAAGCAATAACAAAATTTTAGATTTTTCGGACGATTTTGTTGAAGCAAACAAACTGGATGTTTTTCGTGTCAAAGCAGATATTAGAGAATTTGAAAGAATAACGGAGACTTTATTTCAAAATCAAGAATTAAGAGCAAAGCTACAAGATAAAAATATACACCTATTCCATATGGGTAGTTTAAATTTTGCCTATTATATTGCTTTAGTCATGCTCTTAATTTCTGCATATCTAGATTTAATTGAGGCAGAAGTATTAGAAAATGATGAAAATTTTATATTTGCTTTTCCTAACAACAATTTAGATTTTCTATATGCAGGTATATTACTCATAGAATTAGGTTTACCAATCTCTAAATTTTCTCTTACCACTAATAGGAACAAATCGATTATTGAGTTTTTGGACAAGGGCACTCTCAAGGAAAATCGTAAGTTTTTTAATACCAATACAGAAGGATTAGACCAAATCTATTTTCCAAATCTCGAATATTTTATCTTTGAAATAGTTAATCGTGATGTGGATAAAACAAAGCAAGCACTTGAAGATTTAAGTTCAAATCAAAATGAAACATTAATCAATATTTTAGAAGACTTTAGAAATGTTATTCAAACAGATAGTATTTCTAATAAAAAAATAAAGAAACAAATCAGTGATTGGTATTTGCGAACAGATTACCTTTTTGATCCATATACTGCTTTGGTATTTGAGCATTTAACTAAAACAGGAAAAATTGAATCCAGCCAAGAAAAAATAATAATCCCAGTAATTGAGCATCCTCTATTATCATCTCAATTGATGGCAGAAGCCATTTTTTCTAAAAAACAAACTAAAAGAAAACATTTTAATCAAATTATGGCAATGGTTAGTGAAGAAAGTGGTCTCACAGCTCCAGTTTCGGCTCTTTCAACCACAGCTTCACCCGAGGTTATCTACCTCGAAATAAAGGATTTGATATCAAAACTTGAGGAAGTGTTCTTAAATGAAGAAGTAGAGTAAGTAGGGTCAAAATGCAACTATTTAACTTTTATTAAATAGCTGCATTTTTAATAGATTGCAATGTCAGACCAGGATTTTGTTGCTCAACCCAAGAAGTAGACCATTTACTTTCAAACAAAATAACTGGATTATTTTGACTATCTTCTACTAAAAGATTATTAGAAGCAAGCACAATATCGGTATGACTTTTTGCTTGAGCCGGGTCTTCCCAAACTGCCCAGCGTGCAACCCGATAAGGTAGCCGTTGAATTGCGAGATCAACATTGTACTCATTTTTGAGACGGTGTTCAAGAACATCAAATTGCAAAGTTCCTACAACACCAATAATATAAGTCTCTGTTCCTATATCGTATTGTTGATAGAGCTGGATTGCACCTTCTTCTGCAAGTTGATTTATACCTTTTTGAAATTGTTTGCGTTTCATTGAATCCTTAGCACTTACTCTGGCAAAATGTTCTGGTGGGAAAACAGGAATATCTTCAAAATTCAAAGTTTGATTTAACGTTAGTGTGTCACCAATTTTAAATTGACCTGTATCAAATAAACCAATAATATCACCAGCATAAGCATTTTCTACAAAAGTACGATCTTGGGCCATGAATTGCTGTGGTTGTGCAAGTTTGACCTTTTGACCAGATCTAACATTGTTTACAGTCATATCTTTTTCATATTTACCAGAACAAATTCGCATAAAACTAATACGATCACGATGTTCAGGATTCATATTGGCTTGAATCTTAAAAACAAAAGCTGTAAAAGGATTTTCAATAGGATCAATAATGCCAATATCTGACTTACGAGGTGCAGGCGAGGGCGACATTTCTAAAAATTCTTGTAAAAAGAATTCTACCCCAAAATTATTCAAGGCTGAGCCAAAGAATAAGGGAGTTTGTTCGCCTATTGCAACTTTATCTAAATCTAAATCATCGCCAGCGATATCGAGTAATTCAATATCTTCGGATAATTTATCGTGATAATAATCACCGATTTGATCAGCTAAATTTGGATCAGCTAAATCTGCAACTTTGACACTGACCATCTTTGCACCGTGATCCGCATTTTTGTCATCAAATAATTCTATTTGATTTAGCTTACGATTATAAACACCTTGAAAATCTCCATCTGTACCAATCGGCCAATTGATTGGTACAGCAAAAATACCTAAAACTTTTTCTAGCTCATCCATTAAGTCAAAAGGTGATTTAGCAGCACGATCCATCTTATTAATAAAAGTAAAAATCGGAATTCCGCGTAAACGGCAAACTTCAAATAACTTTATTGTTTGTTCTTCAACCCCGCGTCCACCATCAATCATCATGATAGCAGCGTCTGCCGCACAGAGCGTCCGATAAGTATCTTCAGAAAAATCCTGATGACCTGGAGTATCCAAAATATTAACGCAATAACCATCGTATTCAAATTGGAGCACAGATGAAGAAACAGAAATCCCCCTTTGTTTTTCTATTTCCATCCAATCAGAAGTAGCATGGCGAGCCGCTTTACGTCCCTTTACGGTTCCAGCTAGATGAATAGCACCACCATATAACAACAGCTTTTCAGTCATAGTTGTTTTACCAGCATCAGGATGAGAAATAATAGCAAAGGTTCTCCTCCTTTTTATTTCTTTTTCTAAAACCTTATTTTCTTTACTCACTTTGGCTAAATATTCTCCTTTAATTGGATATCTTTATTTATTACTATAAATATCTTATAGATTTATCTATATTATTCAAAACAAGCTGATTATATCAAAAACTAGATCTCAAAAAAAATCTATTGTATAGTTACTAGATAAAAGTTTAGAATTTCAAAAAATATTAGTGGGATAAACATGAGCAAAACAACAAAACAAAAAACAACTTTCAGCTTAATAATCTTGTTATTAATAAGCTTTTTACTAATTAATTTGGGCAATGCCAAAACTCAAATAGTGCAAGCCAATATTTTTGGTTTTTTTAAAGATGAAGATAGCCAAGTAACAGAGCTAGACAACCAGAATATTTCTATTCAGACAGATGACAGTTACTGGTTACTACCCGGAAATTTTTTAGAACAGGAAGAGCCACAACAAGATATTACTTATCCTGATTTTTCGGAAATTGAAGCAGCCCAATATATTGTTATGGATATGGAAAGTGGCGAAGTTTTACTTGAACAAGGCATGAATGAGATAGCATATCCAGCAAGCATGACAAAAATCTTAACTGCACTAACTGTTTTAGAATCTCCTGATTTTGATCTAGAAAAACCAATTGTTTTTTCAGAATATGCAGTTGAAATGCCCTCACCAGTATCAGTAACCGCAGGTTTTTCTCCTGGCGAAGAATCAACAACTAAAAACGCTCTTGCCTTAATGTTAATTAAGTCAGCTAATGATTGTGCAAAAGCGTTAGCAGAAAATTATGGTGGTACAGAAGCAGATTTTGTAAACTTAATGAATGAAAAAGCAGAGGAAATTGGTTGTACAAATACTAATATGACAGAAGCTGCTGGTTTTGGTTTGGAAGATCATTATTTCTCACCCCATGATCTTGCCTTGATCATTCAAAGAGCTATGCAAAATGAAGTTTTTAAAGAGATCGTTTCAACCAAAACCTATTTTGCGGAGCCAACATCTTTTAGACCATCAACAGGTTGGGAAGTAATCAATAATAGTAACCTTTTATTGCTGCAAGGGGACGATTTATTAAATTCTCCTTATCTTCACACATATGACGGTGTAAAAACTGGTACCACAGATCTTGCAGGTCATTGTCTATCTGCAACTGTTCATACTTATGATGGTAGACATTTATGTGGAATTATTTTTAATGGCAATCTAGAATTAGGATCGGGTAGAACGCAAGTTGGTGTTTTGCTTAGAGGAATTTTAGAACAAGCTGCAATTAATGCTAATTGTCCAGCTGATGAAGCAGCATTAGAATTTTTAAAAGATCATACAGAAGTAGTTGCAAAAATTCAAGAAGTAAAAAATGAACAAATAAATCAAATATTTGGTTTAAATGAGAAAGCAGAACAAGAGGCTCAAGTAACAGAGACAACTCCTCCTCAAACAATAAATGAAGAGACTTATACTGAAACAATGCTAGAGGAGCGAGCTGATCAATTAGAACCTTCAGACCAGACAGAATCTTCGGAGCAAACAAATTTATTACAAAAAATTAAAGATCTACCTAATACAGTAATCATGGGTCTTTTATTTCTTTTGTTTATATTACTAATATTTCTTTTTATTAAACTCCTCAAACCAAGAAAAAAGAAAAAATAAAGCTATTAACAAAACTGCCTCAAGCGAAAAAGAAAGAAAAATAAAGATAACAAGTGAAAAATACAGATAGTTATATCTAAATCACAAAAAACTTGACAAGTCAATATTGCTTTTGTATAGTCATAAAGCATCAAATTTATAAAAAACAATGTATTAATAAAATTCTCAGGGGGAAAATTCATGAAAACTTATGTAGCAAAACCTGCAGAAATAGAGCGCAAATGGTATGTTGTCGATGTTGAGGACTTGGTTCTTGGTAGAGCAGCATCAGAAATTGCATCTATTTTACGTGGTAAGCATAAAGCAGAGTTTACACCTTTTGTTGATACCGGTGATTTTGTTATAGTCATCAATGCAGAAAAGGTTAGATTAACAGGCAAAAAAGAAAATCAAAAATTATATCGTAGGCATAGCCAATATCCGGGTGGTTTAAAAGAAGTAACATATAAAGATATGCAAGCTAAATATCCTGAACGCATAATAAAATTGGCTGTAAAAGGCATGTTGCCTAAAAATTCTTTAGGTAAAAAAATGCTCAAAAAACTCAAGGTTTTTGCTGGTCCTGAACATACACATGAGGCACAACAACCAGAAGTATGGGAAATTAAGTAAGGAGAACAGATATGGCAAACAAAGATTTTTATTATGGAACAGGTCGTCGTAAAAAAGCAATTGCCCGTGTTCGTTTATATCCTGGACAAGGCAAAATAACAATAAATAACAAAGACTTTGATGATTATTTTAATCTTGCAACTTTGCGTTACATTGTTAGACAACCATTAGAGGAAACTGGTGCCTCTGACAAATTTGACATTATTGTAAATGTTCATGGTGGAGGTATTTCTGGTCAAGCAGGTGCAGTTCGTCATGGTATCTCCAGAGCTTTAGTCGAAGCAGATAGTGAAGCATATAAATCTACATTAAAGAAAGCTGGATTCTTGACTCGTGATTCAAGAGTTAAAGAACGTAAAAAATACGGACTCAGGAAAGCACGTAAAGCTGGTCAATACTCAAAACGTTAATTTATTTTATCTTAAATGTTTTAAAAGGCCTCCGAGTGTGGAGGCTTTTTTTAAGAAAAATTTAGTAGAGCTATATAAATGGAAAACTCAACTTTTCAAGAAAAAAAATATCTTCTTAACTCACTTGAACAAACTTATGCTTTTGGTGAAGCATTAGGTAAAATTCTAAAACCAAATGATGTATTAGCATTAAAAGGTGATCTTGGAACAGGCAAAACGACTTTAACACATGGTATAGCTTTAGGTCTTGGAATTAATACTCCAATTTCAAGCCCTACCTTTACACTTTTGTTTGAACATACTTCAAGTGAGAGACAAATTCCTTTATACCATTTTGATGCTTATAGACTAGAAGATGAATACGAGTGGTATGATGCAGGCTTTATGGATTATCTACATAATGATGGAGTTTCCATAATTGAATGGGCGGATCGGATTGAAGCCGCATTACCCAAAGAGACGATATGGCTTTCTCTGCGAACAAATATTGTTGAGCCTAACCACAGAAAAGTTGAACTAAAAATTCCCGACACAAGAAATTTTGCTTGGCAAAATTTGTTAGATTGGGAAATTAATTAAGAAAATAATTGGAGTCACTAATGACAGATAAGGAATGCCCAATCACTCAAGATTTCTATATGTTAGCCTTTGATACTTCAGGCAAAAGCTTATCAATCGCTATCTTAAAAGAAGAAAAATTATTAGTAGAAAAATTTTTAAATATCAATCATCAGCATTCTATTAATTTTCTACCAGCATTAGAACAAGTGATGAAAATGGTAGAGCTTGAATATAGTCAACTTTCTGCTATAGCTACAACCATTGGTCCAGGTTCGTTTACAGGTATTAGGATTGGCATTTCAACAGCGAATACAATGGCATTTGATCTAGACATACCAGTTATTGGTGTTTCTTCCTTAAGAGCGTTGGCTGAACCATTTATTAGTACAGAAAAATATTTATTACCTGCCTTTGATGCAAGAGGTGGTAGGGTCTATGCAGCCCTTTACAAAGATGGTAAAGAAATTATTGCAGATCGCCAATTTGTTGAAACTGATTTACCAAACACTTTGAGCAAAAGGGAATTGAAAGATAAGCCTTTGCTTCTAATTGGTGATGGTAGTGATACTTCCAAAACATTATTACAAGATGCTGGTTTTAATCAACTCAAGCAACTAAAAAATACTGATAGAATCAATCAAATTTCTGCTGAGGCGGTAGCCAGAATTGCAATAGAAAAAATTAAAGCAAAACCAACAATCTTAGAAAATAAGTATCGACAACCGATAACAGCAAATTACTGTGCCATTACACAAGCCGAAAGAAATTTAAAGAAATTAAAAGAAGTGTAGTTTGTGTAGACAGTAACGGGATAAATATCAAAGCAAAAATTATAAAACTGCTACTAGAATCGTTGCAACACCAATAATTGTTGTGATCATAAGTCCAATCATCCACCTTCTTGAGGTTATGAATTCTTGCTGCAACTGATCAAAACGCTTGTCTTGTCGTGCTTCAAGTGCTTCAATTGCCTGATAAATTTTTTGATGCTCAGCGGTCATCATCTTTTTTAAATCCTCTAGAGCTTTCTCTAAACGTGTCATGCGAGCTTCTAAATCTTTTATAGCTTGATTGGCTTTAAAGTTTATTAAATCATTGTTCCTGATTACTTCGATCAGATTAATATTATTTTCTTGAGTCATATTTCACCTCTTTAAGTTATTTTTTCGAAAACATGAGATGAAATAAGATAAAATTATTTTATGAATTTCTTTAAGTAATTATACACAATTCATTGATTAATTTAAATATAAAGATCAAATTATTTTTAGTTACTTATCATGAAAAGCAAAACACTCTCTAAGAAAAATAATTTTTATAACTATGTTTTTCTTGTATAATTAGCAGTAATTTACCAGTTGGATTAATTATTGAAAAAACAAAGTAGTTGTTGTAGATGATTTTACAATTCTCTTACTATTTGTTGTAATAGCTTTATTGATTTTAATATCTTTGAGAAACTATTATTTGATCAATAATGTAAGGTATACAGATGAGCAAAACAAAGAAAACAAAAAATAAGAGGGCACAAAGAATATTAATTTTCTTTGTTTTTTTAATAGGATTAGCTATATTTAGCTATCCACTATTTTCACGTTGGTATTACCAAATTGATGCAAATCAAGAAGTTTTAGATTTTAGAACCGAACAAAGCAAATTAGATGAAGTCGAGATCGAAGAACGTTTAGCTTTAGCACAAGCATATAATGATTCTTTAGTCAATTATGTGGCAGCAGATCCATATGAAAAAGAACGTCTGGATCAAGGTCTGGCCGAATACGCACGCATGCTAGAATTACATGAAAAAATAGGTATTGTGGAAATTCCCTCTATTAGTGTTAATCTCCCAGTTTATGCCGGCACATCTGAAATAGTTTTACAAAAAGGTGTGGGCCATCTTGAAGGAACTTCTTTACCAATAGGTGGCAAAAGTTCTCATACAGTTTTGACAGCTCATTCTGGTTTGCCTGAGGCCAAACTATTTAGTGAGTTAGAAAAAATGGAAATTGGTGACATTTTTTATATACATAATTTAGGTATGACTTTAGCTTATGAAGTAGATAATATCTTAGTTATTGAACCATCAAATTTTGAAGACTTATTAATTGTTCAGAATCAGGATTATGCGACTCTTCTAACTTGTACACCTATAATGATAAATTCACATCGTTTAATAGTCAGAGGACATCGAATAGCGTTTGATGCTGGTGTGCGTGATGATTTGATAGATTCCAGCAAAAATGAATTACTAATACGTCGCTTACTAACAGTAGCTCTAATCTTAATTGTAATTTTCTTAATCTTAATATATCGTGAACGAAAAACACATAAAAAATTAATCACTAAGCTAAATAAAATCAATAATAGTCGTGATATATAGGTTAATTATGCAGCAGGAAGATACAACAAACATAAAAAAAGCCAAGCATTATCGCGTCTTAAAAAGAATAGCCTTGATTTTGATAATGGTATTTTTGATGTCTCCATTATTTTTTCATTTAATGTATCGAGAGTATCAAGATGAACAAATCAAAAACTTTGAAGTTGATGTTAACGCCATGCCGGATTATGAAACAGAAGAACGGATGCGTTTAGCGAGAGCATACAATGCCAATTTACCTGAACAGAATGATCGTGGTTTTAGCTTAGTGGGCAATCTCTTTGGTATTTTAGAAATACCAGCTTTGGATTTAGTTTTACCCATTTATTTAGACGAACAAACGGCAGAATTTACCTATGAACCACCATCTCTCATAGATACAGAAGATTGGATAAGTCAGCGCCCAACTAGAACTAATCCAACAATTGAAGCCAGTGAGGGCGAACAAATAGATACTACTTTCAAAATTACACAATCCGTAGAAATTCCTACTACTAGTCAAGCAACAACAAGCCAAACAGAGACAACAGCTTCTAGTGAACAAACTGAGACAATAGCTCCTAGTGAACAAACAGAGACTGAACCGACCAGTACAGCATCTGAAACAACCCAAACTCAAGCAACAGAAAGTAGCACTATAGCAGAAACCGAAACAACAATTGAAGCAACGACAGAAAAATTGACTGAGACAGAAATAACTCAATCAGCAGAAGCAAAAGTTACCTCAGATATCTGGCAAGCTATCGATGATTTTTTTTCTGGTGACAGATTAGCCACCAAATTTAGCACTTGGTATGAAAATCAAGCCCATCAGCTATTTTCAGATAAAGGTGTTTATCATCATAAGGGTAGTTTTGTTCCTGATGGCGGTGAGAATCAACCACTTGTCTTATTTGGTAATCAGGGCAATATTGTTATGCCAGAGCTATTTCGTTTAGAAAAGCTACCAAAAAACAGTAATATTTTACTACACACTTTTAACTCAACCATAAATTACCAAGTTAAAGCAATCAACAAAAATAAAGTTGACCAAACTGAATTAGTAATTACTGATTCACCCCATGATTTACAAATTATTGCTCAATCCAAAACAACTAATACCATTGTAGAGGCTGCTAGGGTTGAGACTAGGGAGGCTAATATGAATGAAATATTAAGTAATCCGACAGTTTTCATTTTACTCTTGCCTGTTATCTTAGTATTAATTGGAATTTTCATCTATCAAAGGATAACCAACAAAAAATTAGAAAATCGAATTAAAGAAATTGAACGCAAGGTGCAAGAACAAGCTAAAGAAGACAATCGTTCTCAGGCAAATAGTGAAAAAAACTAAGCTCAAACTAGCAAAATTTAAAGTTACAAATATTAAAGTTTTATTAGAAATTTGTTATAATGGACCACAGACGTATTATTTTTCTAAAGAGGAGGATATGTGTGCAATTAAATATTACTACCGATTATGCAATTCGTTCTGTTTTGTTTTTAGCTTTGAGGGATGAAATTGTTAAGAGTCAAGAAATTGCAAATTATGCAAATTCATCACCTAATTATATTTTTAAGATCCTAAGAAAGCTAGTCGATGCTGGCTATGTTAAAGAACATCGTGGTGTTAAAGGTGGATATAAATTGATAGTATCCCCAGCACAGCTAACACTCTGGGATATAATTGAACTTATGGAGCCAAAGACCCATATTAATCGTTGTGTAGAAGATTCAGAATTTTGTTTTAGATCGAAGTCAGAACGTTGTCGTGTTCATGCCATTTATCTTGATTTACAAAATAGAATAGAAAACTTTTTCAAGAGTTATTCGATCCAACGGATAATAGATGAACAAGCCCAAGTAAGCGTAGAATTTATAGAAGAGGTAACTAAAATAAGCGTCAAAGCTTGTTCTTGATAGACATTAAACAAAAAATCTTTAGCAAAGAATTTTCAAATAATAGGTTGAAAAAACTTTTCTAAAGGCTAGTTTGTCAAGAAGTTATAGATAGATGTTAAAATTATGGTACGAAACGGCAATGGATACAGAACTCAATGTTGAGACAATTCCGTTGCGTGAATGGCAAGATCAAGCCAAAAGAAAACATTATAATCGGACCGAATCTACACCTTATCAAGCAATTGATGAATTGTTTGAATATTATCAAATGCCTCACAATGCCAATTTTGTTGACTTTGGCTGCGGGACTGGTAGAATAGCTTTTTATGTGCACAATCGTTTTAATGTTCCTGTTACGGGAGTCGAATTGAATCCTCTAACATATAAAGACTTACAAAAAAATCTCAAGACATATAATAAGCGTGATCTTACATCTGATGACAGGTCAGATTACATAAACCCACAAAATAAGATTGCACCCATTAACTTTTTTTTAGAATATGCAGAAGAGTTTCAGATACAAAAAGAGCACAATGTTTTTTATTTTTTTAATCCGTTTTCAACCCCTATCTTTGAAGCTGTCATCAACAACATTAAAAAATCACTAAAAAAACATCCACGTCAAGTGGATATAATCTTATACTATCCTTTATACGAAGTTCAATCATTATTAGAGAAACAAACAATTTTCAAACGTCTAGGTACATTATATTTAGATGAAATTTACGAAGATGAATTTGAAAAGTTTCTTGTTTACAGATACATGGTAGACTAAAACAAAGTCTTGAGTTACAATAGACTGATTCCAATAAATCACAAAAAATATATAGCTAACATCAATTATGGATACAAATAATTTAAAAAAATTATCACGTAAAGATTTGTTGGAGCTTTTGCTTGAACAAATGAAAGAAAATCAAGAACTTAAGCAACAATTAGAAGTCGCTCAAAATGAGCTCAAGAGACGAGAAATCATTGTTAGCAAAAAGGGTACATTGGCGGAAGCAGCCTTAGAAATTGTAGAAATTTTTGAAAAAGCGGATGAGGCAGCTCAAATTTATTTAGAAAATGTTAAGCATAACGAATTTAATGATGATAACTAGGAAGCGATAATTTGGGATCTAAAGCTAGCACAAAGAATATAACGCCAGAAATCGATCAAGTTGAGCAAGAATTAGAAAAAGAAATAGAAAAAAAGAGATTTCGCAAAGCCTTAAGATCAACGATATTTTCATTAATTACAGTTGCGGCTATTGCAGTAATTATTTCTGTCTTTTTTCTACCGGTGTTACGTCTTTACGGGAGTTCAATGACCCCAGGTCTTAATGATGGTGATATTGTGATCGCTTTAAAAAAACAAGAATATGAGGCAGGCGAAGTAGTAGGACTTTACTATGGCAACAAGCTTTTAGTAAAAAGAATTATTGCAGGTCCAGGTGACAAAGTCGACATAGACGAAGTAGGCAATGTCTATGTCAACAATGAATTATTAGTAGAAGATTATTTAGACGAAAAAAATTATGGCGAAGTCACAATAGATTTACCTTACCAAGTACCAGAAAATAGATGGTTTGTGATGGGAGATCATCGATCAACTTCCATTGATTCAAGGAACAGGACGGTAGGAACCATTTCAAATGATCAGATTGTAGGCACTTTAATTTTTAGAATTTGGCCCTTGGATTCACTCGGTAAAATTGAATAAGATAACTATTTTTACAAATTTTATATATGTTAAAAAAATTACTTGAAATTATAGAAGAAAAGAAAAATGATAGACGCTGGAGAAGAGTTTTTATCTCCTCTGTTTTTGTTGTGATTTTTTTAACAATTTATGCTCTAACTTTACCTGCCATTACTTTAGATACTGAAAAGGCAGTAGATCAAAATATTGTGCCTGGCCAAATAGAAGACACTATTCAAGTATCTGAATCTGAAACTACAGAGGTAACGTCACCTGCTGAGTCGAAACCTCAACGAGAACAGATTATTGAGTTTGATCTGGCTGAACAAACAACCATTCAAGAATCGAAATCAAGCCCAAGTCAAGGTCCTGAACAAGTAACCTCAAAAACACAAGAAGTCACAGAGCCTCAAAAATCAAATGTAAAGCAAGATCTAAACTTTAAGGACGAATCAGGCAAAACAAAAACAGAAGTCAAAATCGATAATAGTGAAGTAGCTGAGGATGCAGTCTTAAAGGTTGAAACATTAGCTGCAGATCAAGCTGATTTGCTGAGAAAAAAAGCACAAATTGAAGCAAAAATTGAAGGAGAAATAAAAGAAATCATCTTTTATGATATTTCCTTTTTTGAGCAGGCTGGCGACTATATTCAAATGGATGAAACAGCCGCAGTTTCCTTAGATACTGAAGCAGAAAAATTAACAGTAGAAGCTATTGATGAAATAACGGTCTTTCATTTTGAAGATGATGGACCGACTGAACTAGCAACCGAAGTTTCTCTCAATCAAGATCAAGAATTAGAAGAAGTTAATTTTGAAACAGATGGCTTTTCTGTCTTTGCTGTGGTCAAACATTCCACCTGGACAGAAGCAAGAATTGATTCTGACCCATATTATTTGAAAACAGACATTGATGCAAATAATTCTCAATATCTCTATTTTGATACAGATGACACATTAAAGCATCAGGCTGATTGGACTGATACTGGGCTTCATTTACATCAAATAGCTGGCAATAATTACTATATATCTAACCTTGCTAGAAACAAATATTTAGCTATTAATAACAATAATATCTCAATAGTAAATTCAGAAGCCAATGCTACCAAATTTAAACTATACAATCATTCAACAGAACCGCATACAGGTAAAGTAATGATTCAAGTTGCCGATTCCAATGGGACGCCGCAGATATTTGCCTATAACAAAACATCAGAAGAATATGAAATAGTCAACTCCTATGAAAAAACAGAGCCATCTATTATTTATCATGAATTTATCCCTCACGATCCAGAATATATAGATGACTTTACACAACCTGATCTGATTGATGCGATAATACCAGATGGAGCATATGAGATTAGAGATTCTTATGGCAATTATAATTTAGCAAATACCTATTCAATATCAGGTGATCCGGATGCTGCTCATATATTATTTAGACAGACATTTAATTTCCAAAGGCAAGCCGATGGAAGGTATCTAATTACTTCTACTTTTAATAATAATTATTATCTAAGAATTGGAAATAATAAGCCAGTTGGCGGATACTATGGGGTTGTTGTTTGCAGGGATTATCAGGGATTAGATGCTGCGCAATTAGATGGTAAATATATAAGAATTGCTGCATTAAAAACTCATCCTGATCTTTTCTATATTTACAATGATTATGGATCTTTACAATGGTATAAATCAGGTATTTCTGTACATAAATTTGGCTCAAGGGCTCCTAGTATGGGAAATCCATTGAGAATTTACAAAAATGGACAAAGTTTTAATCATTTAGAAAGCCAACCAACAGAAATATTAGCAGATATTAGAGATGGAAATTATGTAATCGGCAAAGCAAATTATCCACCAGATTGGAATGATCCTAATAATACAGAGTCGCCAGAAAATCTAGCTAATCCAAGCAGGATGGATTTAAATGCTTTAAATTTTAATGGTAGCGCAATAGAAAATCAAGCTGGATATATTCATGTAAATGAAAAAGCTACAAATGATAATAATGAATATCATACGATTGAGTCTATTGGAAATATTGACCCGACCCAGTGGACCTTCAGCCAAACAGATAGACCAGGCTATTACACAATCACAAGTGGTAATCAATATTTGAAGTTTGATGGAGTACAAGTAGAATTATCCACAAATCCTCAAGAAATAAGAATTAGTAAACCAAATGATAGAGTGGACCAAATAATGTTGATACATGGCGGTAATCGCTTGAGATATGTTGGGACAGGTTGGTCAGCTGTACCAAATTCAATAGCTTTAACCGATGCCGATTATCACTATATTGGAAAATTAATCGACGATGATATCCATTTTGAACTGACAAATCCAGAATTGGAGAATGGCAATAATTGGCTCAATAATGTCAGGCTTATGAAGGCAATGAAATTAAGCGATTTAAAAGGAAGTCTTGAAGCAAATATTCCAAAAGGCAATGCCAATGCAAGAGGTCCAATTGGTAGAAAATATGCACTTCAAAATCAAGGGCAGTTAACAACGCCCTTTGACAATCTTTATCGAATGGCCTTAGCGGATCTTGAACAAGGGCAATCCAATCCACCAGATCATTTTAAAGAATTTGCTTTTTTGGGCTGGGAATATACACAAGATGGAACAGTCTATATTATCGATGGGGATGCAGACTTTACGGAGAATGCAACACAACAAGGAATCACAATAGATAAGCAATATGTCAAAAAATCTGATGGGAGTCCGTCTGATGTCGATGTTTTCATTCCATATGGCAATAGCGAAAATCCACTCAAAACAAAATGGCGCGAGCTTTCGGCTCCATTGTATTTCTATTTTAATCATGGTTCCGGAATCATGGACTTGGAAAGAGCGATTAGTGTTGATGAGCTTCTTGAAAGAGAATCAAATGCCAATCATTTATCAGGCACAGTCGCTAGAGGAAGATTGTTTTATGGACAAGATATAAATGATGTTATCAATAATGCCACTACTTCTTCGATTACTGCCAATGCTAACCTTCAAAATAGATTTAAATCAAGATTTAGTCTCAATCTTACTGCTGATAATCTTATAAATCTAGATGAGAAATATCTCAATCAAATATTTATAGAGACAAGCCCAGGAGATGTTACGGCAGGTCAAACAATCACCCAGAATAAATTAAAAGAAGACTCAATTAATTGGCTTAATACAGAAAATAAAATTCTCTCCATTCTTAAAAAATCCATAGATGGGACAGAGGATATTTATTATAAAATCGCTCCTGCCAATGTAAAAATAGAAAATTACAATATTGATTTTTTAAATTTAGACAATAAGGCGAATGGTGTTTTCTTGCAAGGTATCGCCTATGGGGAAATGATAAATTTATCAATAGACAAGCAATTTACCAATCTGACATTGGAACAGGTCAATGCGATAAAAGATCTCCATTCCACTGGGATTCCTAATAGTGAACAAGAAAAATATACTATTACCATTGAAGACGATGATAATTCGGATACTTTATACAAATTGACCTTTGACAATCCACAAACCCAATCAGCCTATCCACAAGTGGGGGATTCACCTAAAACTTATGATGCAATTGAAAGAGTTAGCAATAACTTTAATCAAACTGATCTAAGCGTTCAATGGCAGGCCAGAGTTTTTAAAGATGAAAAATACAAATTAGTGGAAAGTGGCATGGGCATGGATAGTAGTCTAACAGATGGTAAGAAAATGAATTTCTATAGTAAAATTATCCCAGTTAGGACAGATGGGGTGAATGTTGAGCCACAATTAGATGTTTTTTCCTATGCCACACCAAAAATGAAGACATTAGAGACAGATATTATAAATACTGGTGAAGTGGATCATGTTCTTTTCTATAATCTCTACTCTTCTGAAGGCATGGTCATCTTAACAAAGACAGATCAAGATGGCATGTTACTAAAGGGGATTGAATTTGAATTATATAGAAAAGAAGGAGAGAATGAAACGCTTGTAGACAAACTGATAACACGTCCCGATGGAACGCTGGTGTTTACAGATTTACCTGGTAAAAAACTCAATAGTACTGAGAAAGTAACATATGTATTAAAAGAAGTTGAAAATCAAGACTCTATTTATAAATCATTACCAGACTTTACCTTTTCAATAGAGGAAATTCATGGAGATAAAAGAAATGTACATTCAATTTATGATTTTACAAATAATCAATATTACACAGCAAAAGCTGGTAATTTTAATGATGGCGATAGGGGATTTAATTTTATCGATGTAACAAATACCATAGATGACATCCCATTATTAATGATTGAAAAACAATTTGAAGGAATAACTTTCGCTGAATTTGATGCAATTGCTTTAAGTGATGGAGCTGATACATTTTATATTGAATTAATAGCAAAGAATGATGGTGTGCAATATACAGAGATATTAAATTATAATAATGCAAATTTTGTTGGAAGAGATAAAAGCATGAAATGGTATATCGAAACATTTGATGATGGAGCTGGTGGCACAATTCTATTTAATGAAATGGATGAAATAGTCGTCAATGAATACAATCCAGAAATAGAAAAATATCCAGTAATAAAAAGAAATGCAACAATCAATGAAGTAGCTATCAATCCTTTGGATTATCCCTATATAATTAAAAATGATCAATTTGTAGGAGCAGGCCAAACAGCTTTCCATTTGACCAATACCTATACCGATGTCTTTGACTTGGCACTTCAAATAGAAGGTCGTTCAAAAAACTTCAATGATTATATACCTTTAGAAGGTATAAAATTTAAATTATATGGCGATCTAGATGAAGGTGGCGACCCTAATAAACCAAAAGACATAAATGGTACAACACTTTATCAATTGGAAAAAGAACATCAAAATATAGCTGCCACAGGACATACAGGATATTATTCAACAAATAATCAAGGAATAGATATTATCTACAATCTATCCTTTTATCCTGACAATCAATATGCCCTTGATCAAATATATGATCCAAATAGCGGGAAAGATCAAACATATTATCCATTGGAAAATCCATTTATTGTTGAAATAGTAAATCAAGGCGGAAAATTAACACCTAGCTTGAAAATGAAAATCGGAGAAGAATATAAAGATCTAACCAAAGAAGAAGTCAAAACCGAGATGGGCGTTTTTAGAGCTACTTATCAAAATGAATTGATGATCTTAAGGCTCCAACTTGACCGAACCAATTACCGCCTACCAGAAACAGGAGGCATAGGTAGAGAAGTTATTAACAAAGTAGCAGTTATCACAATTGTGGCAGCTTCAACTTTATTAATATATAGAAGAAAAAAACATTTAACTAAATTACAAAGGAGAGGAAAAAATGAAAAAATTTAGTAAAAACATCACAATGCTAATACTTGCCCTAGTCTTAATCTTGGCAAGCATTAGCCCCCAAGCAGCAGAAGCACAGAATAATGGTAAGATAACCATTACCAATCCAACAGAAGGCGTAACATATGAAATCTATAGGGTGTTTGATTTGACCTATAGTTATGAAGGAACTGCTGATAATAAAACTAATGAAGCATATAACTATACAGCAGTATCAGCAGATTTGGAAACGGCACTTACAGGAACAGATTATGCTAGGATATTAACAGATAAAACGAATCAAGCAGGAAGAAAAATAGTTAATGATAAGATACTTTATCCTCTTGATGATGGCACAACAGGAACAGGCGATATAATTAATAAATACGACTTTTCCAATTGGTTATATAATAATGGCAAGCCAGCAGATTTGGGATTGGTAAAAGTTAATGATACAGGGACAACTGGAACTGAAGGATTAGAGTTTTCTAATTTACCACTAGGCTATTATCTTATTAAATCAAGCCAAGGCTCAATCGTATCCCTTAATACAACAGACACAGAAGTAGAAGTGGTTGACAAAAACATTAAGCCAACATTGACAAAGCAGGTAAGATTACCAGTGGCGACAGGTGAACAAGAAAATGCATTTGCTGATTCAGTTTATGCTAATATTGGTGAAAATGTAAATTATCAAATAGAATTTACAGTTCCAGCACATGCCAATCATCCTTTTACATTAACAGATATTTTAGGTACTAGTCTTGATTATGTATCTGGATTAAAAATTGAAAGAGTGGATAGTACAAATGCTGCTACAGATATTACTGCTGGAACTGAAACAGGCTATACAATAACAAAAACATCAACATTTTCAGGTGATACTCCCAGAGAATTAAAACTCACTTTCCCCGTAGAAACCATTAGAAATTTAAGAAATCAAACAGTAAGAATTACTTATACAGCAAAATTAAATAATACTGCTAGTACGAGTAATCACTCTGGACTAGTTGATAATTTAAATAATACAACATTAGCTTTTGACCCTTCAACAGATGTAGAAGATTTAACTGCAAAAGCATCAGTAAGAACCACAGACTTTAATGTTAAGAAATATACGCTCGATGGCACTACAGAAAAACCATTAGCCAATGCAAAATTTAAGATCTTCACAGAAGCTACTGGCGGCACTGCATTAAAATTTACTAAAGATGCAACATCAGAAAAATATTATCATGATCCGACAGGAATCGTTGACGAAATAACCACTACAACTGAAGGAACTGTAAATGCAACTTTCAATATCGTAGGTCTTAAACCAGGAACATACTACATCGAAGAAACAGCAGCACCTGATGGTTTTAATGCAATTCAAGGAAGAATTAAATTAGAGATTGCTGAGGAAACTGTAACACCACCAGCTACTAATCCAACAAAAATGACTTATAAAGCAACCATTGAAGAAACAGCATCAGATTTAACAGACAACACCGTAAAAATCAAAAACCAATCCGGTGGTGAGCTTCCATCCACAGGTGGTGTTGGACGTACGATGATTTATACAGTTGGAGCTATTTTATTCATAGGTTCATTAGTATTGATTATTGCTAGAAAGAGATCAAAGAGTACAGAGAATAACAAATAATGGTAGATCATCAAGGGTGATCATGTGAAAAAAGATAAAGTTTCAATTATTTTAGCGATCTTTTTATTGATAGGGATCTCCCTTTTGCTCTACCCCTCGATTTCGGATTTCTGGAATGCTTCTAGATCAACTAGGGTTTCTAATGAATATGATGAGGAAGTAGCCAATCTTTCTCATAAGAAAATTCAAGACATCTTAGAAGATGCTAGAGCCTATAATGACAGGCTGCTTAACAGATCATATCCGACCACTATGACGGAAGAGGAATTAGCAGATTACTATGAGCAGTTGAGTTTAGAGAATAGTCAGGTGATGGCAAATGTCGAAATTCCATCTGTTAATATCTCGTTACCAATTTATCATGGGACATCTGATAATATTCTGCAGTCGGCAGTGGGACATATTGAATGGACTTCCTTACCGGTTGGCGGTCTTGGTACCCATTCCACAATAACGGGCCATCGGGGTCTGCTTTCGGCTAGGCTTTTTACCGATATTGATCAAATGGTGGAGGGGGATGTTTTTTACATATATGTTTTAGGTGAAAAACTAACTTATCTGGTTGATCAAATAAAAATTGTCTTACCACATGAAATCAATGAATTGTTGATTGACCCAAATGAGGATTATGTAACTTTATTAACATGCACGCCTTATGGTATTAATACACATCGGCTTTTAGTTAGAGGTCACCGGATTGAGAATGAGGAAGCTGAACTTTATTTAATCTCGGAGGCAACGCCGGTTAAGCCAGTTTATGTGGCTTTAGTATTGATGGTACCTTTATCGATAGCTGTAATTATTTTGTTACTTTATTTTGATAAAAGAAGATTGAGGAAGGAACAAGCGAAGAGGGAAATCAAATAAGTGAGCAAAAAAAATATTATTTACATTTTAATATTTATACTCTTACTTTTCCAAATGCCTGTTATAGTAAATGGCCAGGTGGTAGTTGAGTTGCCAGATTCTAATTTAAATCCAGTTGGTAATGTGTATTATCTTGGATCTTTTTCTGGAAATAATTTAGTTTTTTCTGAGGACTTTAAAGAATTAGAAAATAGAGGCCTTAAGATAACGCAATCAAACTACACTGATAAAAATATTCAGCAAAGTCTGGAGTTTTTTGTTGCGGAAAAAGGGATGAAGCCACTTGTTTCTTTAAAAACAGAAGCTAACCAATTAAATTTTGAACCTACTGAACCCGGCCTTTACGGAATCATTTATGACAAGAAAAAAATTGGTAACAATGTATATCAATTTAGATCAAGTTTTTTTAATTTCAATAATCAAAACCTCTCCTTTGAAATTAAACCAGATAAAATTTCCGTAGAAGCAGCTGAGCAGATTTTGGTTCGGGTTAGATGGCTTAATATTCCTGCCAAAGATAGACCAGAATATATTTCTCTTTCTTTATTTAGTCTTGGGGAGCTATTGCGTACACAAACCTTAGATCAAAACAATTTATGGAGTTTTGCTTTTACCAACTTAAATCCAGAGCAACTTTATGGTCTGATGTTAGAATTACCAGCAGGATTCGCTTACCGAATTAGGTCTGTAGGCGCTGGGCAATATGTTTTGGAGATTTATAGAACAACAGCTTCTGATCCCAGTAAATTAGAAGACCCAAAATCAACTGGCAGCCAGGTTAAGACAGATTCTATTTATACAGGTAAAATAAGAGGAGATGCAGATGATCTGGGTCAAAAGCCAGATGATGAGCTAAAAGCCAGGGAAGAAAAACTTCCCTACACCGGGCAACTTTGGTGGCCTGTACCTCTTTTGATTTTTGCTGGACTTATCTTATTTTTGCTTAGTATTTTAGGTGAAGAAAATGAAGAAAACTAACAAAAAAATATTGCGTATCTCAGGTTTATTACTATTATTTTTAGCACTATTACTTGTCGTGCACAATATTATTCAGGACAAAAATGCAGAAAAAACATCCAAGCAAGTATTAGCAAAATTTGAAGAATCAAAAGAACAACTCCAAATAGCGACAAGGACAAAATCGGAAAATACAAACACAATTACAAATACCTTAATTTTACCAGATGAGGAAGAAGAAATCCTTATAGTAGACGTAGATGGAGCCCCAATTGTTGGTGTCTTAGAAATTCCAAACATTGATTTAAAGCTACCGGTAACAGTAGATTGGCATGAAGATTTGATGTGGGGCTATGCCAATTTATATCATGGGGAAAATTATTCAGACTCGCTTGTTATTATGGCACATGGTAATAAATCACATTTTGCTGGCCTTAATTATTTAGTAGAAGGCGATCAAGTTATTTTTACAGATGTATTAGACAGGCAAAAAGTTTATGACTTTGCAGGCAAAGAAATTATTCATGAAAATAATGTAGAAGAAATGATCGAAACAAATTATCCCTTAACTCTTTTTACTTGTACATTAGACGGTAGATCCAGAGTGACAGTACGCTTAACCGAAGCAGAGCTGAATTAATAATTTTAGATTTTGTTTTTAATTGTTGAAATACGAGAAAAAATTGACAATCAGACTATTATTGCTATAATTAACTTTGCTTTAACAAATAAATTGCCCATTTAGCTCAGTAGGTAGAGCGCATCCATGGTAAGGATGAGGTCGCCGGTTCAATTCCGGCAATGGGCTCCATGAGAAAACCCTTGAAATGAAAGCGTTTCAAGGGTTTTGTTATTGGCTTAAGCCAATAATAAAAAACGACCTGTCATATTTAGCATATCGTTATAGTTTCTGTAGTGGAAGTCACTTCCACTTTGTTATTATTCGGGGTCTAGATGTTATCAGGTGGCAATTTGTTCATGTTCATAACTGAATTATTAAGCCACACATCGTCTTCGCGATTGATATTAAATTCATCACCTGTTTATTTTATTAACCCCAATTGAAAAAGTAAATTCCTGTTATTAGTTTTTGCAAGTGGGGATTTAATAATTTTATTAATTCTGAAATGTATTTGTTCTTGGTGAAATATCAATAGAGCTATTTCATCTTCACTGAGAAATATTTTCCGAGACAATATTGAAATTATAGCCCACCTAAAGACAGGTGATCTTCGACAAATTCTTTTAGACTTTTTAATCCGGTTTATACTAATACTTCTTTCAAATTTCCATGATGGTAGGTTTTCTTTTTCATATTTTATTTTTCTATAATCATTAGAGATAAGACTGTATGTGAAACAGGTAATGTCATTTGTTTGGACTCCTAAAGATATCAAATATAATGTTGTGAATGAGAAAGGGAATTAAAAGATGGAGGTATAAATCAAGGGATATTGTTATAACTTCCAAAGTCTGTATACTAGTCACAATATCAATCTAAGGAAACATTCAAAAAATAAAACATGGTAATGTTATAATCCTTCTTATTAAACAAACATTTAAGAAAAGGTGAGATTTTTGGATATAGAATTTTTTTCTGAACTTTTTTCTGAACTTTCGCAGCATGGATTATTGTTAGTCTATTTGATTGTGATTAATTTAGTTGCTTTTGGGCTGTTTTTGCTTGATAAAATCAAAGCAAAGAGAAAAAGCTGGCGCATTAGTGAGAAAACCTTACTAATTGTCTCCTTGTTAGGTGGTTCAATTGGGGCTTTTTTGGGTATGAAAATTTTTAGACATAAAACTCGGGACAAACTCTTCACAGTTGGAATTCCTTTAATGATAATAGTCCACGCCATACTTCTTTCTGCTTACACTCACAATCAAGTAACAAGAGAAACCACAAATAACCCTGATCAGCTAGATAATAGGTTAGTAAACACACTTGATAATAAAGATGAAAATATTGTTTTAGCCAAAAATCAGCAGGCTGAGGAGGAATTTAGGATGAAAGTTTTGAATCAAAATGAGCAGACAATTTATTTAGCTGGTGGTTGTTTTTGGGGTGTTGAGGGTTATTTTGCTAAACTAAATGGCGTTTTAGATACAGAAGTTGGCTATGCTAATGGCAAAAGCGACGATACCAATTATGAGAAAGTTAGTCGCACTGATCATACAGAAACTCTAAAATTAATCTATGATGAAAACACTATTTCACTTGAAGAAATTTTACTCCATTATTTTAGAATCATTGACCCAATTAGTGTTGATCAGCAAGGTAATGATATTGGTCGTCAATATCGAACAGGAATTTATTCACTTCAAGAACAAACGATTAGAAGGGTTCAAAACAGCTTGGATCAATTACAACAAAAGTTTGAGGAACCACTGGCAGTCGAAAATGAGCTATTAAGAAATTATGTTAAAGCCGAAGAATACCATCAAGATTATTTGAAGAAAAATCCTAGTGGTTATTGCCATATTAATCTCTCACATGCAGATATTCCCTTAAGTGAGGATGAGCGTTTGGCTATTCCTTCGAATGAGGAATTACGTCAAAGATTAAGCGCAGAGGAGTATGAGGTAACTCAAAACTCAGGTACAGAGCGTCCCTTTAGTCATAAATATGATCAACAAGATGAGCCAGGAATCTATGTAGATATAGTTTCTGGACAAGCACTTTTTTCCTCACGTGATAAATATGATGCAGGCTGTGGTTGGCCAAGTTTTACCAAACCCATCGAACAAGCTGCAGTGCTCTACGAAATGGATTACTCGCATAATATGACCAGAGTTGAGGTAACAAGCCAATTTGCAGATTCTCATCTTGGCCATGTTTTTGAAGATGGACCACAAGCAGATGGTGGTTTGAGGTATTGTATCAACGGCTCTGCCCTTGAATTTATTCCTTTAGCAGAAATGAAAGATCGTGGTTACGCTGACTTTATTCCTTTTGTTAAAGATTATGATTAATCAGACATCCCAATAGATAGATTAATAAGGCAGAAGTTTGAGCTAATAATTTGGAGTAACGCCAATCTCCTAGATAACTTCATTATAAATGATGTATACTAAACACCCATTACAATAATTTTATATTAATTTTTGATAAAAGTTGGGAGGAAAATTATTTTATTTATGCGTCAAAAAGATAATCAAGTAAAGATTAAGAAATTACCTGATTTAGAAAATAAAATTACAGTGATTTATGGTTCAGATATTTTTGACATGACTTTGAAGATCTTAAATAACATCAATCTTAAGTCACATTTAGAGCCAAATTCATTCATTGGGCTTAAGCCCAATTTGGTGCTTAATAATCCTCCTTCTAATGGTGCAACAACTCATCTTGAAATAGCAGAAGCATTAGTTTGTTATCTGCAAGAGGCTGGTTTTGACAATATTATTATTTTAGAAGGTTCTTGGGTTGGTGATTCCACTAAGGCAGCTTATCGTGATCTTGGTTGGCAGGAAATGGCAGAACAACGCGGGGTTGAACTGCTGGATACCAAAACTGATGATTATGTAATATTAGAACATTCTGGACACAAGATGGCTGTTTCACGTACGGCAACACAACTAGATTATCTAATTAATATCCCAGTAATGAAAGGGCATTGTCAGACCAAAATGACAGGTGCGCTTAAAAATATGAAAGGTTTAATTTCTGATAGTGAAAAACGTGCTTTTCATCGTAAAGGGCTGCACATGCCAATTGCAGCTTTGAACGTAGCTTTACCTCAAAGTTTGATTATTACAGATGGGATTTGTGGTGATTTAGATTTTGAAGAAGGTGGTAATCCCGTACCCATGAATCGTTTGTTTTGTACAGCCGATCCTGTACTTAACGATAGCTATATGGCAAGTTGTATGGGCTATAAACCTGAGGAGATAGAACATTTGCGACTTGCTGCTGAACTTAATGTTGGCTCCACTAATTTAGCCGAAGCCACAATAACAGAACTAAATGAAGCAAGAGTTCCAATTCCGGCAGTAGTACCTGGTGCTAAAGTTAGCTATTTAGAACAGGCAGTTGATGAACAAGAAGCTTGTTCTGCTTGTTATGCTAATTTGATTCAAGCTCTAGCAAGATATGATGAAAGATACAATCTAAGTGATTTTTTCCAGGATAAAATCAAAGTAGGTCAAGCTTTTAAAGGGGAAAAGGGATCTGGCTTTGGTTCAGGTATTTGTACTGCTGGTTTTAGTACATTTGTCACTGGTTGCCCGCCCTCAACACCCGAGATCTTAGATGCACTGATTGATTATAAATCAAAATAAGCAAAAACATTAAATCAAGATAAATTGTAGAAAAAAATAGTAATGCCAGTGTCACTAACTATAAGCTAAGCACTGGCATTTTTTATTATTTTAGTATTTCTTCAATTTTTTCTAATTCAGACTCTGTCAAAGGTTCAGCCTCAACAATTTGAATATTTTCTAAGACTTGTTCTGGCCTACTTGCACCAATTAAGGCAGAAGTAACTACTTCATCTCTTAATACCCAAGCAAGTGCTAATTGAGCAAGTGTTTGATTTCTAGCTGTAGCAATTTCTTGCAAAGCAGTTATTTTTTCTAAGTCATCATCTGAAATGTCATCAGATGTTAGATAACGCGGGTCGGATCCAATGCGTGAGTCTTCAGGAATACCTTTTAGATATTTACCAGATAATACTCCGCCTTCCATAGGCGAATAGCAAATACAGCCAACACCTTTTTCAGAAAGTACATCGGTAAGACCATTTTCTATCCTACGATCTAGCATGGAATAACGAGGTTGATGGATTAGGCAAGGTGTACCAAGGTCCTCTAAAATTTCAATGGCTTTTTTTGCTTCTTCTGGTTCGTAGTAATTGGAAATACCTGCATATAATGCTTTGCCGGAGCGAACTATTTGATCTAGGGCTCCCATGGTTTCTTCCAAGGGTGTTTTAGGATCAGGGCGATGATGATAGAAAATATCTACATAATCAAGATTCATACGTTTGAGACTTTGATCAATACTAGCGATTAAATATTTGCGGCTACCAAAATCACCATAAGGACCTGGCCACATATCATAACCAGCTTTAGAAGAAATAATTAGCTCATCTCGATAAGGCTTCCAATCCCTAAGATAATGCACACCAAAATTTCGTTCAGCTTCACCATATGGAGGTCCATAATTATTAGCTAAATCAAAATGGGTAATGCCATGATCAAACGCAGTGCGCAAAATTTCTTGTTGTGTTTTAAAAGGCGTAATATCTCCAAAGTTGTGCCATAAACCTAAAGAGATGATAGGTAGCTCAATTCCACTCCTACCAGAACGACGGTATTTCATTTTTTCATAGCGATCTTCCTTAGCAATGTATCTCATAATATCCTCCTAAAAATTCAAATTTGAAATTAAAAATATTAATTTTTTCTAGAGAAAATTCTCAAATGTTTTTTTAGTTATTCTATTTCGGCTAATTTTTGTTTTCCGTGTTTGATAAATTCTTTTATAACTTTGATTCTGGCGTGTTGCTTATCGTTACCTTCGATAATAATCCAAGGCGCATAATCTTTATTCGTTCGCACTAACATTTCATTCATCGCCTCAACATAATCGTCCCAACGATTTCGATTACGCCAATCTTCATTTGTAATTTTATATTGTTTATCTACGTCTTTTTCACGAGCTGCAAAACGCTCTAACTGAGTTTCTTTGTCGATCATCACAAAAAATTTCAAGACCAAACTATTGCAGTCAACCAGATGCTTTTCCATTTCTGTCATTTCGTCATAGGCACGTTCCCATTCATTTTCCGTAGCAAAACCTTCAATTCTTTCCACCATAACCCTGCCATACCATGAACGAGAAAAGATATCTAGATGGGGTCTCTGAGTAAAACGATTATAGAAACGCCACAGATAATTATGAGCAAGTTCTGTTTGATCAGGAGCTGAAATTGCATGTACTGTATATACTCTTGGATCCATCTTTTTAATTAAACGTTCAATAGCCCCATCTTTACCAGCTGCATCCATTCCTTCAAAGACTAGTGTAGTGTATATACCTTTATTTCTAAGTTTTAAAATAGTTTTATAAGCTTCTTCTTGCAGATCTTCTTTTAAAGCGTCGTATTTTTTGCGAGACAAAGTAGGTGAAAGATCTAAATTTTCGAGTGTATATTCCGTCTCCTGATAATCACGAAATAATCTAATACCATCTTCACGTCTTATGGCAACACGTTCGATTGCCTTTTGAAAACCTTCAATTGTTCGACCTAATACCTCTCTTGCAGCATTTTTGACTTTAGAAGAATCAATAATGTGCCAATTTAAATATGGGTATGATGTGCGTTCGAGGATATTATTCATATGCTTACGGTAATCATCATAGTTTTCGTTTTGATCCTGATCGAATGTATCCACATAAAATGATTGATAATCTGTATCTGTAAAGGCGTGGATTCTTTCAGTTTGAGTTGCTTGATCAACATCAATAAAAAACTTTAAGATTAATAAATGATCATTATATAAAGTTTGCTCAAATGATTTGATTGCAAATAGGCGCTCTTCAAGTAGCTTTTCATCAATTGTTAGATCATTAAACAGATCAAAATAATAAGAACGATTAAAAATTGTTAAGTCACCATAGGTTGGAATATTTTGCCAAAAACGGCCCATATAAGGATAAAAAGAACGATCACGATCAAAAACTTTAACTTTAAAATGTTTAGGATTTAATCCCTCCGTTAATTCTTTGATGATTGTTCCTCTACCAGAAGACTCCCAGCCGTCAATAATTATTATTGCACCAATTCCTTTTGCTTGCGCAATTCGCTGAAGTCTAGCTAATCTCTCTCCTAAATCGCTCAACTTAAAATCACGATACTGATATTTATTTTTGTAACTATTTAACATTTTTTCCCCTTAATCTTGATCGTAAATCTGCTAGCAAAAAGGCAATCCACCAACAGGTTTTTTAATATTTACATACAAAACCATCATACAATATAAGGCTAGGTAATTAAATATTATTCCAAAATTCAATTTACCTTACCCTTACATCCAGCTAAGGAAGAATTAACAATAAATCTCAAATTCTAAGGTAGAGTAATACTGAATGTACTATTTATAATCACTGTTTTTGGATTGCTTAAATAACAAAAGAATTTTGCTATTCATTATTTACAAAAAAATATTTTAAAAAAGAAAGGCATAAAGTAAATTTTATGAATAATGAACAATTGAAGAAGCCTTTAGTTTATCGTGTTTGGTTCAAGCTAGTTCTCATTGCATTAGTAATGTTACCAGCTATGAGTGAGATTCATTATGATCCTCAAGACACTTCGCTTGTAATCTTTCAAGTTTTGAGTTCACCCTATATTACTCAGTTTGAGTGGCTGATGCCAATTACAAAACTTATTTTGGGTCTAGTAATTTTTTCTCAATTTTTCCTTAAAGAAGCAGGCAGTAAAGTGCTACTAGCATATTACGGCATAATTTTACTCATTATAGGCATTGGTCAAAATCTTGCAATGACCCAAGAATATGGCTGGGTTTTGATAACTGGCAATCTCCTGATTGAATATGCAGTTATAGCATTTGTCTTTTTTGATTTATTCAAAGGTCTAACAAAATACATGAAACATGATCTTGATCCCAAACGCCTTTGGGTTTTAATACCAATGCTCTTAGCCTTTGTTGAGCCTTATGTTATTAAAAATGAGCAAATTGTATTTGGCTTAAATAATATCTTAACAAATGATACTGGCGTCACATATTGTATGATCACCCCACTTGTGATTGGTATTCTTTTAATCTTTATTAAAGGTGTACACCTACCAACATTACATATTATTTCTTTTGTTGGTCTTTATTTTGGTATAGTCAACATGCTAACTTGGTTTGTTTTTAATCCTATAAACTGGTGGATGGGTGTATTACATTTACCGCTACTTATTTTATCAATTTATGGTTTGATCGGATCTTCTTGGGAGAAACATAAAACTAGATTAGAAACTAATAGTTAAGAAATATCTAGGAATGGTAAAATTCATAGATCTTAGCTGTTTATATTCAATTGGAAAATTATATGTATATTTTCCTACTGTGAATAAATAAGTTAAATTAAATTTGGTTAGGAGATACTAAGTAAAGTCATGCTTACAACAGGTTGTAATCATTGAAATGAGGGTCGAAAAAACGGTCTTTCAACACTTTTTGTCTCGAAAAACAAAAAATATTAAAGAAAAGCAAGATTTAATCAAGATGTAATTAAACTTACAAATAAATGCTTGCTAATTTATTTGAATAAATATACACTTGCAAGTATAACATTTATTCAACGAGCGTATAAACAGTTTTAATTAAAAACAAACAAAAAGTAACTTGCAAGTTAAACTGAAACGCAATTCCATACAATGTTAGTTTCTTTTTCATCAGGCTGCAGCCTGATGAAAATTTTCTGCGCTTTGCCCATCCAAGATTTTTCTTGGATACTTGTTTATA